>CAZKTU010000023.1:12963-36326 GCA_964555675.1 uncultured Oscillochloris sp.
GGGCGCACACATGGGTGCGCCCTTACAGGTGGCTGGATGCGCCCCTACGGGAGGCTGGATGCGCCCCTACGGGAGGCTACCCGTCAGGAGGGGCGCGGGGAGGCCTGGCCTCCCCGCAAAGACACTCTTCAACCCGTCAAACAAGGTTGGACGGGGTACTACTCGCCCTCGGGGATGTTGCCGGTCTCTTCGTACTCGCGCAGGGCCGCTACGGCGCGCTCGAAGGAGTAGTAGTAGATCTCGGCGTCCCAGCGGTTGCGGGCCTCGTCCATGCTGCAGCGGATCTCGATCTCGGCGGCGCCATCGTTGTAGATGGTGGCGTTGGCGAGCCAGAGGTTGCCGCAGCGCACGGCGTGGGCGCTCAGCAGCTCGCCGCGGAACGTATCGGCGCCCGTGTCGCTCAAGATCTGGCCCGGGTCCATCGCCGTCAGGGTCCTGCCCGCCATCGGTCGCTCCTTCCCAGTGTGCTGGCCATCATGCCGTGCAGGTTTGTGAATATTATATCGCATTCCTGAGGCGGCCAATCCGGGAAATACGAGCGGGGAGGGCAATGCCCTCCCCGTGTGAGCGAGCCGCAGCGAGCTGACGGCTACTCGTCGTCCAGGGGCGTGTTGAGGAAGGGGTAGAGCATCCCGCTGGTGAGGGCCGAGTGGGCCGCCGAGCCGTCGCTGAAGCGGAACGAGCCGAGGACCTTCATGTAGTTGGCCCGCTCGAAGGCCGCGGGCTCGGCCACATGGCGCTGGCTCATGCTGCCCTGCATCTGGATGATCGACTCGTACTCGTGCTCCTCCATCCAGGCCCGCAGGTCGGTGAGCACATCGCGCACATGGGCCTGGCAGTCGCCGTGGAGCAGCGCCGAGGCCATACAGGCGACCTTAGCGCCCGCCATCATGCTCTTGAGCACATCGTGGGCGGTATGGACGCCGCCGGTGATGGCGAAGTCGATCGGCACGCGCCCATAGAGCAGGGCGATCGTCCGCAGGGGCAGGCGCAGCTCGTCCGAGGTGCTCAGGCGCAGGTTGGGCACCACCTCGAGGCTCTCGAGGTCGATGTCGGCCTGGTAGAAGCGGTTGAAGAGCACCAGGCCGTCGGCGCCGGCCTCCATCAGCCGCCAGGCCAGGTTGGGGAAGGCGGTGAAGTAGGGGCTGAGCTTCACGGCCAGGGGCACCGTGATCTCGGAGCGCACCGCCTTGACCAGGTCGACGTAGGTCTGCTCGAGCTCGGCGCTGGTGATGTTCGGGTCGGTCGGGATGTAGTAGATGTTCAGCTCAACGGCGTCGGCCCCGGCCTCCTGCATGAGCTTGGCGTAGTGGACCCAGCCGCCGGGCGAGACGCCGTTGAGGCTGCCGATCACCGGGATGTCGACGGTCTGCTGCAGCTTGTGCAGCTGCTCGAGGTAGCGCTCGGGCCCGACGCTGTAGCGGCCGGTGTCGGGCAGGTAGCTCAGGGCCTCGGCGAAGCTCTCGGCGCCGTGGCTGAGCAGGTGGTCGATCTCGAGGCTCTGGTGGATGATCTGCTCCTCGAAGAGCGAGTACATCACCACCGCCGACACGCCCGCCTCCTCGAGGCGGCGCACAATCTCGGCCCGCTGCGAGAGGGGCGAGGCCGAGGCGACGATCGGCGTGCTCAGGGTGAGCCCGAGGTAGCTCGTGGTCAGGTCAAGCATGTTCCATCTCCTCTACTCGGACTCAGGTCGCACCATCTGCTCGAGGCGATGGTAGTGCTCGGCGTTGGTTCGCTTGGCCTCGGCGATCAGCTGCTCAGAGCGCTGGGGGTCGCTGCGCTGGAGCATCTGGAAGCGCCCCTCGCCGGCGATGTACTGCTCGGGGCTGATCGAGGGCGGCTTGCTGTCGATGGTGAGCGGGTTCTTGCCCTCGCCGGCCAGGGCCGGGTTGTAGCGGTAGAGGGTCCACATACCCGACTGCACGGCCAGCTTCTGCTGGTCGAGGCCGCGGCGCATGTCGATGCCGTGGGCGATGCAGTGGCTGTAGGCGATCACCAGCGAGGGCCCGTCGAAGGCCTCGGCCTCCTGGATGGCCCGCAGGGTCTGCACGTCGTCGTAGCCCATGGCCACGCGGGCGACGTAGACACTGCCGTAAGACATGGCGATCAGGCCCAGGTCCTTCTTGGCGGTGGCCTTACCCTGGGCGGCGAACTTGGCCACGGCCCCCAGGGGCGTCGACTTGCTGGCCTGCCCGCCGGTGTTCGAGTAGACCTCGGTGTCGAGGACCAGGATATTGACGTTGCGGCCCGAGGCGAGCACGTGGTCGAGGCCGCCGTAGCCGATGTCATAGGCCCAGCCGTCGCCGCCGATGATCCAGACACCGCGCTTGACCAGCAGGTCGGCCAGTGAGCGCAGGTCCTTCAGGGCTGAGGTCTGGGGTGTGTCGGCGGTCAGGACGGCGTCGAGGCGGGCCTTGAGCAGGGCCACCCGCTCGCGCTGGGCGTTGATGCCCGCATCGTCACGCTGGTCGGCGCCGAGCAGGGCCTCGACGAGGTCGCCGCCGAGCGTATCGGCGAGGATGGGGAGCAGCTCGCGGGCGTACTCGGTCTGCTTGTCGATGGTCAGGCGCATGCCCAGGCCGAACTCGGCGTTGTCCTCGAAGAGCGAGTTGGCCCAGGCCGGGCCGCGACCCTCTTTGTTGACCGTGTAGGGCGTGGTGGGCAGGTTGCCGCCGTAGATCGAGGAGCAGCCGGTGGCGTTGGCGATCACCGAGCGGTCGCCGAAGAGCTGGCTGACCAGCTTGATGTAGGGCGTCTCGCCGCAGCCCGAGCAGGCGCCCGAGAACTCGAAGAGCGGCATGAGCAGCTGCGAGTTCTTGATGCTGCCCAGGTGCAACTGGGTGCGGTCGACCTCGGGCAGGGCGCTGAAGAACTCCCAGTTGGCCGACTCGGGCAAGCGCAGGGGCTCCTGCGGAGCCATGTTGATCGCCTTGCGGCCGGTCTGGCGCTTATCCTTCACCGGGCAGGCCTCGACACAGAGGGCACAGCCGGTGCAGTCCTCGGGGGCCACCTGGAGCGTATACTTCTGGCCCGGCAGCTCTTTGTAGCGGGCCTCGACGCTCTTGAAGGTGGCGGGGGCCCCGGCCAGGGCCTCGGCGGGGTAGACCTTGGGGCGGATGACGGCGTGGGGGCAGACGAAGGCGCACTTGTTGCACTGAATGCAGATGTCCTGCTCCCAGACGGGGACCTCGAGGGCGATATTGCGCTTCTCGTAGCGGGTGGTGCCGGTGGGGTAGGTGCCGTCGACGGGCAGCTTGCTGACCGGGAGATCGTCGCCGCGCAGGGCGATCATCTGGCCGAGCACATCGCGCACAAAGGGCGGGGCGTCGGGCGAGACGGGGGCGCGCAGGTGGACGCCGTTGAGCTCGGGCTCGGCCGCCGGGATGGGCACCTCGAAGAGCTTGTCGAGGGTCTGGTCGACGGCCATGAAGTTCTGCTTGACCACGGCGTCGCCGCGCTTGCCGTAGGTCTTCTTGATGCTGCGCTTGATCTCGGCGATCGCCTCGTCGCGGGGGAGGATGCCCGAGATGGCGAAGAAACAGGTCTGCATCACGGTGTTGATGCGGCCGCGCATACCGGTGGCGTTGGCGACGGTAGTGGCGTCGATCACCCAGAGGTGCAGGTCTTTGGCGCGGATGGTCGCGCGGACCTCGCCGGGCATCTTCGCCCAGACCTCGTCGGGGCCCCAGGGGCTATTGAGCAGGAAGACCCCGCCGGGGGCGGCGTAGCGCAGCACGTCGATGCGCTCGAGGAAGTTGAACTGGTGGCAGGCGACGAAGTGGGCCTGGCCGTCGGCGATCAGATAGGGGGCCTTGATCGGCTCGGGGCCGAAGCGCAGGTGCGAGATCGTGTACGAGCCCGACTTCTTCGAGTCGTAGACGAAGTAGCCCTGGGCGTCGTTGGGCGTCTCTTCGCCGATGATCTTGATCGAGTTCTTGTTGGCGCCCACCGTCCCGTCGGCGCCGAGGCCCCAGAAGACGCAGCGCACCGTGCCCTTCGGCTCGACGCTGAAGCTGGGGTCATAGCTGAGGCTGCTGCCGCCCACGTCGTCGTTGATGCCGATGGTGATGCGGGCGCGCGGCTTCTCCTGGGCCAGCTCGTCGTAGACGGCCTTGACCATGCCGGGCGTGAACTCCTTGGAGGAGAGGCCGTAGCGGCCGCCGATGATCGTCGGGGTCTGGGCGAAGCTGCTCGCGATGTTGTAGACGGCCGAGACCACGTCGAGGAAGAGGGGCTCGCCCGAGCTGCCGGGCTCTTTGCAGCGGTCGAGGACGGCGATGGCGCGAGTGGTGCGGGGCAGGGCGGCCACGAAGGCGTCGGCGGCGAAGGGCCTGTAGAGGCGCACGCGCAGCACGCCCACCTTCTCGCCCTGGGCGGCCAGGTAGCTCGCCGTCTCTTCGGCGGTCTCGCCGCCCGAGCCCATGATCACAATCACGCGCTCGGCGTCGGGTGCGCCCGCATAGTCGAAGAGCTTGTAGCGGCGGCCGGTCAGGCTATAGAGCTCGTCCATCGCCCCCTGGACAATGGCGGGGCAGACCTCGTAGAAGGGGTTGACGCTCTCGCGAGCCTGGAAGTAGACGTCGGGGTTCTGGGCCGTGCCGCGGATCACCGGGCGCTCGGGCGAGAGGGCGCGCGAGCGGTGGGCGCGCACCAGGTCGTCTTTGATCAGGGCCCTGACCGTACTCTGGTCGAGGGGCGTGATCTTGTTGACCTCGTGGGAGGTGCGGTAGCCATCGAAGAAGTGCAGGAAGGGCACGCGGGCGGCCAGGGTCGCGGCGTGGGCGATCAGGGCGAAGTCCTGGGCCTCCTGGACCGAGCCGGACGAGAGCAGGCCCCAGCCGGTGGCGCGGGTGGCCATCACGTCTGAGTGGTCGCCGAAGATCGAGAGGCCCTGGGCGGCCAGCGAGCGGGCCGCAATATGGAAGACCGTCGGGGTGAGCTCGCCGGCGATCTTGTACATATTGGGGATCATCAGCAGCAAGCCCTGAGACGCGGTGAAGGTCGTGGTGAGGGCGCCCGTCTGCATGGCGCCGTGGAGCGCGCCGGCGGCGCCGCCCTCGGACTGCATCTCGTAGACCGTGGGGATGGTGCCCCAGAGGTTGGGCCTGCCGGCGGCCGCAAAGGCGTCGGCCGACTCGCCCATGGGGGTCGAGGGGGTGATGGGATAGATCGCCACCACCTCGCTTAGCATATATGCAACATTCGCCACTGCCTCGTTGCCATCGATGGTGACCTGGGGCACACTATCGACGACGCCCATGGCGCTATCAGACGCCTGGCGTACATCCATGCGGACGCCTCCTCTCTGAAAAACCAAAGCACTGTGCTGGCTGAGTTCAGTATATGTTTGCGCCCAGATGCACGAGGTAAAAGCGCTACAACCATTGGTAGCGATCTCTTTTCTACTGCGAAGTTTTTGTCGGCCAGTCAGGGCGAGCATGTTGCTCCAATCGTGACAATTCGCTCATCGCTCACTTCATTGTCTATAGAGGGTGTCGGTATATAATTGGGTGACCGGGCGATCCTTGAGTGTCGTTTCATGTGCATGCCGGCCGCGCAAGATAATCGCGGCTCGCCGAGAGCATTGCTATGGCTTTTACGCTGATCATCCTCGCCGATGGACCCAGCGTCGATATGGTCACGCATCTTGGTCATACCGCATCTGCCCTGTACGCGTGTATGCTCGGCGACACGGCTCTGGTCGCCGGCCAGCTGTCGGGCGCGCGAGTCATCGTGCGCTATAATCCCACCATCTCCCCGACCATCCTCGCCGGCCTTCCCGCCTCAGCAGAGGTCGGGCCGGCGGCCGGGGCGGGCCAAGAGGCGGTCGCCGCAGCCCTGGCCGAGGGTCTGGCAGACGGCGGGCCCGCCGTGTTGCTCGGCGGCAACCTGCCACACCTGCCGCCCTGGCGTCTGCGCGACGCCGCAACCCACCTGCAGGGCGGGGCCGATCTCGTGCTGGGGCCATCAGACAGCGGCAGCTGGTACCTGCTCGGTCTGCGGGCGGGCGCGGCCGGCCTGCTCGACGTGATGCCCGCCAGCGGGGCGCCCCTGGCGAGTCTGGCCGCAGACAGCACGATGGGCCACGTAGTCCATCTGCTCCCGCCCTGGTTTGGCGTCGACACAGTGGCCGATCTGGCCGCGCTGGCCGATGCGCTGCGCACCATGCCGGCCGGGGTGGCCCCCAATACCAGGGCCCTGATCGAGGCCGCTCAGGCCAGCCGGGCTGTGGGCGGATGACAGTCTTGTTACCTTGGGGGCGGCCCTCTGTCAGCGTACGCCCATCGTTACAGGCTACCCTGAGAAAATCCAGCCAAGCAAGCGCTTAGGGCATTCGTCTGTGGAGGTAGCGATGAGCGATCACGCAAGTGACGCCAGCGGTCGGATGCCGATCTTTGTCGACACAGATACGGGCTGCGACGATGCCGTCGCTCTGGCATGGCTGCTGCGCCGGCCCGACGCCGAGGTGGTGGGCCTGAGCAGCGTCTTCGGCAATAGCAGCATCCAGAACACCACCGCCAACCTCCTGACCATCCTCGAGGCCCTCGGCTGTGACGCACCGGTGACGGTCGGCGCCTCGGGCCCGCTCGTACACCTGCGCACCGGGGCCGGGGCCCTCGTCCACGGCCCCGACGGCCTCTGGGGCAACCAGCAGCCCCACAACCTCGACCTGATACCCTGGGGCGCGCCCGGCGCGATCGCCGCGGCGGCCCGCGCCCACCCCGACCTGACCATCCTGGCCCTCGGCCCCCTGACCAACGTTGCCCGCGCGGTGCAGGCCTACCCCGAGGACATGGACGGCGTGCGCCTGGTCGCCCTGGCCGGGGCTCTGGGGGCAGGCACCATCACACCCGCCGCCGAGTTCAACGTCTTCGCCGACCCGCACGCCCTGGCCGTGGTGCTCGAGAGCCAGATGCGCGTCGAGCTGGTCACCCGCGACGCCTTTCAAGAGCTGCGCCTGGGGCTGCGATTCGCCCGCAAGCTCGAGCGCGAGTGCGGCGAGCCGGGGCGTCTGCTCGCCCGCATCCTCGACGGCTATATGCAGGCAGCCAGCCGCTACAGCGGGGCTGTGGCCGTCCCGGACGCCGCCGCGGCGATCTACGCCCTACATCCCGAGCTAGGGCGGACCAGGGGCGCCGCCGTCCGCGTGGTCACCGAGGGCGAGTTCACCAGGGGCCAGACGATTGTGGCCACCACGGCGCGCCACCAGGCCACCCTGGCCCTCGGGGCCAGCGGCGTCGAGCAGCTGGCCGCCAATGTCGGCATGCCCGGCTTCGACTACGAGGGCGCCCTGCGAGCGGCCTCGGCCCGCGCGCCCTATAACGCGACGATCGTGCTCTCGATCGACGCCGCCGCCATGAGCGAACGGCTCGAAGAGGGCCTGATGGACCTCGGCCTCGCCAGGGCCATCGGGGGGTAGCGCGAGCGACAATTGCGTGGTGGCGACGCCCGGCGGAACCCTCCGTCGGGCGTCGCCCTTTGATCCGGGCACGGGCCGTGCTACACTCCAGGGGCAGCGGAAGGAGAGGCAATGTCCGACCAGACGCAAAGCTTCGATCACGAGCTGGCCCAGCGGCTCCATCGCGCCCTGGTAGAGCAGCTCGAGCGCGATGGGCAGCTTGGCGACCGGGCCATCGCCGCGGCCTTCGCCACGATACCTCGCCACCACTTCCTCCCCGGCCACCCCCTCGAGCAGATCTACGCCGACCAGGCCGTCGCCGTCAAGCGCGAGGGCGAGGAGTGGCTCAGCTCGTCGTCGCAGCCCGCCATGATGGCGATCATGCTCTCACAGCTGGGCCTCGGCCAGGGCCACAGGGTGCTCGAGATCGGCGCGGGCACCGGCTACAACGCGGCCCTGATCGCCCAGATCGTCGGCCCGGCGGGGCGCGTGCTCAGCCTCGATATCGACGCCGATCTGGTCGCCGACGCGCGCCGCAACCTCGCGGCCGCCGGCTTCGCGGCGGTCGAGGTGCGCCACGCCGACGGGGCTCTGGGGGCGCCCGACGCCGCGCCTTTCGACCGAATCATCGTCACAGCGGGGGCCTGGGATCTGCTGCCCGCCTGGCGCCAGCAGCTCGCGCCGGCCGGGCGCATTGTCGTGCCGGTGACTGTGCTGCCGGGCGTGATGCTCTCGCTGGCCCTCGAGCGGCGCGGCCAGGTCTGGGAGGCCGTGTCGGCCAGGCCGTGCAGCTTCGTGCTGCTGCGGGGCGCCGAGCCCCACCCAAGTCGCAGATGGGGCTCGCCGACGATCACCCTGCGTCCACGCGACGAGAAGGGCGCCGGCTTCAGCGCCAGGGCCCTGGTCGAGAAGGCGTGGAGCCAGATCGAGATCAGCTGGGGCGGCCAGCCAGAGTAGCGACCGATTCCTCCCGATACATCCGGCGCGGTTCGCCACTACGCAGTAGTGGGTAGAGCTATCGCCTAACCCTGGTCGGGAGGAGCTTATGCTGCGCACGTCACGCCGACCCCTGGCACTGATCTACGCCCTGCTGGCGATGGCTGTGGCCGCCCTGGCCGCGCCGCGCCCCGCCGCCGCCCACCCCCTCGGCAACTTCTCGGTCAACCGCTACAGCCGCATCGAGGTGGGCGGCGACAGCCTGCGGCTGCGCTACGCCCTCGATATGGCCGAGATCCCGACGCTCCAGGAGCGCGCGGCCCTCGACGCCGACGCCGACGGCGCGGTCAGCGCGGGCGAGCGCGCCACCCACGCCGCAGCCCTGGCCGCGCGCCTGGCCGCCGGCCTCAGCCTGAGGGCCGACGGCAGGCCCCTGCCGCTCTCGGCGGGCCACGCCGAGCTGACCCTGCGGCCCGGGCAGGGCGGCCTCGAGACGCTGTACCTGCGGCTCGACCTGACGGCGCCGCTGCCGGAGGGGGCGGGCCCGTGGCGGATCGACTACGCCGACACCGTCTTTGGCGGGCGGGCGGGCTGGGGCGAGGTGGTGGTGCGCGGCCCGGGCCTGCTCGAGACGAACGCCCCCGCCGCCGATCTCAGCCAGGAGCTGACGGCCTACCCCGCCGACATGCTCGCGGCGCCCCTGGCGGCCGACGAGGCCAGCTTCAGCTTCGCAGCAGTGGCGGGCGGGGGCGGCCCGAGCCCCGAGCCCGCGGTGACGATGCCCGCTGCAGGCCCCAGTGACGACCAACTGAGCGCCCTGGTGAACACGCCGATCACGGGGCCTCTGGCCCTGGCCGGCGTGCTGCTGGCGGCCATGGCCCTGGGGGCCGCCCACGCCCTGACCCCTGGGCACGGCAAGACGATCGTCGCCGCCTATCTGGTGGGCGCGCGGGGCACAGCGGCCCACGCCCTCTTCCTCGGCCTGACCACCACGGTCACCCACACGGCCGGCGTCTTCGGCCTGGGCCTGGCGACGCTCTTCATCTCGGCCTGGGTGCTGCCCGAGCAGCTCTACCCCTGGCTTGGGGTCCTCTCGGGCGCCCTGGTCTTCTTGATCGGCGCGGCCCTGTTGCGGCAGCGCTACGCCGCCCTGCGGGCGGCGGGCCGCCGTGCTGAGCACCACGTACACCACGACCTCGACGAGCGGGGCGGGCATGACCACGGCACGGGATACCACACCCACGAGCCGCCCCCAGTGAGCTGGCGGGGCCTGCTGGCCCTGGGCGTGTCGGGGGGGCTGCTGCCCTGCCCCTCGGCCCTGGTGCTGCTGCTGGGGGCCGTGGCGATCGGGCGGCCGGCCCTGGGGCTGCTGCTCGTCCTGGGCTTCAGCCTCGGGCTGGCCGGGGTGCTGACGGGGCTGGGCCTGCTACTGGTACGGGCGCGCGGCCTCTTCGCCCGGCTGCCGGCCAGCGGGCGCCTGCTGCCCGGGGTGGCCCTGGCCGGCGCGGCCCTGGTGACGGTCGCGGGCGTGGCAATTACGCTGCGGGCTCTGGTTGATACCGGCCTGCTGAGCTAAAGATAGAGATAGGCGGCGTGGCCCCCGACCTGGCAGTTGGACCGCCGCGCCGCCCCACGAACCGCCGGAAAGGAGGTCCGCACCAGACTATAGCAGTTGCCTGAACCCCTGTCGAGTAAATCGCTCGGCGACCCCGTCGCCGGGCCCGGCCCCCTGTTGTCTGCAGCCCTCACTAAAGGAGCAGAAATAATGTCACGCTACGGCCTACTTGCGCGCAGGATCTGCCTGGCCCTGACCCCCGCGGCCCTGCTGGCCACCATGCTGTTCGCGTTCGGGCCGACCCCGCTCGGGGCCTCGAGCCACCGCGAGGCCCCGCTGATCTCGTCCGACCCCGATGCCGACGGGACTGACTTCTACATGTTCGTCAGCCCTGATGCTCAGGACACGGTCACCCTGATCGCCAACTACATCCCCTTCTCGGCCCCCGAGGGCGCCCCCAACTTCAATGCCTTCTCGTCGGATGTGCTCTACGAGATCAACCTCGACACGGTCGGCGACGGCGCGGCCCATGTCAAGTACCAGTTCGAGTTCAGCCCGCTACAGCGCAACAATGGCGGCGGCTCGTTCCTCTACAATACCGGCCCGATCACCAGCCTGAGCGACCCCGACCTGCACGTCACCCAGTCGTACACGGTGACCGAGGTGGTTACGTATAACGGCAATACCACCAGCACTGTGCTCGAGACGGGCATCCCCGTACCGCCGCCGAACATCGGTAGCAAGTCTACCCCCGTCTACGAGAGCCTGGTGGCCGAAGCCCTGGCGGCCGGCACCTTCACCGCCGGCGCCGATACGATCAAGGCCTTCGCAGGGCCGCGCGACGACCCCTTCTGGGTCGACCTGGGCTCGATCTTCGACCTGCTCTCGCTGCGCGGCCAGGCCCCGCCGATCGGCTACAGCGCCGGCAAGACCCCCGGCATCGACAACCTGAGCGGCTTCAATGTCTATAGCCTGGCCCTGCAGGTGCCGATCAGCCGCATTCTGGCGGGTGCGCCCGCGGGCGAGAGCGTGATCGGCGGCTGGACCAGCGCGAGCAGGCGGACGACCCGCGTGCTAAATGGGGTGAGCGGCATCGTCGGCGGCACAGGGGCCGAGACCTACAGCGGCCCCTTCGTCCAGGTCTCGCGCCTGGGCATGCCGCTGACCAACGAGGCCGTCCTGCCGGTAGCGCTCAAGGACGCCTTCAACAATCTGCAGCCCGCGGGCGACGCCGCGCTCTACACCGCCACGACCGCACCGCTCGACGCGATCGGCGACCTCCTGCAGACCAGCGTCGAGAACCCCGAGTTGGGCCGGCTGCTATGCGGCCTGTACGCCGTGCCGATGCCGCGCGATACCAACGGCGACTGCAACACCGAGCTCGATCTGAGCACCCCCGGGTCGGGCCGCGTCGACATCTTCAAGATCTTCCTCACCGGCATGACCCTGACCGAGCCCTTCACGATCACCACCGCCACCGGGCCGGTCGCGCTGGCCGCCGGCACGGTAGTCAATCAGCCCACCAAGGGCACCGACGGCAATGGCGCGGGGATCGTACCGGCCGAGATGCTGCGCCTGAACACGGCGCTCAAGGGTAATCTCTGCGCGCCGACGCCCAACCGCCTGGGCATCCTCGGCGGCGACGCCTGTGGCTTCCCCAACGGGCGCCGCCTGAACGACGATGTGGTCGAGATCGAACTGCTGGCCGTGGCGGGCGCCGCCTTCAACGTGCTCGCCCCGCCCGCCGAGAACTTCGCCTTCAACAGCGCCCTGATCGGCGTGCTTACCGACAGCGTGGACCGCAACGATAAGGCCTACCTGGCCAGCTTCCCCTACCTCGCCAGCCCCCACCAGGGTCAGGAGCACCTGCACACAAATCTCTACCGCAGCCGCCTGCCGTTGGCTTTCCGCTAACGGTATTGCTGCGCGAGCAGCGGCACTCGCTTGGGATGGAGGCGTGGAGGGGCGAGCCCCTCCATTGCCGTGAGGCGTGAGCGGCGGCCGCTCGATCTTATGAAGGGAGATGGTAATGGGAGACATCCAGCCGAAGAACGCCCCGATGCCGGCGGCCCCGCTGCGCTACAGCCCCGACGGGACGGTCGACTGGGGCAACATGTGGGATTCGTTCTGCGCCCTGGCCCTGGACGGCGGGCCGCCCCACAGGGGCACGAGCCTGGGGCCCGGCGAGGCGAGGGACCCCGAGGGCCCAGCCTACAGGGCCGTGGTGGCCGAGCTCATCCGCGGCATCGAGGCAGTCAGCGGTCAGCGGGCCTGGCCGGCCGAGGCGGGCTGGGTCGCCGTGGGCTGTCCATCACCCGGCGCGGCCCGCTGGCTCGCCGAGGCCATCGAGCACGAGAATGTGGCCGCCCGCCACGTGGGCGCCGTACTCTACCTGCCGGCAGGGGCCGACTTCAGCCTCGCCGGCGAGGTCAAGAATGTGATCACGGCCGTCGCGAAGACAAGCCACTACTGGCGCGAGCACCTGCCCGGCCCGGCGAAGGACGCGGTCGAGGCCCAGGAGCGCCTGGCGGGCCTCTGGCAGAACCTGCGCCGACGCTTCACGGCGTGACCTTCACGACGCGCGGGCGATTGGTCGCCGCATAGAGACTGTTCTGACCGTCGAAGGTCAAGCCGAAGGCGATGCCGTCGAGGTCGACCGTGCCGGCCTGACGCCCATCGGCCTCGAAGACCTGCACCCCGTGGAAGAAGCCGGACACATAGATACGGCCCTGGCGATCAACAGCCAGCTCGCCGAAGGGGTTGGCGTCGGGGACGCTGAACTTGTCGCGGTAGATGCCGTCGGGCCCAAAGATGTAAACCGTCTCGCCGCTGTCGGCCAGAATGTAGAGCGTGCCGAGGCCGTCGGCGGCGAGCGCCTGAGGGGCCTGGTCGGTGTCGGCCGCGGCGAGGATGTCGCTGATGCGCCCGATCTCGACGCCGTCGGCGCTGAGGCGCACCAAGTCGCGGCCGGCCCAGGGGATGGCGATCAGGCTGCCGTCGCCAAGAACCTCGAGGTCCTCGAAGCCGCTGCCCTGGCCGTCGGTGAAGGTGCTCAGCAGAGCGCCTGTGGCCCCGTCGAAGACGCTCACCTGGAAGTTCTGGGCGACCAGGACCCGGCCCTGACGGTCGGCGGCGAGGGCGAGGATGGGCCGCTCATCCTCGACGAAAAAGCTGCGCTCGAAGCGCCCGGCGGCAGAGAAGCGCTGGATGCGACGGTTGATGTAGTCGGCGACGTAGATCGCGCCATCGGGGCCGACCGCGATCCCGCGCGGGTCGTCGAGGAAGCCGTCGCCGACGCCTTCCTCGCCAAACGCGAGCGTCACGACGCCGAGGGCGGGGCCGGCCTGAGGGCCGTTGCCGAAGGCCGCCTCGGCGGTAGCCTGGGCCTCGGCGACCACCCCGCCGGCCATAGTCTGCACGGCGGCCACCGTCGCCTCAACCCCCGGGAGAAAGGCCGTGGGCGCGGGGGGTATCGGCTCCTGCTCGCGCGGGTCCTCGGTGGGAATGGCGAGACTGGTAGGCAGCGGGGCGCCGGGGTCGAGCCGAGCGGCGAAGCTGCCGGCGAGCAAAAACAGGGCCCCGCCGAGGACGAGCACGAGCAGGGCGGCCACCAGGCCGATCAGGGCCAGGGGCCAACAACCGCCGCCGGCGGGCTGTGGCGGAGCCGTCGGGAGGGTTGGCTGGGGCGCGGCGGAGGAGTCGTCGAGCTGGGCCCTGCGCACCAGGGTCTGCTTGCGGGCCACGCGATTGCCGAGGCGGGTGTCGACGGCCTCGTAGAGCGCGCCCATGCCGCCGCGGCCGTTCTGGCGGGCGACATGGTAGTGGGCGTTGACCAGGGTGTTGGGCGCGAACGAGCCGGTCGGAGTTGTCATAGGGTGGCTTGCGGCTACGCCAGGGCGTGCTGCAGCTCGGACTCGATCCGCGCGACGACCATATCGACGGCGATCGTATTGCGGCCGCCCTCGGGGATGATCACATCGGCGTAGCGCTTGGTGGGCTCGACAAACTCGAGGTGCATCAGGCGCACCGTGTTGAGGTACTGCTCGATCACCGAGTCGACCCCGCGGCCGCGCTCCTCGATGTCGCGCTTGAGGCGGCGGATGAAGCGCAGGTCGGCGTCGGCGTCGACAAAGAGCTTGATCTGCATGCGGCGGCGCAGCACGGGCTCGGTGAAGATCAGAATGCCCTCGATCAGGATGACCGGGCGCGGCTGGATGACGCGCGTCGCGGGCAGGCGCGCATAGGTGGCGAAGTCGTAGGTGGGCGCCTCGACCGGGTGGCCGGCGGCGAGGGCGTCGAGGTGGGCCACGAGCAGCTCGTTGTCGAGGGCGTCGGGGTGATCGAAGTTGAACTTCGCCCGCTGCTCGAGGGGCAGGTGACTCAGGTCGCGGTAGTACAGGTCGTGGGGGATGTAGGCGATGCGGTCGGCGCCAACCCGCCGCAGAATCGCCTGCGAGACCGTCGTCTTGCCGCTGGCGCTGCCGCCCGCCACGCCGATGATGATCGGTTTACGCTCCAAGGTGCGCCCCGTATGGGCGGGCAGGCAAAACCGCCTGCGACCTACCCGCTGTAGCAACAATCCGCTAGCATTAACGCGCTGCGCGGGCGGATTAGGGGACGATGCCGCAGCGGGCTGAAGCTCGCCCGGGCGGGCCGGCTGCTGCGTCGGGCCCCGCGAAGAAGCCGCAGGCCGGGGGCCTGCGGCTTCGAGAGCCTAGATGTCGAGCTTCTCTTGGACTTTGGGGTGGCCGAGGATCTTGTTGGTGAGATAGGTCGCCAGCCAGGCTGCCGCAAGGCCGAGAAGCAGGTTGATCATGCCGCTGACGAAGCGCCGGCGCATTTCGTCGTCCATGTTACTCCCTCCGTCTACCAAGGATACTGATGAAGTACAGCAACTGTGCGATTGACTGGGCCGCCGCCGCGACATAGGTGAGGGCGGCCGCATTGAGCACGGCATTGACGCCGTTCGACTCCTCGACGGTGACCAGGCCGTTGCGCTTGAGCATCTCCTTGGCTCGCGCGCTGGCGTTGAACTCGACCGGCAGCGTGACCAGGGTGAAGGCGACCGCGGCGCTGAAGAGGATGACGCCGGCCACGGCGATAGTGTAACCGAACTGCCCCTGGCCGCCGCCGGCCAAAGCGCCCATAGCCAGGCCGATGAAGAAGAGGATCGTGCCGAGGTTCGAGCCGATGTTGGCGATGCCGACGATGCCGGCCCTGGCTCGCAGCCAGAAGTAGCCCTCTTTGTCCTGAGCGGCGTGGCCGAGCTCGTGGGCGACGATGGCCATGGCCGCCACCGAGGGCTGGGTCGAACCCTCGGAGAGGCGCATCACCTTGCCGCGAGGGTCATAGTGGTCGGTGAGCATGCCGCCGATCCGCTCGACCTTCACATGCTCCAACCCCTCGTTCTGCATGAGCGTGCGGGCTACGTCCATGCCGTTCAGCCGCTTGGCGCTGGGTACCTGCGACCACTTGCGGAAAGAGGACTGAACCTGGAACTGAGCCCACATGGCGAAGAGCATCGCCGGAAGGGCGAATAGAAAGTAGGTCGGATCAAAGAACATCTCCCGCTCCCTCTGTGTCGGAGTGCGAGCATGCGGCCTGCGCACCCGTCTGCAAGCAGTATACCACCGTGTTTTGCCGCCAAAGACTATGACGTAGCACAGTGCGAACCGGTCACCTACAGGGGCGACGCCTCGCCCGCGAGCGGTGGGGCGGGCGGTGGCTGGTAACGCGGCGGGAGCCGTCGGGCCATACGACGGGCCTGTATGCTCTTCGCGAGCACGAATAGGCCTGCCGCGGCGGCCCCAAGGGCGACGCCAACCAGCAGCCCGCGCGTCAGGGGCCAGTCATCCGTCGAGGGTACGAGTCGCTCAACCTCAGCTGCAATGGCGGTCATTCAGATACCTCTACAGTCTGTACAGGGTGCAGGCAAGTATAGCAGGGGTCCGCCCTGGCTGCCAAATCGCTCGCCATAGGCTATAATCCTGGCTGTAGTCGTCCCCGGCCCTGCCGGGCAGCCGTCGGGCGCCACGAAGGCGCCCGCTGGAGCCAGCGTTGGAGCACACCGGCGGCCCCGCCCCCGATCCTGGCCAGCCTGCGGGCGGCCCCATGCGGCGCATCTACGGCGCGGCCGTCATGCTGGTCGGCCTAGCCCTGCTCGTGCTGATCGCCGCCCTGGCGCGCGAGGCCGTCGGGGCCAGGCGCAACCTCGCGGCCATCGTCGTCACCCCGGCCCCCAGCCCACCCCCGGCCCCAACCTCGGCCGCCGCCCCTTTGCTCACCCTGCCCACCCTGGCCCCGATCAGCCAGGGCGCGCCGGCCCCCGTCACCGTGCTGCTGCTGGGCACCGATCGCCGCCCCGGCGAGGAGGTCACGCCGCGCAGTGATGCCCTGCTGCTCGTCAGGATCGACCCGAGCCGCGGCCGCGTGGCCGTGCTCTCGCTGCCCCGCGATCTCTGGACGCCGATCCCGGGCCACGGCAATAACCGGCTCAACGCGGCCTACCTCTGGGGCGAGCGCGATGGGCCCGCCGGCGGCGGCCTGGCCCTGGCCAGGGCGACCGTCTCGGGCCTGCTCGGCGTGCCGATCGACTACGTCGCGGCGACCGACTTCCGCGGCTTCGCCGCCCTGATCGATATGGTCGGCGGGGTGACGGTGCGCGTCGAGCGCACCCTGGTCGACGAGCGCTTTCCCACCCTCGACCGCGGGGTCACCACGGTGCGCTTCAACCCCGGGGCCCAGGCCATGGACGGCGCTACAGCCCTGAGCTACGCCCGCATCCGCCACCCCGACAGCGACTTCGAGCGCGGGAGCCGCCAGCAAGAGGTGCTGCTCGCCCTCGCCCAGGCCCTGCGCGACCGGGGCTACCTGGCCAATCTGCTCTCCGCCGAGCGGCTCAGCGCGTCGCTCGTCGGCTACGTGCAGACCGATATGCCGCCCGAACGCCTGGTCGAACTGGCCTGGGCCCTGCGCGACCTCGACGCCGCCGCCGTCGAGCGCTACGCCCTGCGCGAGGCCGATGTGATCTTCGGCGTCGATAATGATCGCTTCGCCCAGACCGCGCGGCCCGGCGTGCTCGACCGCTACGCCCGCCTACTGCTCTACGGCGAGTGAGCCAGGGTCTCGCCACACTCATTGTGCAAAGGAGCTGTTTCCGGGAGGCCATACCCTCCCGAACCCTCCCGCCGGCCATCCTGCAAAAGTGATGGACGCTCTTTCAAGCTTGTGCTACACTCAGCCGCGGAATGGCCGTCAAAGGGGACAGAGCCGCACGATGGCGACAGAGATCAAGATGCCCCAACTGGGCGAGAGCGTCACTGAGGGCACGATCGGGCGCTGGCTCAAGCAGCCCGGCGACCCGGTGGCCAAGTACGAGCCCCTGCTCGAGGTCGTCACCGATAAGGTCGATACCGAGGTCCCCGCCCCCATCGCGGGCACCTTGCTCGAGATCCTCGTGCCCGAGGGCGAGACGGTGCGGGTCGGCAGCGTGATCGCCCGTCTTGGCACCGCCGACGAGGCTCCGGCTGCCGAGGCCACCCCCGCCGAGGCCGCCCCCGCCACGGTCGCAGCCCCCGCCGAAGCTGGACCCGCCGAGGCCGCCCCGGCTCGCAACACCTTCCTCTCGCCCGTCGTGGCGCGCCTGCTGGCCGAGCATGGCCTCGACCCCGCGCGCGTCCCCGGCACCGGCCAGGGCGGGCGGGTGACCAAGCAGGATGTCCTGCGCTTCCTCGAGACCCGCGACGCCGACAAGGCCCCGGCCGCACCGCCGGCCACCCTGCCGGCCCCGGCCCCACCCGTGGCCGCCCCCGCCCCCGCGCCCAGGCGCGAAGCGCTGCCCGCCGGCCTCGCCCCATCGCCAGAGACAGACGCCAGCCTGCCCGAGGACGCCGAGCTGGTCCCCCTGACGCCGATGCGCCGCGCGATCGCCGAGCATATGGAGCGCTCGGTGCGCACGGCGCCCCACGTCACCACGGTGATGGAGGTGGACCTGAGCCGCGTGCTCACCCACCGCGAGGCGAACAGGGCCGCCTTCGAGCGCCAGGGCGCGCGCCTGACCCTCACGCCCTACTTTGTGCAGGCCGTGGCCGCGAGCCTGGGCGGTACGCCCGTGCTCAACGGCAGCTTCACCGAGCGCGGCATCGTGCTCAACCGGCGCGTACATATCGGCGTCGCCGTGGCCCTCGACGAGGGCCTGCTGGTGCCGGTGGTGCGCGACGCCGACGAGAAGACCCTGCTCGGCCTCGCCCGCGCCGTCGGCGACCTGGCCGAACGGGCCCGCGCCCGCCGCCTGAAGCCCGACGAGACCCAGGGCGGCACCTTCACGATCACCAACCACGGGGTCAGCGGCAGCCTCTTCGCCACTCCGATCATCAACCAGCCCCAGTCGGCCATCCTCGGCGTGGGCGCCGTCGTCAAGCGGCCGGTGGTGATTAGCCAGGGCGGCGCCGACGCCATCGCGATCAGGCCGATCTGCTACCTCTCGCTGACCTTCGACCACCGCATCGCCGACGGGGCCACCGCCGACACCTTCCTCGCCGCCGTGAAGCGCGCCCTCGAGACGTATTAGTTGTGCCAGCGAGAAGTCTTTGCCAGTTTTGACCAAAGACCAGCGACCAAGGACCAAGGCCGGGCTCCTGCCGATCAGTTGGCCTTTGGTCTCTCGTCCTTGGTCGCAACCCGACAGGCACTTCCGGAAAGCTGTATTAGGGCCGACGGCCCCGTTAGCCCAGCAGCTCGTCCGTGAGCTCGCCGATGGCGCGAGGCGCCGCCGGGGGGCCTGTGCGCGAGAGGACGGCCTCGGCTTGCAGGCGCACCCGACTGACCTCGCCGCCCACGGCCAGGGCGGCCGCGGCCAGCTGCGCCGCCAGCGCCGAGTCGCCGGCGAGGAGGCGCGCCTCGGCCATGGCCGCTACGGTCACCGCGCCCTCGTAGCCGCTCGCGCTGTGGCTGGCCAGGCGCAGGGCCTCGCGCAGTTGCTCCCAGGCGGTCAGGGCGTCGCCCTCGCGCAGGGCGGCCCGCGAGCGCAGGCGGAGCGCCCGCGCGTGCAGCCAGTGGGCCGCGGGGTCGGCGGCGGCTACGCAGGCGTCGAGGGCCTCGCGCGCCGCGCCGATGTGGCCGCGGGCCACCTCGAGGGTGGCCAGGCTGAGGTAGGAGACGGCGGTCGAGCCGCTGTGCCCGACGGCCAGCCTGATCGCCAGACCCTCCTTGATCAGCGCCTCGGCTGCGGCGAAGTCGCCCCGGTCGATCGCCACTAGCCCCAGGTTGTCGAGCGAGCCGGCGATGCCCAGCCGGTCGCCCACGGCGCGGCTGCCCTCGAGACTTGCGCGGTGCAAAGACTCGGCGGCCGCGTAATCGCCCATGCGACGGCGGGCATAGCCCAGCTTATCGAGGCAGTAGGCGTGGGCCCAGCGGTAGCCCATGCCTTGGTAGAGGGCCAGCGCCTCCTCCCAGTAGCCGACCGCCTTGCGCATCTGGGCCTGGTCGCCGGCGAGGGCGGCCAGCTCGTCGAGGCAGCTGGCGATGCCCTGCTGGTCGCCGATCGAGCGGCTGATCGCCAGACTCTCGGCCAACAGAGCCTCGGCCTCGCCATAGGTGGGGGCGACGTAGGCCAGGGAGTTCAGGGCGAAGGCCAGGCTCCAGCGGTCGCCGAAATCGCGCAGGCGCTCGACCAGGCCCCGCAGGCGCTCGCCCGAGACAGTGCGGCCGCCCGTGAGGATCTGGCTGCTGGCCAGGATCTCGGCGAAGACCGTCTCGCGACGCGGCCCGAGGCGCGCGATCAGGTCGAGGCTCCAGTCGAGGATGGCCCGGGCGGGCTGGAAGCGGTAGAGGCGTAGGGCGAACCAGCCCCAGCGGGCCAGCAGGTTGGCCAGGAGCACCTGCACCGCCTCAGGGGGGGCGGGCACGGCCGAGGCGGCGGCCACGGCGCGCCCGAAGGCGTCCTCGCCCTCCTCGTGGAGGCTCTCGATCTCGTAGAACAGGAAGAGGCTCTCGAGCGAGCCTGCCAGGCCCCCCCAGTCGCCCGTGGCGAGGGCGTGACGCCAGGCGGTGCGGATGTTGTCGAGGTCGGCGTCGATGATCGCCAGGGCGGCGCGCTGCCGGGCGCCCTTCAGGTCGCCCTCCTGGCGGCTGAGCAGCCCCAGATAGTAGGCGGCGTGAGCATCACGGGCGGCCTGCTGCTCGGCCGGGTCGTCGGCCAGGCGCTCGGCGGCGTACTGGCGCAGCAGCTCGTGGACGTTGTAGCGCCCCTCGCCGACCGACTTCACCAGCGAGCGGTCGGTGAGGGCGGCCAGGGCGCTCAGGGCGACCTGCTGGTCCTGCGGCAGGCTCGCCGCGCCGAGGGCGCTGGCCATGGCGGCCTGCTGCTCGGCCGGCCAGGTCGAGGCGGCGAGAACGGCGGCAATAGCCTCGCGGGTGAAGCCGCCGCAGAAGACGGCCAGGCGTCTGAAGGCCCCCTGGTCGAGCGGGTTGAGCAGGCGCCACGAGTGCTCGAAGACGGCCCGCGGGCCCCTGTGACGCTCGGGGATGCCGCGGGCGCTGACGGCCAGAAAGTCGAGGTCGCGGGCGATCGAGGCGGCGATCTCGTCGTACGGCATGAGCCGGGCCCAGGTGGCGGCCAGCTCGATGGCCAAGGGCGTGCCGCCCACCAGCCGGCAGATTCGCCCGACCGCCGCGAGATCGTCGTCGCCGGGCTCGCGACCGCCCGCCGCTCGCCGCGCGCCCTGGATGAAGAGCTGCACCGCCGCGGCCTCGCGCGCGGCCCCCTGGTCGTCGGGCAGCGACAGGCCGCCGATGTCGAGGGACCACTCGCCGGGGACGGCCAGGCGCTCGCGCGAGGTGGCGATGATCGTCAGGCCCGGCGCCGCCTCGAGCAGGTCGGCGAGCTGCTCGGCGGCCGTGACCAGGTGCTCGAGGTTATCGGCCACGAGCAGCAGCGAGCGCGGGCGCAAGAAGTCGAGCAGCAGGTCGCGCACCTTCTCGCGCCTGAACTGGTCGAGGCCGAGGGCGTCGGCCACGGCGGCGAGGATGAGGTCGGGGTCGAGCACCGAGGCGAGGGGGATGAAGGCGACCCCGTCGCGGAAACGCCCGGCGGCTCGCCGCGCCGCCTCGATCGCCAGGCGGGTCTTGCCGATGCCGCCGGGGCCCAGCAGGGTGAGCAGCCGGCAGGCGGGGTCGCCCAGCAGGGCCTCGATCTGAGCCAGCTCGGCCTCGCGCCCGACGAAGGGGGTGGCGGGTGAGGGGAGGAGCGGCTCGGCCTGTCGGCCGGCCGGGCCGGTCGCTCCGGCGCCCCGCTCCTCGCCGGCGCGCGTAGGCTGGTCGACGGCAGCCTCGAGGGGCCTGCCCGCCTTCACCGAGGTGCGGATGCGCTCGTACAGGGCGGTCGTCTCGGCGTCGGGCTCGGCCTCGAGCTCGGCCCTGAGGATGCGGGCGCACTCCTCGTACTGGCGCAGGGCGGCGCTGCGCTGGCCGGCGGCGGCGTAGATGCGCATCAGGGCCCTGTGGGCGGGCTCGTGGAGCGGGTCGAGGGCCACGCGGCGGCGGGCGGCGGCGGCGGCTTCGTCGTAGGTCTGGCGGGCGGCCAGGGCTTCGGCGAGGGCCTCGAGGGCCCAGGCCAGCTCGGCGCGCAGGGCCTCGGCCTCGAAGTAGCGCCAGTCGGCGAAGGGAGCGCTGTCGCGCAGGTCGAGCCCGGCGAGCAGGTCGCCCCTGTAGAGGGCGACCGCGGCCTGGAGGGACGTCGGGTCGCCGCCCTCGCGCGCGGCGGCGAGATGGGCGCGAAACTCGGCCACGTCGAGCGCGATCGGGCGCTCGGCGGCCAGGGCCACCCCGGTGCGGTCGCTCTCGACCCAGCCGGGCCCGAGGGCGTTATTCAGGGTCCAGAGCGCCTGGCGCAGCCCGGCATAGGCGCGCTCCTGGGCCAGGTCGGGCCAGAACAGGGCCGCGAGGGCCTCGCGGCTGTGGCGGCCCCCGCCGAGGGCCAGATAGGCCAGCAGCGCCACAGCCTTCTGGCGGTCGAGGCTGACCGGCGCGTCGTCCAGGGCGACCAGGGGCGGCCCGAGCAGGGCCAGGCTCAGGCGAGACATAGGGTAGTTCTCCTGTCGGAGATTATACACCGCCGGCCCCGAGACGCGGCATGAGACGCTGGCCGCGACGGGCGCGAGACGGCCGAGCGGTATCGTACGGCCAGGTACAGACGAACTGTGATGGAGGCCGGCGATGATGATGCTCAACAACGGCGGGACGACCATGACCGTGCCGGCGGACGAGCGACGCTGGGCTTTCGATCTGTTCGTCGGCGTCCTTCACAGCGGCAAGCTCAGGCGCTGGTGGAGGGCGCTGGCAGGGCGACGGGTGAGTCTGCGCTGCCTGGGCCAGCAGGCCCGCCACGGTGGCCGCGACCTGGGCCATCAGACTGTCGCCATCGCCGAGATCGTGGGCAGCGAGGGACGCACGGGCGACTTCGACAGCGCCTTCGCGCCGCTGAATGAGCGGACGCGCGACCGCTGGATCGACGTGGCGGCGGCTCGCCGCCGGGGCCGCGCCTTGCCGGCCGTGCTGCTGATCCGGGCCGAGGACGGCTACTACGTGCGCGACGGCCACCACCGCATCTCGGTGGCCCGCGCCCTCGGCGAAGAGTTCGTCGAGGCCGAGGTGATCGCCTGGGAGTAGCCGGCGGGGGTGCGCTACGGCTCGCCCCAGTGCTCGGCCGGCACGGGCGTAAAGATCCAGCCGCGGGCCAGGTCGCCGAAGGTGCGGCAGCGGGCCGCGCCCCAGCGGTGGGCGTAGAGGGCAATATAGGCGCAGACCAGGGCGTCGACCTGATCCTCGTAGCCCTTCAGGCCCGCCCCGCGCAGGGCCCCGGCGTCGGTCGCGAGCAGCTCGAGGTGGCCACTCAGCGGCGGGTCCGCCAGTTCCAGGGCGCGCAGGTGAGCCTGGTAGCTCAGCCACGCCTCGCGGCGGACCTCGCGCTCGCGGCGGCCGCGCGCCTTGTACTTAAGCGTGCGCTCGAGGCCGAACATGGCCACCATCCCGGCGTGGGGGTAGACCTCGGTGATCAGGCGGCCGCCCTGGCCCGCCGCGACCCCCTCGACGGGGCTGAAGCCGTGCTCGGCCAGAGCCGCGACCAGCAGTTCGCCGCGGACCCCCGCGCCGTCGCGGTCGAGCAGCCGGCGGTTGGCCGGGTGGGCCCCCGCCTCATAGCGACGGAAGATGCGGGCCAGCTCGGCCTCGGCGGGACGCCCGCCCGTAGGGTTGGGGACGAGCAGCGGTGCATCGACCGCGACGATAGCCGGGCCCTCGCCGGCCTGGCGCAGCACATACGCGACGATGCTGTCGAGCCCGCCAAGCAGGGTCGGGGGCTCGCTCAGGGCCGCCCCGGCGGGGCTGCCGCGCAGGGTCGCCGCGCCGCTCTTGTTCGCCGCGGACCAGGCCAGGTCCAGGCCGATGTAGGCTGTTCGCACCTGCGGCACATCC
>CAZKTU010000023.1:36426-44200 GCA_964555675.1 uncultured Oscillochloris sp.
TAGTTGACACGTGGGGCGCCTCGTGGTATAAGCGGCGGACACCTTTTTGCGAATCGTGTCCGACGCCAGCACCTCGTCCGTGCTTGAGGAGATTCGCCCCGTGTCTCGCACCAACCGCGCCGTGCTCGCGCTGGTCCTGGTGGTCGGCCTCGTGTCACTCGCGCTTCTCGCGGGCGTGGTCGCCCCCGGCAGGGCCCCTGCAGCTGCCAACAGCATCGCTGTTGTCGCGGCCCAGGAGTCGCTCCCCACGGAAACCCCGGCGCCCCCCCCGACGGCCACTCCCATCCCGCCCACAGCAACCCTGGCCCGCCGCGAGCTTCTCGACAGCACGGCGCCTAAGATTGCGCCGACGAGCTTCTTGCCTGGGCGCGGCCCCGAGCTGCCCGGCGAGTTCGTCCATGCCGGCCGCAGGCTCGACTTCTACGTCGGTCGGCGAACCTACAGCCCCGAAGAGGTGGCAGAGCTCGCCATCAAGGCCGAGCACGCCCTGAGCTATATCCAGAAGCGCTTCGACGTGACGCTGTCGGAGCGCGTCTCTGTGGGGGTCTACACGGCCAGCCAGGCCCCCGGGCGCGGCACCCGCGGCATCGCCTACACCTACGGCGACACCAATGTGCGCATCTACTACCGCCCCGGCGAGGACAA
This sequence comes from uncultured Oscillochloris sp., assembly GCA_964555675.1. GTDB lineage: Bacteria > Chloroflexota > Chloroflexia > Chloroflexales > Chloroflexaceae > CAIWXH01. The sequence goes on from CAZKTU010000023.1 coordinate 37,072, forward strand.
GCACGACGCCCTGGTGATCCTCTCGCACGAGCTGGCCCACGCCCTGCAGGCCGAGGCCTACGGCAAGGAGGCCCAGTCGCGCTCGGACACCATCCTGCTCGAAGGCCTGGCCAGCTGGATCTCGGGCGAGTACTGGCTGAGCCTCTCGGACGCCCCGTCGTTTCACGCGCGGGCCCGCGAGCTCTACCAGGCCGGCTATACGGGCAACCTGGCCACCCTGGGCAAACGCGACCTCGACGTGGCCTACGATATGTGGGCCGGCTTCGTCGACTACCTGGCCGGCACCTATGGCTGGGACAAGTTCAACCTGCTCTATCAGAGCGGCCGGGGGCGGGCCCCCGGCTCGGCCGACTACCAGGGCGTCTACGGCAAGAGCTTCAAGGAGCTTGCCGCGGAGTTCTACGCCACCCTGGAGTGAGTGAGGCGCGCGGCGCCGCTACTTCCCCTCGCGCCACTTGAGGGCCTGCTCGATCGAGGCGTAGTCCCAGGGCTCGCCCATGCCGAAGATAAAGTGGGTGACCCCGACCTCGAGGTAGGCCTCGAGACTCTCGTCCTTCGCGGGCGAGACGCTGCGCTCAATCTCCTTGGGGTCACGCCCGAGCTGGGCGCACCACTCGTCGAGCACGGCGTTCTTGTGCTTGAGAGTCTCGGCATTGCCGAAGCCGTGCCAGATCTGGGCATACTGGGCGGTGAGGCGCAGGGTGACCTTCTCGCCGCCGCCGCCGATCAGGATGGGGATGGGGCGGGTGGGGGGCGGGACGTCGACCTCCCAGCGCTGCTTGATGATCGGCAGGGCCTCCTTGAGGGCGCGCAGGCGATCGGGGGCGGTGCCGAACTCGTAGCCATACTCGTTGTAGTCGCGCTCGAACCAGCCGGCCCCAACCCCGAGGATCAGCCGGCCCCCGCTGATGTGGTCGACAGTCTTGGCCATGTTGGAGAGCAGGGCCGGGTTGCGGTACGAGTTGCAGGTGACCAGACAGCCCACCTCGGCGCGCTTCGTGATCGCGGCCATCGCCGAGAGGAGGGTCCAGCCCTCGAAGTGAGGGCCATTGGGCTCGCCATAGAGTGGGAAGAAGTGGTCCCAGTTCCAGATAGTGTCGACGCCCATCTCGTCAAAACGACGAACGGCCTCGCTAAATGAAGCCCAGGTGGTATGCTGAGGATGTAGCTGGACACCAAGCCTGATCCGAGACATTGTGGCTCCTTATCAAATCGTTCGCAAACCGCCTCATGATACCACGCTGCCCCTCAAAACGGCATGCGTGAAAGATGTGAGGCCGTTGCGTTTATCCTGTACACTGTGGCATGTAGTCGCCATGTGACACCGGAATCGACAATGGACGTACGTATCTGGGGAACGCGCGGCTCATACCCGGTCGCCCGCGCCGACGTGCTGCGCTACGGCGGCAACACGACGTGCGTCGAGGTGAGCGTGGGCGATCGTTGTATCGTCCTCGACGCCGGGACCGGCCTGCGGAGCCTGGGCGACAGCCTGGCCCGCCAGTCGCAGCCCCCCACCGCTATAGACATGCTCATCACCCATACCCACTGGGACCACATCATCGGCTTCCCGTTCTTCGCACCAATTTACAGCCCCGAGTGTCGGCTCGAGATCTATGGGCTGCTGCGCACCCAGTCGAGCCTGCGGGCCACGATCGCCAACGCCCTCAGCGACCCCCTCCTGCCGATGGGCCTGGAGGATCTGCGCGCCGAGCTGCACTTCCACGAGATCCGCGAGGGCCTCTGCTTCAACCTGGGCGAGGTGCGCGTGAGCACTGCGCGGGCCAACCACCCGTACAGGGCCCTGGCCTACAGGCTCGAGACCGACGACTCCGCCCTGGTCTTCATCCCCGACACGGGGCCATTTCACACGGTGCTCTTCGGCGACGAGCGCATCGACTGGACCGGCGAGCCGACGGCGAATACCCAGGACGACCTGCACGAGCTGGCCGAGATGCGCAGGCGCATCGTCGAGCTGGCCCGCGGCGCCGACTGGATGCTCTACGACTCGCAGTTTACCGACGAGCAGTACGCCCGCTTCCCCCACTGGGGCCATAGTACGGCCAGCCAGGCGCGCGAGATCGCCGAGGAGGCTGAGGTGGGCGAGTTGCTGCTCTTTCATCACGACCCGCACCGCTCGGACGGGGACATCGACAAGATGGTGGCGGCCCAGCAAGCGGCCGCGCGCCCGGGCCTGGCGGTCCGCGGCGCCCACGAGGGGATGCTCCTGACCAAGAAGGGGGAGCGATGAGGCTCCAGTTTTGGGGCGTGCGGGGCTATGTGCCGACGCCGGGGGCCGAGTACCTGCGCTACGGCGGCAACACATGCTGCGTGGCCGTCCAGGGCGCGGGCGGCGAGCTGCTGGTGATCGACACCGGCACGGGCTTCTGCCAGCTGGGCGACAAACTGATGGAGCAGGAGTTTCGCCACGGGCGCGGCGAGATGACCCTGCTGATCACCCACACCTACTGGGACCATATTCTGGGCCTGCCCTTCCCGGGCATCGTCCACACCCCCGGCAACAAGCTGCACATCTACGGCCCCGACAGCACGCGCGGCTCGGTCGAGATGGTCTACGACGGTATGCTCTCGCCGGTCTACTCGCCGGTCTACGGGCTGGCCCACATCGGGGCGACCCACAGCTTCCAGCCGATCTCTACCGAGCCCCTGCAGGTCGGCGGGCTGACGGTGCGGGCCCTGCCCCTCTCGCGGCGCAAGCACTCGCCGATCTGGGCCTACAGGGTCGAGGAGGGGGACCGCTCGCTGGTCTATATCACCGACGTGCGCTATATCGACGACCAGATCTGGAGCAAGGCGGTGCGCTTCGCCCAGGGCGCCAGCACGCTGATCCACAGCGCGCCCTACACCCGCGACGAGCATGTCGAGGACTTCGGGCACAGCCGGGTCGAGGACGCGATCGAGCTGGCCCTCGAGGCCGGCGCCCGGCGCCTCTTCCTGTACCACCACGCCCCGACCCGCACCGACGATCAGCTCGACGCCATCGTCACGCGCTACCGCGCCGAGGTGGCCACGGTGGGCGGCGAGCTCGAGCTCGACGCGGCGCGCGAGGGCGGGACCCTCGAGGTGTGAGGGCCCCTACGGCTTCTGGCTCTTGCGCTCGCGCATCATACGCGCGACGTCCTGGCCGAACTTGCGCTGGGCCTGACGGCGCTCGAGGGCCAGGGGGCTGATCGGGCGCTTGCCCTTCTCCTCGCGGGCGCGCTCGTGGCGGCCCTCGCGCTGCTCGCGCTCGTCCAGCTCCTCGGCCAGATCCTCGATCTCGTCAAGCTCACGCGGGTTGATGCGCACTTTCGGCATAGCGGCAATGCTCCTATCGGCATCGTATCCTTGCGCCCTCAGCCATCAGTTCTCAGGCGCACATAGCTGTCATAGCGCTCGAAGGCCAGCTCGCCCCGCTCGACCGCGGCCCGCACGGCGCAGTCGGGCTCGTGGACGTGGGTACAGCCGGCGAAGTAGCAGTCGCCGAGGAAGGGCCTGAGCTCGCGGTAGCACCAGTCGAGCTCGTCGAGGGGCACCTGCCAGAGGCCAATCTCGCGGATGCCGGGGGTGTCGGCGACATAGCCGCCGCCGGGCACGGCGATCAGCTCGGCCACGGTGGTGGTGTGGCGGCCCTTATTGAGGGTGGCGCTGACGGCGCCGGTAGCCAGGTTGAGCCCGGGATCGAGGGCATTGAGCAGGCTCGACTTGCCGACGCCCGACTTGCCGGTGACCACGCTGATACGACCGGCCAGGCGCTCGCGCACTGCGTCGAGGCCCAGGCCGGTCTGATTCGAGACATAGAGCACCGGGTAGCCGATGCGCTCGTAGGGGGCGAAGATGGCGCGAGCCTGCGCTTCACCGACCAGGTCGACCTTGGTGGCCACGATCACGGCCTCGAGCTCGCTGTGCTCGCAGATGACCAGGTAGCGGTCGAGCATGCGCGGGCTCAGCTCGGGCTGGGCGCAGGCGAAGGTCAGCAGGACCTGGTCGAGATTGGCGACCAGCACGTCCTCTTTGTGGGCCCCGCGGCTGCCGGCGGCGCGGCGGGCCAGCTTGGTGCGGCGGGGCAGCACCGCCTCGACGGCGCCCTCGCCGGGGGCGACCAGGCTGATCTCGACCTCGTCGCCGATCACGGCGATGTCGGTGCCGAGGCGCTCGCGCTTGAGTTTGCCGCGCAGCTTGCACTCGATCAGGCCGTCGGCGGTCTGGACCCAGAAGAAGCCGCTCTGGGCGCGCAGGACCGTGCCCAGGGCCCGCCCGGGGCGACTCGGGCGGGCAGCTTCGTCGTCCATGGCGTCTCTAGCGCTCGGAGTGCTCATGGACGCGCACCTCCAGGCTGCCGATGCCCAGGACGTCGAAGGTGAAGTCGAGGATGCGGTCGAGCATGTTGGGCTGAGCCTGGTCCTCGTGAAGGTCGATCTGGGCTCGTCTGACCTCTGCCTCGTGCCGGTTCGGCGGGTAGTGGTGCAGCGAGCCGTCGCGCTCTAAGATTATCACAGTTGGCCTCCCCTTACGGGTGCTGGTGCTTGCGTCCGGCGTGCGCGTGGTCTCAGCTGCTTGATCGAGCAAAATCATCTCGTCCTCGTCCTGTTGCTTGCGGCTGTTCCATCGTTTACGTACAGTGCCGACGCGGCCCCCGCGGGGAAGCCAGAGGGCCGTGGCGCTCTGCGCGCCACGGCCCTCCTAAAAAGAAGAGGCTGTGGGCGCTTTGTCAGCTACCCACAGCCTCTTGCTCGTTGTGTGGAGCGCTTAGCTCCTGAGCAGGCGGAACGTGGGTAGGGAGAGACCCGTACCGAGGGCGCGGGCGATGAACACTGCCCGGGCCTGGTAGCCCGCGTCGGCGAGGCCGACGGTCATGTTGTTGACGGCGTTGGTCATCGGGCCGCTCCTTCCGTTCCGATACAAAGCGCGATACTGCCGCAAGAATAGCATAGGCCCGCGGGCCTTGTCAATGGCTCCGCCCTCGGACTTTCGGCCGAGGCGCCAACAGTTCGCTAGTGCGGATCTAACACGCTTCTAACACCGCGGTGCTAGATTCGCGGCTAGATTCCGTGTAGACAGATGTGCGTGCAACCAAACCGAGAGGAGTCCTGGCGATGACGACGGAGCCGACCACCGAGCGCGGGCCCGAGGCGCGCAGCTTTAAGGCCGAGGTGCAGCAGGTGCTGCATATTCTGGCCCACTCGCTCTACACCGACCGCGAGATCTTTCTCCGCGAGCTGATCTCGAACGCCTCCGACGCCCTCAACCGGGTGCAGTTCGAGATGCTGACCAACCGCGACGTGCTCGACCCCGAGGCCGAGCTGGGAATCTGGGTCGAGGGCGACAGCGAGGCCCGCACCCTGACCATCCGCGATACCGGCATTGGCATGACCGCCGACGAGCTGGTCGAGCACCTGGGCACGATCGCCCAGTCGAGCGCCAGGGCCTTCGTGCAGCAGAGCGACGAGGGGCGCAAGGCCACGGCGAGCGAGATTATCGGGCAGTTCGGCGTGGGCTTCTACTCGGTCTTTATGGTCGCCGATAAGGTCAGCGTGCTCTCGCGCTCGTACCGGCCCGAGGCCGAGGCCGCGCTCTGGGAGAGCACGGGCGGCGATAGCTATACGATCAGCCCGGCCGAGGGCGAGGCGCGCGGCACCACGATCACCCTGCACCTGAAGGAGGATGCCGCCGACTTCGCCAGCAGCTGGCGCATCGAGCAGACGATCAAGAAGCACTCGGACTTCGTGGCCTTCCCGATCTACAGCGGCGAGCGGCAGATCAACCAGCGCCGGGCCCTCTGGCGGCGCGCGCCGCGCGAGGTCGAGGCCGAGGAGTACAAGAACCTCTACCGCCAGCTGACCCTCGACGCCGACGAGCCGCTGATGCAGGTCCACCTCTCGACCGATGTGCCGGTCGACCTGCACAGCGTGCTGTTCGTGCCCGCGAAGCGCGAGCGCGGCCTGATCGAGCGGCGCGTCGAGGGCAAGATCAAGCTCTACTCGCGCAAAGTGCTGATCCTCGACGAGGCCAAAGAGCTGCTGCCGGCCTACTTCCGCTTCATCGAGGGCGTGGTCGACAGCGAGGACCTGCCCCTCAACGTCTCGCGCGAGAGTGTGCAGAGCTCGCCGGTGATGCAGCGGATCAGGAAGAGCCTGACCAGCAGGCTGCACCGCGAGCTGAACGAGCTGGCCGAGAGCAAGCCCGAGCAGTTCGCGGCCTTCTGGAAGGAGTTCGGGGTCTTCATCAAGGAGGGCGTGGCCACCGACTACGAGGGCCGCACAGACCTGCTGAAGCTGCTGCGCTTCCATACGACCCGCGGCGGCGACGAGCTGCAGACCCTCGGCCAGTACAAGAGCCGGATCGTCGACGGCCAGAGCGAGATCTACTATGTGCTGGCGGCCAGCCCCGAGGCGGCCCGCAGCAGCCCGCATCTCGACCCCTTCACCGCCCGCGGCATCGAGGTGCTGCTGTTCACCGACCTGATGGACGGCTTCATGCTCTCGGGCCTGCGCGAGTACGAGGGGCTGAAGCTGCGCAACATCGACGAGGCCGAGCTCGAGCTGCCGGGCGAGGTCGAGGCGGCGGCGCCCCAGGTCAGCGACGAGCAGTTCGCGCTGCTGGCCGAGCGGGCCGCGGCCCTGCTGGGCGACAAGGTCAAGGCGGTGCGGGCCTCGAAGGTGCTGCGCGGCAGCCCGGCCCGCCTGGTGAGCGACGACGACGCCATGGGCCGCGAGATGCAGCGCATCCAGCAGATGCTCGGGCGCGAGGCCGAGCAGCAGCCGCGGATCATGGAGCTGAACCCGGCCCACGACCTGGTGGCCGCCCTGGTGCGCCGGGTCGAGGCCGGCGGCGACGACCCCGTGCTCAGCGCGGCCCTCGAGCAGCTCTACGACAACGCCCTGCTGATCGAGGGCCTGCACCAGAACCCGGCCGCCATGGTGCCGCGCATCCTGGCCCTGATCGAGGCGGCGGCGCGCACCGCGTAGGACGGAGGTGGGGGGCCAGGCCCCCCACCTCCACCCGCTGGCGGGGCCGCAGGCCCCGTGCCCCCGCCGCGGAGAGCGGCGAAGGGCGTAACTCGGTTACGCCCTTCGTTTACGAGCGCCGTGCGGTCTGCTCGCTGTAGGTGCTCTCGAAGATCTTGTCG
>CAZKTU010000023.1:44300-47592 GCA_964555675.1 uncultured Oscillochloris sp.
CGTTTACGAGCGCCGTGCGGTCTGCTCGCTGTAGGTGCTCTCGAAGATCTTGTCGGCGTTGCCGGCCTCGAAGCCCTCGCGGCGCTGCTCGCGGCCGAGCTGAGCTGCGGGCAGGTGGGCGAACTGGTCGAGGGGGCGGCGCTCGGCGAACTCGACGTACGAGCCGGCGATCTGGCGGGTGACCCCGCCGGCGAAGGTGGCCTCGATCAGCTCGGCGACCGTGCTGCTCTGCAGCAGCTTGCCGTCGGGGCTGACCTTGATCGTGCCGCCGGCATTGTTGAGCTTGAAGCCGTGGGCCTCGAGGAAGGCGTTGAAGTCGGCGATGGTGTTGTAGCCGGCGGGCAGGTTGTGGATGGTCACCGTGAAGTGGTTGAGGTAGTAGCGGTTGTAGATCACCCAGGCGGCGTACTCGCTCTCCTCGGCCAGGCGGGCGTAGTCCTCCCAGCTGGGCAGGCGCCAGAGGGCGCGGTGGAGGAAGTCATCGACCTGGGCGGCATCGTCGAGGTCGAGGGCGTCGACCGGGTCGCGGCGCACCTCGTCGGTGTAGGCGGTGATGATGGCCTGGGCCTCAGACGAGAGCTCGGCGACGCGCAGCTCGGAGATAAAGATGCGCGGCAGGTCGGGGCGCGGCGGGCTATACCAGAAGGCGTCGAGCTTCTTGGCCGGGAAGCGGTAGGCGTCCCGCCGCTCGTAGCCGTAGTGCAGGAAGATGCGCTCGAGGGAGGCGATGCCGAGCTGGGGCACGCCCATAGTCCGGAAGGCGATGTGGTCGTTCTCGATCTGCTCGGGGGCGGCGATCAGGCCGGCGGCGACCATGGCGGCGGCGATCGCGCTCACGTCGGGCACGCGGGCCTGGTAGCGGCGCATCAGCCCGCCCAGAACCTGCTCGAGGGTGGTCAGGCGGTCTCCTGTAGGCATGAAGGTAGTTGCTCCTGTCGATCTGCCGCAAAGCGTGCGGCGCGGGCCAATCTAGCATACCTGGGACGGGCCGACAAGCCTTGCTGACAAGCCCGGCGAGTCATGGTACAATCTCTAGCGGCGTGCACAACGTGCACGCCAATCCTTTAGCCCACGGCCTTAGCACTCTAGGCGCGCGAGTGCTAAAGCGTGGTGGCAGGAGCAGCAGGACGGCCACGGTGCGGCGGGACACCCCCGCGGCCCTAGTAGGACGTACGGCCATGTCGGCGAGTCTCACAGAGCGACGGCAGATCATTCTCAAGCTGGTAGTGCAAGAGTTCGTCGAGACGGCCACCCCAGTGGCCTCAGAGACCCTTGTGCGCAAATACCGGCTCAACGTCTCGCCCGCGACCGTGCGCAACGAACTGGCCGCGCTCGAGGATCTGGGCTACCTGACCCATCTGCACACCTCTGCCGGCAGAGTACCGACCGACGCCGGCTACAGATTCTTCGTCGAGAACCTGATGGAGCGTACACCGCTCTCGCTGCCCGAGCAGCGCATGATCCGCCACCAGTTCTACCAGGTGCGGGGCGAGCTCGACCAGTGGGTGCAGCTGGCCGGGGCGGTCCTGGCCCGCACGGCCCAGAACGCCTCGGTGGTGACCCCGCCGCGCACGGCCGAGCGGCTGCGCTTCAAGCACCTCGAGCTGATCTCGATCCACGAGACCATGGCCCTGGCGGTCCTGGTCTTCCACGGCGGGATCGTCAAGCAGCAGACCTTCTCGCTCGACGCCGCCCGCACACCCGACGACCTGCGGCGCTGCGCCGCGCGGCTGAGCGACTTCCTCGCCGACCTGAGCATCAGCGGCGTCGAGGATCTGATCGCCCGCGAGGCCCAGCAGCCCCAGCCCACCTTCGGCGATTTCGAGCGGGCCGTGCTCGACCTGGTCGCCCGGGCGATGCTCGCCTTCGAGGAGCACGTCCAGGAGCAGATCCACAGCGACGGGCTGATCGAGATGCTCAGCCAGCCCGAGTTCATCCCGGCCCTGGCCCGCGAGGACGGCGAGCGCGCCGTCGAGCGTATGCGCCGGGCCCTCGAGATCCTGAAGAGTGGGCGCGGCCTCGGCCCGCTCATCCCCCAGGCCCTGGCCTCTGACGGCGTTCAGGTGATCATCGGCGGCGAGAACAGCGCCGACGAGATGCGCGAGTATAGCGTGGTGCTGGCCCGCTACGGGGTCGACCGGGCCGTGGCGGGCGTGCTGGGGATCATCGGCCCGACCCGTATGGCCTACCCGCGCTCGATCTCGACGGTGCGCTACATCTCGTCGCTGATGAGCAACCTGCTGGCAGAGCTGTACAACAACGAGAACCGCACCCCCGAGAGCCCAGAGTCCGGGGAGTAACCCCGGCCCTGACGATACTAAGGTGTAGAGGAGACCATGAGCGAAGAGCAGAAGACCGTCGATCAGGCCGCCAACGGCGCCGCAGATCCGGCCGCCCCCCAGGCCGACGTGATTGCCGAGCTGCAGGCCAAGCTGGCGAAGGCCGAAGCCGAGGCCGCCGAACATAAGGACCAGTGGCTGCGGGCCGCGGCCGACTATAAGAACTTCAAGCGCCGCGTCGAGATCGAGCGCTCGGAGCTGATCCGCAGCGCCAGCTCGGCCCTGCTGCTGAAGCTGCTGCCGGTGATGGACGACTTCGACCGGGCGATCGCCAACATCCCCGCCGAGGTCGCCGAGACCTCGTGGTGGGGCGGCACCCAGCTGATCGCCCAGAAACTGCGCACCCTTCTTGAGAGCGAGGGCGTCAAAGGGATCGAGGCCGTCGGCCAAGACTTCGACCCGAACCAGCACGAGGCGGTCCTCTACGAGGAGGCCGAGGGCCAGGACGGCAAGGTCGTGGCCGAGTTGCAGCGCGGCTACAAGCTGGGCGATCGGGTGCTGCGCCCGAGTATGGTCAAGGTAGGCAAAGGCTAGAGCGCCGCCGGCGCGTGTAGGAGAGCTGACACTATGCCCAAGGTTATTGGGATTGATTTAGGCACGACAAACTCGGTCGTCGCCGTGGTCGAGGGCGGCGAGCCGGTGGTAATCCCCAACGCCGAGGGCTCGCGCCTGACCCCGTCGGTGGTGGCGATGAATAAGGCCGGCGAGCGTATGGTCGGCCAGGTGGCCCGCCGCCAGGCCGTGACCAACCCCGAGAATACGATCTTCTCGGCCAAGCGCTTTATCGGGCGCAAGTTCAGCGAGCCGGTGGTCCAGAAGGACGTCAGCCTGGTGCCCTATAAGCTGACCGGCGCGCCCAACGGCGACGTGCGCGTGGCGATGGGCGGCAAAGACTACGCCCCGCCCGAGGTCTCGGCCATGGTGCTGCAGAAGCTCAAGGCCGACGCCGAGGC
>CAZKTU010000024.1:0-1829 GCA_964555675.1 uncultured Oscillochloris sp.
TGGTCTTTGGTCTTTGGTCTTTGGTCTTTGGTCTTTGGTCTTTGGTCTTTGGTCTTCCGTCCCAACATACCTGAGGATGTAGATTCGCAGCCGTAGACATAGGCCTGGCGTACCCATATAATGATGAAATCCCAGTGTCAATCTGCCGATACTACCTGCGAGCTGCAATGGCGGCGACCGACTCATTCGGCTACTGGCTGCGGCGGCGGCGAAAAGCGCACGATCTCACCCAGCATAAGCTGGCCGAGCTCGCGGGCTGTACCGAGGCCATGATCCGCCGGATCGAGGCCGACGAGCGTCGGCCATCCAGCCAGCTGGCCGAGCGCCTGGCTGCGGCTCTGGCCGTCGCCCCCGCCGAGCGCGCCGCCTTCCTGCGGGCCGCTCGCGGAGCGGGTCGCGTCGACTTGCTCGAGCTGGCTGTTCTCCCCGCTGGGCCGCCCGCGACCCAACCTGGTGCGCCGGCAACTGCGCACAGCCTGCCAGCCCCGCCCACCAGCTTGATCGGCCGCGCCGTCGAGGTCGCCGCTGTCTGGGCCCTGCTGTGCCGCCCCTCCGCGCGCCTCGTGAGCCTCACCGGCCCCGGCGGCACCGGCAAGACCAGGCTGGCCCTCCAGGTGGCGGCCGAGCTGCGCGACGAGTTCTCCGACGGGGTTGCCTTCGTCGACCTCACCTCTGTGGACGACCCGGCCCTGACCCTGCCATTTATTGCTACAGCTCTGGGGCTGCGCGAGCAGGCCGGCACCAGCCCCCACGAGCGGCTCGTGACCTTCCTGCAAGGCCGCCGCCTGCTGCTGCTCGACAACTTCGAGCAGATCCTGGCGGCCGGGCCCCAGTTGGCCGCCCTCCTGGCCGCCCTGCCGGGCCTGAAGCTACTGGTGACGAGCCGTTTCCCGCTGCGGCTGCAGGTCGAGCAAGAGTACCCAGTGCCCCCGCTCGGCCTGCCGCCCAGTTCCGACGAAGCCGACCCCCAGGCGATCGCCGAGGCCGAGGCGGTGCAGCTCTTTGTGGCCCGGGCCCTGGCCGCCCGCCCCGGCCTGGAGTGGAACCCTGCGCGCATGCGGGCGACGGCGGCGATCTGCCGCGCTCTCGACGGGCTGCCCCTGGCGATCGAGCTGGCCGCCGCCTGGGTGCGCCTCTTCACCCCCGAGGCTTTGCTGGCTCACCTTGACCAGCCCCTGACCCTGCTCGTGGGCGGCCCCCGCGACGGGCCGGACCGCCAGCAGGCCCTGCGTGCGACGATCGACTGGAGCTACCGCTTGCTCGGCTCGGATGAGCAGGCGCTCTTCCGCCAGCTGGGGGTCTGTGTCGGCGGCTGGACCCTCGAGGCCGCCGAGGCGCTGGCCGCCGACGTCGTCACTTCGGGCCGCTCAATCCTGCTCCTGCTGCGGACACTGGTAGAGGGGCACCTGATTCAGGCCCGCGAGGGGCACGATGGCGAGCCGCGCTTCGGCCTGCTCGAGACCCTGCGCGAGTATGCCCTGCTGCTCCTGCGCGAGGGCGGCGAGCTAGAGGCGGCGCGCCGCCGCCATGCCGAGTACTTCGCCGCCCTGGCCGAGCGGGCCGAGCCCCACCTGCATAGCTTCGAGTCGCGCCGCTGGATGGACCGGCTCGAGGCCGATTGGGATAACCTGCGGGCGGCCCTGCGCTGGAGCCAGGCGACGCCCGGCGGGGCCGAGCTTGGGCTGACGCTCATGGGGGCGAGCTGGTGGTTCTGGGAGCTGCGCGGGCGCCGGCGCGAGGCCCGCGAGTGGCTCGTCGCCCTCCTGGCCGACCCGGCCGCCGTGGCTCCGACGCCCGTGCGGGCCAGGGCGCTCTTCGGCGCGGCGTAC
>CAZKTU010000024.1:1929-45732 GCA_964555675.1 uncultured Oscillochloris sp.
GGCCGCCGTGGCTCCGACGCCCGTGCGGGCCAGGGCGCTCTTCGGCGCGGCGTACATGGCCAGCCAGGAGCGCGATTTCAGCTATAGCGACCAGTTGCTCGCCGAGTTGGAGCAGATAGGTGAACAGCAGGGTGACCGGCGCCTCCAGGCGCTTGCCTTCATGGAGCGCGGCGCGGGGATCCGTGCTGAGGCTAACCCCGTGCCGACGCTCGATCTGCTGCGGCAAAGCCTGGCGATCTTTCAGGAGCTGAACGATGAAGCCGGCATCACCATGGCGATCTTCGAGATGGGTTACACACTGAAGACCCCCCAGGCCGACGACTACCTGTGGGAGTCGCTGCGCCGTGCTCGCGCCATCGGCGACTCAAATGTCATCACGATGTCGCTCTTCAAACTGGGTGGCTACGCCCTCGAGCGCGGCGAGCTTGATCATGCTGAGGCGCTGCTTGAGGAAGCGCAGCGGTCGGGCTCCGCAGGCGGAGACCTCCGTTCTACGATGCATGCGACAGGGCTTCTCGGCTTCCTCGCCCTGGCCCGGGGGCACCTTGACCAGGCCGAAGCTATCTTCGAGTATCTCCTCGCACGCGCGCGCGAGCTTGGCGAGCGCATTGAGATCGATCATGCCCTCAGCGGCCTCGTCCTGATCGCCCACTGGCGTGGCGACGGGCTGGCAGGTGAATTGCTCGTCGCTGAAGCCTTGGCGAACCCGCTCATCAGCGGGCGTCCCTTGCAGGAGGCCTGGCTCATCCGCCTGCGCGGCGCCCTCGCCGAGCAGCGCGGCGATCTTGCCGCCGCCATGGCCCTGCTGGAGGATGGGCTGGCGCGCTACAGCGCCTTGGCTGACCCCGGCGGCGTCGCGCTGGCCATGGCCAGCCTTGGTCACCTGCGGCAGCGCATGGGCGACCCGGTGGGGGCGGCCGATGCCTTCCGCGAGAGCATCGCTCCCTTCCACGCTCTGGACAGGCTCGGCGTTGCTACCTGCCTGATTGGCCTCGCCTCCCTGGCCGAGGCCGCCGGCGCCGACGTGCGCGCCGCCCGGCTCTGGGGCGCCGCCGAGCACATGGGCGCAGGCAGCCGGCCCGACTGGGCCGACTGCCGCCCCGACGACGCCCCCCGCGTCGCCGCGGCCCGCGCCCGCCTGACTGCCCCCGCGCTCGTCGCCGCCTGGGCCGCCGGCGCCGCCCTCACCACCGCCGAGGCGGTGGCCGAGGCTCTTGCCGAGCCCTGAGGCCGCTACCTGCCCGGGAACTCGAAGATCAGCGGCGGCCTGCCGCTCGGCAGGCTCTTGGGGACGAGCCGCCGTAGTCGCTCCGGCCGGGCCCGCCTGTCGAGCAGGCCCTCGCGCACGAAGGCCACCAGTTGGCGGAATTCCTGATCGGAGAGCACGATCGGCTGCGCGAGGCGCGGGTCGAGCCGGGCCAGCACCGGCTCCCACGGCCCTGTCGGCCCGGCCAGGTCGGCGTCGAGGCCCTGGCCGGCCGGGGTGTAGCGCCGCAGGGCTGCCTCTACGTCCAGGTGGTGGCGGATGGCGTCCTCCAGGCTGGTGTAAGCCCCGTTGTGCATGAAGGTTGGCTGGAGCGCCACGTTCCGCAGCGGCGAGGTGCGGAAGGCGTAACGATCGGCCGGGTCGCCGGTAACCTGCTCGAGGCCGAAGTCCTCGTTGGCGCCGGGGCCGTCGAAGCTGTTATTGGTGAGGCTCGGCGCGACCTGGGGCACGCCGATCACATGGTTCTGGAAGTCGCTGAACATCTCGTTCGACTGGCCGGCGACGGCGTGGCAGTCGACGCAGCCGGCCCGCCCGAAGAAGAGCACGGCCCCGCGCTTGAGCTCGGCCGAGAGGGCGTCGTGCTCGCCACGGGCGTAACGGTCGATCGGGGCGTTGGCGAAGGTGAGGCTGAACTCGAACTCGGCGATGGCCAGCGCCACCATGTCGAAGCTGACCGGCGCGCCCGCCCGCACGGCGGGAAAGGCCCTTGCGAAGAGCCGCCTGTAGGCCGGCACTTCGTTGAGTCGGCGGGCCACCTCGGCGCGGATCGCGTGGTTGTCACCCTCGAAGGCGAACCCTGTCACCTCGGTGCGCTCGGTGGGCGGGATGAAGGCCTGGGCGGCCAGCAGGTGCGGCTGGCCGGAGAGCGATGTGCCCTCGGGGGCGGGGAACTGAAAGCCGGCGCGGTTGTCGAAGGGGTCGCCCGAGCTGGCGCTGAAGCGCGAGTTCCACATCAGCTTCGGGAAGAAGGCGCTGTTGATCACCGTCGGCGAGCGGCGCATGTTGCGCGGGCCGGCGCGGCCCGGGCCTACGACGCCGTTGTTCTCGATCCCGATCGCGATCGACTGGGTGTCGCCAAAGCCTGCGCTGGGCGAGTGGCAGCCGGCGCAGCTGTTATCGTTATTCAGGCCGGTGATCGGATCGAACCAGAGCATACGCCCGACCTCGGCCAGGCGTGGGTTGAGCGCCCGGCCCAGCCGCTGCTCCAGACTCATCCCGACCCGGCCCGTGAAGCCGGCCTGGGCCAGAGCCGCTTGCAGCTCGCGGTCGAGCCGTTGGTCGCCCCTGTGGGCTTCAGTGACAGTCGCGCCAAGCAGGGCCGCCCAGCCGAGGGCGAGCAGCGCCAGGCCGATGCTGAGGTGCCGTCGCATAGGTGCTCTCCTTAGACGTGCGGGCGGACGCGCCGCAAGCATTCCGCTTTCTGGTGCAGTGCGGACCAGCCGCACGCACCAGAAAGGTATACGCTACCGATGCGCTACAGCGGGTCGCACGTCAGCGGCTCGCCGACCTCCTCGAGCCGAACCCAGTTGTCCACGGGCGGGAAGGCGATATTCTCCGCCGTCGGCAGCACGCTCGGGTCGTCCGGGGTGTAGGTCCAGAACCAGTGGAAGCGGACCTCCAAGTGGTTCTTTTTGCCCTTGTCCTTGATGATGAAGGTGTCGGTGAAATCGACATGGACCGACAAGCGATCGGCCGACTGGGTGAGCACCGCGTGGTGGATGTACTGGAACCGGCGGCTCTTGCCCGTCGAGTCGACTACCTGGCCATTCACCTCGCGGTCGTCGAAGATCTGGCGGCTGCCGGTATAGAAGGTCACCGTCTTGATCGTGTTGTCCGCCGTCCCGGTGCCGCTGAGGTCGTTCGGGATGAGGTTGCAGCCCTCGGGGCCGGCCTTCAAGGTGAAGGTGACTGGCTCCTGGAAGCGGGTCTTTTCCGTCGTCTTGCCGTCGTCGGCGCTGGCGGGCGTCACGCC
Organism: uncultured Oscillochloris sp.; assembly: GCA_964555675.1. Lineage (GTDB taxonomy): Bacteria > Chloroflexota > Chloroflexia > Chloroflexales > Chloroflexaceae > CAIWXH01. The sequence continues at coordinate 5,169 of CAZKTU010000024.1, forward strand.
GGCCAGCAAGAACAGGGCGAGCAGACCGAGGATGAGCCTACGCGTAGCGAGCATGTGTTCCTCCTGGTAGTGCGGTTCACTGCGGCTCGAACAGGTCTATGATTGGGCGTGGCCGGGGTAGCTATACTTAACTACACCCGCCCCGACCGGGGGTGGTGGAAAGCGCGACAAAAAGCGCGACAAAAGCCCGGCTGCGTAAGGCCCTGGGTGTATACTTAGCCCACTGCTCCGCCGAAGCGCGTCATCCCCAGGCCTCACAATGAGCGATCGTGCGCAGAATCCCAGTGCCGATCCCGTCGCTGCCCTCGTCGTCAGGGCCGCCGACGAACTCTTTGCCCTCCCTGGTGCCGCCGTGCGCGAGGTGACCCGCTGGCGCGCCCCCACCCCCGTGCCCGGCGCCCCGGCCGTGATCGCCGGTATCATCAGCCAGCGCGGTATCGTCATCCCTGTGGTCGACCTGCGCCTCATGCTCGGCCTGCCAGCGGTCGCCCCCGACCGCGCGACCCGCCTGGTCGTCGCCCACCACGAGGCCACAGACCTGGCGCTGCTCGTCGATGCCGTGATCGACCTGGCGCCACTGCCCGCTATCCTCGACGCACCCCCCGCCGGGCTCGATCCCGCCCGCGCTCGGCTCCTCTCTGCCGTTATGCGCTACGACGATCGCCCGCTGGCTGTGCTCAGTCTCGCTGCCCTGGTCGCCGCCATCGCCGACCAATGATGGGGCCTTCTGTGTGCCTCAATGGTATGAGCTATCCCTACTATGAGCGATGAAGGGTCGCTGTTGCTCGAGGTGTATACATCCACGCGGCGCTATCTGGCGCCGCGGGGGCACCTTGACTATCTCGCGCAGGTGTCCGCTGAGGCCCCGCCCGCCACTGATGCGGGGGGCCGCCCCCTCATCGTGCGCGAGCTCGGGCCGCTGCTCGACCCCCTCGATCTCGGTTCGCCCGGACGACGCCACGCCCTCATCGTGACCCTGCGTCGGCGCAGCGTGGCCCTCCTGGTCGAGCGAGCCGAAGCCCTCGCCGCCCCTGGCGCTGTGCAGCCCCTTGGACCCCTGCTTGAGCGTCGTCTCGCCCGGCCCTGGCTGATCGGCGCCGTCGTGATCGACGAGACGCCCGTCATGGTGCTCGACCTGCGGCGCATCGCCGCCGATGTGGCTCTCGGCGCAGCCTGGTAGGGCCTCTGCTGCGAAGAACGAACGGACACGGCTATGCAAACCACAGCTGGACGCCTCGTCGGCCTCGACGACCACGAGCAGCTGACCATCCTGCGCGACAATGTGGGTATGTTGCGTATCCTGGTGCTCAGCGGCATGGGCCTCGTGCTGCTCTGCTGGGCCGTCGTGCTTGCGCTCTGGGGGCTCGCCCGTATCGACGGCGGCGCCACCCTCGGCGCAACCCTGATCAGCGCCCTGGCCCTCGCGGCGTACGGCGTCGCCCTCGTGCTCGTGCGGCGCGGGCGCACCGCCCTCGGCGGGCGCGTGCTCTTCTACGGCATGGTCCTCTGCGCCGCCCTGGTCGCGCTGCTCTTCGGCGGCGCCACCGGCCCCCTCGCCCTGCTCTTCCTCGTGCCCATCGTCAGCGCGGGGCTGCTCGGCAGCGGGCGCGACAGCCTCTTCGTGGCCCTGGCCGCCGTGGGGGCCTACCTGCTCCTCTTCGTCGCTCAGGGCGCCGGCCTCTACCGCCCGATGGCCCTGCCCCCGGCTGTGAGCGCCGCCGCCTTCCTCGCCACCGCCGCCGTCCTGGCCGCCATGGCCTGGCTGAGCGGGCGCGACCTGGCCCGCGTGATCGAGCAGTCGCGCGAGCGCGCCGAGGAGCTGCTGCACAAGACCGAGCAGCTGCTCGAGAAGAGCATCCAGCAGGTCGAGCTGGGCAGCGAGCTGGGCTCGGCCGCCCAAGAGCTGCAGACGGCCTCGCGCCAGCAGGCCAGCGGCGCCACCGAGCAGGCCAGCGCCGTCAGCGAGGTCTCGACCACCATCGAGGAGCTCGGCAGCACCGCCCGCCAGATCGCCCAGTCGGCCGACCATGTCTCGCAGGCCGCCCAGCAGACTCTCGAGAACCTCAGCGATGGCCAGAGCGCGGTCGACGAGAGCATCCAGGCCATGGAGCGCATCCGCGGCCGCGTCGCCGATGTCTCGACCCGCGTCCTGAGCCTGGGCGAGCGCTCGCAGCAGATCGGCGAGATTATCGACCTGATCGACGATATCTCGGACGAGACCCACCTGCTGGCCCTCAACGCGGCGATCGAGGCGGCCGGCGCGGGCGAGCACGGGCGGCGCTTCGCCGTCGTCGCCGCCGAGGTGAAGAGCCTGGCCAATCGCACCCTGGCCGCCGCCCGCGAGGTCAAGGGCGTGATCGCCGAGATCCGCCACGCCACCGCCGCCGCCGTCCTGGCCGCCGAGGAGGGCAGCAAGGAGGTCGAGCGCGGCGTCGAGCTGGCCCATCGGGCCGGCCAGACCATGGACAATATCGTTATGGTGGCCGAGCGCACCGCCCAAAGCGCGGCCGAGATCGGCCTGGCCACCGCTCAGCAGCAGAGCGCGAGCGAGCAGGTGGTCGAGACCATGCGCGAGATCGCCGAGGTGGCGCGTCAGACGGCCCTCGGCGCGCGCCAGATGGCCGAGTCGGCCGCCATGCTCACCGCCATCGCCGACCGCCTCCACGGGATTGTCGCGATCGACGAGTAGGCTGCCGTGGACCTCACAGCCTTCCACAATCAGTTTCGCGAAGAGACGGCCGAGAATATCCGCGCCCTCGGCGATGGGCTGCTCGCCCTCGAGGGCGAGGTGGACGAGGCTGCCCGCAAAGCCCAGATCGACCGGGTCTTTCGGGCCATGCACACTGTCAAGGGCTCGGCCCGTATGCTCGGCTTCGAGGCCGTCGGGCGCCTCGCCCACGCCCTCGAGAACCTGCTCGGCGACCTGCGCCAGGGCCGGCGCACCCTCGACCGTGCCCTCGCCGACGCTCTGCTGCGCGGGGGCGACGCGCTGCTGTCGCTCGCGGCCGCCGCCGTCGAGGGCCGCCCCGCCGAGCTCGATCTCGAGGCGCTGATCGCGGCCCTGCCGGGCTCGGCGGGCGAGCCGGTGGCGCCCCCCCTGGCCCTTCCCGAGGCGGCGCAGCCTGCCGCGCCGCTGCCCGGCCAGAGCGGGCCCGCCCCGTCGCGCGGCGCCTCGCGCCAGACGGTGCGGGTGCGCGTCGACCGCCTCGACCGTATGCTCAACCTGGCCGGCGAGCTGGTGGTCGAGCAGCAGGCCCTGGCCGAACACAGCGAGCAGTTGCGTGCGCTTCACGAGCTGGTCGAGCGCCAGGCTCGGGCCCTGGCCGCCCTCGAGGGCGAGCTCGAGCGGCTACGCTTCTCGGCCGCCCAGCGTCAGAGCCTCAACCTGCGGCTCGAGGCCGCGCGCCAGGCGACGAGCGAGGCCCGTAAGCTGTCCCAGCGCCAGGGCGAGCGCTTCGCGCGCCAGGCCGGCCAGCACGAGCTGCTGGTCAAGGACCTCGAGCAGGAGGTCATGGCCGCCCGCCTGCTGCCCATCGCCACGCTCTTCGCGGGGCTGCCGCGCATCGTGCGCGACCTGGCCCAGGCCACTGGCAAAGAGGTCCGCCTCGAACTGCTCGGCGAGGGTGTCGAGCTCGACCGTAAGGTTCTCGAGCTGATCAACGATCCGCTTATTCACCTGGTGCGCAATGCCGTGGATCACGGCATCGAGCCCCCCGCCGAGCGCGAGGCCGCCGGCAAGGCCCCCCAGGGCCTGATCACTATTAGCGCCGAGGCCGTCGGCGGCGAGGTGCGGGTGACGATCAGCGACGACGGCCGCGGCATGGACCCCCAGCGCCTGCGCGAGCGGGCGGTGCGCCTGGGGATGCTCTCGCCCGAGGGGGCGGCCCTGCTCGCCGACGCCGATGCGCTCGAGCTGATCTTCCAGCCTGGCTTCTCGACCGCGACTATGGTCACCGACATCTCGGGGCGCGGCGTGGGCATGGACGTCGTGCGGGCCAATATCGGCGAGCTTGGGGGGCAGGTGCGTCTCGAGTCGCCGCCGGGCCAGGGCACGCGCGTGGTTCTGGCGCTGCCACTGACCCTGGTGACCACCCGCGTGCTGCTGCTGCGGGCCGGGCCCATGACCTTCGCCCTGCCGGCCGGTGGCTGCTACGGCGCTCTCTGGGTGCGCCGGCACGAGCTGCGGGCCCTGGAGGGACAGCCCACCCTCGAGGTCGAGGGGCGCACTGTGATCGCGCTGCCCCTCGCCGAGCTGCTCGGGATCGCAGCCGCCCCGCCCTTCTCGGGCGGCGAGCGGGCCCCGGCGATCCTCATCGGCGCCGCCCAGCGCCCCATGGCCCTAATCGTCGACCAGCTCCTCGACGAGCGCGAGGCCGTCGTCAAGCCCCTTGGGCAGCTCCTCGGCGCCCAGCGCCACTACAGCGGGGCGGTGCAGTTGGGCGACGGCTCCCTGGTGCTGCTGCTCAACCCGGCCCAGTTGCTGCTCGGCGCGCGAGCCGTCGCCCCGGCGCGGACCCAGGCCCCGCGCCGGCGCTCGCACCTGCTGGTGGCCGACGACTCATTCACCACCCGCGAGCTGATCCGCAGCATCCTCCAGTCGGCGGGCTACGAGGTCACGGCGGCCGTCGATGGCGTCGACGCCCTTGACAGGCTGCGCTCGCACCCCTACGATTTGCTCGTCAGCGATGTCGAGATGCCGCGTCTTGATGGCTTCCAGCTCGTCGCCCGGCTGCGGGGCGACCCCGCCCTGCGGCAGCTCCCTGCGGTCCTGATCACCAGCCTGGCCTCCGAAGAGCATCGGCGACGCGGCCTCGAGGTGGGGGCCCAGGCCTATATCGTCAAGAGCCAGTTCAACCAGGAGAGCCTGCTGGATGTGGTTCGCCAATTGCTTGGGCCCCAGTAGGGGGCCGCGGTTATGGCCTGGCTGTATGCTGTGGATAGCGCCGGTGTCGTGCGGGCCAGGGCCGCTCTTGTCAGCTTAACCGGTCGAGCCTCCGCCACACGGCGCCACAGGCGCCAGGGAGCCGACCAGACACGAGGGTTGTCATGACGGGTAAGATCTTGGTCGTCGACGATAGCAAGCTCGTCACCGACATTGTGAAGCTCCGCCTCGAGATGTACGGCTACGAGGTGCGCCTCGCCCACAGCGGCGAAGAGGCCCTCGACCGCATCGCCGACGATGTGCCCGACCTGATGGTCCTCGACGTCCAGATGCCCGGCATCGACGGCTACGAGGTCTGCAGGCGTCTGCGCGACAACCCCATGCTCGACGATCTGCGCATCATCATGCTCACCTCGAGCGACGACAAGCACGCCGCCTTCGAGGCCGGGGTCGATGACTACCTGAACAAGGAAGTCGACCTGCTCAACCTGCCGAACCGGGTCAAACTGGTGCTCGAGATGCTGTGAGCGGGCCGGCCCGCCGCGCGTGAGCGATGAACCTATGGAGACCCCCCTGCGCATCTTGCTGGTCGACGACTCGGCGCTCATGCGGCGGATGCTGCGCGAGCTGCTCGCCGGCGACCCGGGGGTGTCTGTGGTGGGCGAGGCCGGGGACGGGCGTGAGGCCATCGCCCGCGTGGCCGAGCTGCGACCCGACCTGCTCATCCTCGACGTGCGCATGCCGGTCATGGACGGCCTCGAGACGACGCGCCAGATCATGGCCTATATGCCCACGCCCATCCTGGTGCTCACGGCCTCGCTGAGCAGCTACGAGGTGGATATCACCTTCCACATGCTCGGCGCTGGGGCCCTCGACGTGATGGAGAAGCCGCGCCTGGGCGACCAGGCCGCCGTCGAGGCGGCCCGTCGGGCCCTCCTGCGCAAGGTGCGCCTGCTCGCGCGTGTGAAGGTGGTCACCCACCTGCGGGGCCGTCGGCAGGCGCCTTCCCTGGCGGTTGGAGGCAGCCCTCCCCCGCCGCCCGTCAACGGCGGCGCGCCCCATGCACCGGCCGCCCTGCGAGGCGACATCATTCCGCCGCGCGATGTCTTCTTGCCCTTCCCCGTAGTCGTGATCGGGGCTTCGACCGGCGGCCCGCGGGTGGTGCGGCAGCTCCTCGCCGCCCTGCCGCGCACCTACGCGGCGGCGGTGCTGGTGGTGCAGCATATTGCCCAGGGCTTCAGCGGCGGCATGGCCGACTGGCTCGCCGAGAGCTCGGCCCTGCCCGTGTCCCTCGCCCGCGAGGGCGACGCCCTCTGCCCCGGCCGCGTGCTGCTGGCCCCTGATCGCTTCGATCTGCTGGTGCAGCCCTCGGGCCTCGTCCACCTGAGCAGCCTGCCCCTGCTGCTGCTGCGGCCCGCGATCGATATCGTCATGCAGTCTGTGGCCGCCGTCTTCGGCGCCGCTACCACCGGCGTCCTGCTCACCGGCATGGGCCGCGATGGGGCGATCGGCCTTCAGGCGATCAGACGGGCCGGCGGCCTGACGATTGTGCAGGACGAGGCGAGCTGTACGATTTTTGGTATGCCGCGGGCGGCGATCGAGCTCGGCGCCGCCGAGCTTGTGCTGCCCCCCGCCCAGATCGCCGTGGCTCTGGCAGAGCGGGTCAGGGCGAGCCGGTGAGCGCCCCAGGTACACCCGCGGCGCTCTCGGCGCGCCAGGCCGCCGCCCTGCGCGACCTGCTGGCGACCTACTGTGGCGTCTATCTCGACGATACTCGCTCGGGCGCCCTCGAGGCGGCCGCCCAGCGCCGTACTCGGGCCCTCGGCGTCTCCCTGCCCGCCTATGTCGCAGCCCTGGGCGACGATAAGGCCGAGCTGCAGCGCCTGGCCGAGCTGCTGCTCAACCACGAAACCCAGTTCTTTCGCAACAGGCCCCACATGCGCGCCCTGTGCGAGGTCGTGCTGCCCGAGCTGCAGCGCCGTCTGCCCCCAGGCGCGCCCCTGCGGCTCTGGAGCGCCGGGTGCGCCACGGGCGAGGAGCCCTACTCGCTGGCGATCGCCGCCCTCGAAGCCCTCGGCGAGCGCCCCGGCCGCCCGGTCGAGATCTGGGCGACCGACCTGAGCGAAGCGGCCCTGGCGCAGGCTCGCGCCGGGCTCTATCGGGGCCGCAGCCTGAGCAATCTGACGCCCCAGCAGCGCGCTCGCTACTTCACCGCCCGCGGCTCCGAGCTGGCCGTCAGCGAGCGGGTGCGCTCCCTGGTGCGCTTCGAGCAGCTCAACCTGCTCGAGCCCTTCCCTGCGCACGCTCGCGGCGTGCAGGCGATCTTCTGCCAGAATGTGACGATCTACTTCCAGGTGAGTACCTGCCGGGCCCTGATGGAGCGCTTCTACCAGGCCCTCGACGAGGGCGGCTCGCTCTTCCTCGGTTTTTCCGAGACGCTCTGGAACATATTCGACCGTTTTCGCTGGCGAGAGGTGGCCGGGTCCTACGTTTACTATAAAGAGTCGCAGCGCGAGTCGGGCCGGGCCCATACCACAGCCTGGCTCGGCGGCACGGCGCCCCTGGTGCCACGGCAGTTCGAGCGGTCGGCGCTCGGCGATACGCCCGTTCGCACACCCCGCCCGACGCTGCAGCGCGAGCGGGGGCCGGCGCTCTTCGCGGCGGGCGAGGTCGTTGGCCGCGGGCGCGCCCTGATCGACGCGGGGCAGGCGGGGGCGGCTCTCGAGCTGTTCGGCGCAACGCCCCTGGCCGGGGCCCACGCCCCGCAGATTCTGGCCCTGGCGGCGCGGGCTCACGCCGACAGGGGCGATCTCGACCTGGCGGCCGCCGAGGCCCGCCGCGCCCTCGAGCTGAATCCGCTTACCACCGAGGCTCATCTGCTGATCGGACTGATCTATGCTCGCCAGGGCCGCTACGGGGCGGCCGTCGCCCAGCTCGAGCGAGCGCGCTACCTCGACCCCGAGGCCCCCGTGGTGGCCTTTCATCTGGCCGAGAGCTGTCGACAGGCGGGCAGGGCCGAGGACGCACTGCGCGAGTACCGCAACACCATCCGCCTCCTCGCGGCCCGCCCGCCCGACGAACTGATCGATGGGGTGGCCGTCGGGTGGCTGAGCGAGACCTGCAGCCGCTATGTCACAAGCCTGGATGTCGGGGACAGCAAAAAGGGGTAAACGCCCCTTTTACTATGCTCAGTAGTATGACCAAGCGCACCGCCAACCTACGCCAAAGGTCCCTCGGGGCCACCCTGCTGAGCCACAGGGTGGGGGCGACGCTCTACCGGTCGGCCCGGCGCAGGCAGCAGCTCCGGGCCGCGGGGCAGGCCGCAGCCCTCGAGCTGGTGACGGCGGCCCTGACGGCCGAGCAGCAGCGGCGGGCGGCCGAGCTCGAGCAGGAGCTGCAGATGGCCCGCGACATCCAGCAGGGCCTGCTGCTCGAGGCGGCGCCGCGCCTGCCGGGGTGGGAGCTGGCGGCGGTCTCGCTCCCGGCCCGCGAGCTGGGCGGCGACCTGTACGACTTTCTCAACCTCGGCGGCGGGGTGCAGGGGATCATGATCGGCGATGTGAGCGGCAAGGGCCTGCCGGCGGCCCTGCGCATGGCCGTGGCCCGCACGGTCTTCCGGCACGAGGCCCGCCGGGGCGACGACCCGGGGCCGACCCTGGCCGGGGTCAACAGGGGCATACTGAGCGAGATCCCCCAGGGCATGGTCACGATGCTCTATCTGCGCCTCGACCCGGCCCGCGGGCTGCTGCGCATCGCCAATGCAGGGCACACCTTCCCGCTCTTCGTGAACGGCAGCGTGAGCGAGCTCGAGCTGTCGGGGCTGCCCCTGGGGGTTGACGCCGACAGCGACTACAGCGAGGCCACGGCCGAGATGGGCCCGGGCGACACGGTGATCCTCTACACCGACGGCGTGCTCGAGGCCGAGAACGCGCGGGGCGAGATCTTCACCTACGAGCGGCTGCACGCCCTGGTGGCGGCCAACGCCCACCTGAAGCCGCGGGCCATGGTGGCCCTGATGCTGCACGAGCTGCGCGGCTGGAGCGCGGGCCGGCAGAGCGACGATGTGACGATCGTGGTCCTGCGGCGTCGCCTGAGCAGCCTGGCGGCTGAGCTGCGCGGCATCGCCGCCGAGGTGCTGGGGGAGGAGCGGGCGGGCCCATTCTGGGCCGAGGCGGCCCCGCGCATCGCCGAGGCTGGCCCCGCGGGCGGGGGCGCCCCCGAGGCCTGGATCGGCGCCCTGCCCGAACTGCTCGGGCTAGCCCAGGCCCGTTTCGGGCGTGGTCTTGCCCGCGAGCTGAACCAGCAGTTGCGGCTTGCAATCGAGGATTATCGCCAGGAGCGGCCGCAATCCTAGGCGACGCCAGACGCGTGTACATGTCTGAAACGGCATGGTATAGTAGTAGGCCCGGCAGCGGACGGCGGCGCCAGAGAGGCGGAGACGGAGCTAGCAATGTCGGCGAATGATCAGCTGCACTTCATGCCGCTCGACCTCGACACCTTCGCGGGGAGCGAGCGTTTCATGGCCGGCACGCGCCTGGGTGCGGCCTTCAGCCAGGGTATGCGCTCGTACCTGCGGGCCGCCTACATCGAGGCGATCGAGCACTTCAAGGCGGCGCTGATCGCGGCCTATGTCGACGGCGAGGAGCAGGCCCAGATCTTCGAGCGCGAGCGGGCGATCATCTACCTCTACATCGGCAACGCCCTGGCCTTCCAGGACGACTGGGAGGGGGCCCTGCGCGAGTATCTCGAGGCGGTGCAGACCGACACCCAGCTTGCCGAGGCCCACTACAACCTGGGCGTCTCGTTCGCGGCCATGGGTCAGATCGACCGCGGCATCGCGGCCTTCAAAGAGACCCTCGAGCACAACCCGAACCTCTACGAGGCCCACTTCGCCCTCGGCCGCTGCTACCAGAAGGCCGACGACGCCGGGCGGGCCTACATCCACTACAACAGCGCCTGCACCGCCCGCCCCCAGGCCGCCGAGCCGCGCTACTACATGGGCCTGATGCACCAGAGCCACGGCGCCCACGAGCTGGCCCAGCGCTGCTTCGCCGAGGCCCTGCGGGTGGAGCCGACCTTCGTCACCCCCGACCCCGACCCCGATAACGCTCTGGTCACCCGCTCGGAGGAGGAGGTGGCCCAGTGGTACTACAGGCTGAGCCAGGCCCTCAAGCAGCAGCGCTACGAGGAGGAGGCCGAGCGGATCTACAGGGCCCTGCTGCAGTGGCGCCCGCACGAGCACTACGCCCACTATCTGTTGGGCAACCTTCTGGCCCGCCAGCGGCGCTTCGACGAGGCCCTGGCCGAGTACGCCCAGTTGCCGCCCCAGCACCGCCACTTCGTCGACGCGCGCCTGCGCATGAGCGCGGTGCTGCGCCTGCAGAAGCGGACGAAGCAGGCCTATGATGTGCTCTTCGAGTGCGCCCGCCTGAATCCTGGCCACGGCCTGCTCTTTCTGAATATGGGCAAGCTGCTCTATGATATGGGTCTGAACGCTCAGGCCGTGCGCGCCTTCGAGCGGGCCGTGCAGTTGCTGCCCCAGGACCCCCAGGCCCACTATCTGCTCGGTTTCATGTACACGGTGCTCGGCCGCGAGAGCTGGGCTCTGGCGGCGTGGCGCAAGGCCGTCGAGTTGGCGCCCAACGCCCACTCGCTGCGTTACGACCTCGGCTATATGTATGTGCGGCGGGGCCGCTTCGACCTGGCCGCGGGCGAGTTCCAGCACGTGCTCGAGCAGTCGCCCGAAGATATCGAGACCAATTTCATGCTCGGCCTCTGCTACAAAGAGCTGGTCGAGCCGGGGCGGGCCATCCCGCTGTTCGAGAAGGTGCTGCGGCGCAATCCGCGCCACGCCCAGGCCCTCTACTACCTCGGGGCCTGTTACCTGCAGATCGGCAATACCAGCCTCGGCAAGGCCTACCTGCGCCGCTACGACCACCTGGCCCGCCAGGACGCCGCCGTGGCAACGGTGACCCAGCCGGCCCGTCGCCGCAGCATCGCCGCCGTGCCGACGCCCTAAATGCTCGCAAGCCATGCTTGCGGCACGCCATAGGACGGAAAAGGGGTTTTCCAGCGAGGGCAAGCCCTCCCCGAGCCCCTCTCGAAGCCGTCAAATGAGCTTGGACGCTGTCTAGGGCCAGCCCCATATCGCCCGAGCCGAGCGGCGCGTTACACCGTCGTCATAGCCCCGGGCTACAATGGCCGAGCCATTGTGTGGTCAGCGTGAAGGGGTCGGGCATGGAGCGAGTCGAGCTCAACATCCCCTCGAACCCAATCTTCGAGCGGGTCGTGCGCGCGAGCGCCGCCGAGGTCGGCAACGCCTTCGGCTTCTCGGAGGAGCGCGTCGAGGACCTGAAGCTGGCGATCAGCGAGGCGGTCAACAACGCGATCGACCACGGCAATCGCCGCGAGGCCGGCAAGCTAGTGGCTGTTGTCTTCGAGATCGACGGCGAGAAGCTGGAGATCCGCATCAGCGACGAAGGCGCCGGCCTGGAGCGGCTCGACCGCTCGCGCCACGTTGTCGACGAGGCGAACCTGGAGGCCGGGCAGCTACGCGGCTTCGGCATGTATCTGATCAGCGAACTAGTCGACGACCTAGAGGTGAGCTCGTCACATCGAGGCACCATGCTCACCTTGAGACTGTATCGGAGGGCGCAGCCATGAGCGACATTATCCGGCGCGAGGAGTTCGGCGAGGTCGCCATCTTGCATATTACGACCACGAGCGTGGATGCGATCTCGGCCGCCGCGATCGCCGCCGAGTGTCAGGAGATGCGCCCGATCACGGTGCTCGACTTCAGCGAGGTCTCGTTCATCAACTCGGCCGGCATCTCGGCGCTACTCAAGTTCGTCGTCTCGGCGCGCAAGGCGGGCTACAAGCTCTTCGCGATGCACGTCAGCCCGCACCACCAGAAGATCTTCAAGATGGTCGAGATGTCGCGCTTCATGCCCTCGATCGAGGAGCGCGACCTCGCCGAGTACCGGGTCGCGTAGAACGGCGAACGCCAGCCTTCGGATATGGTATAGTAGGGGCGTCGCCATCGGTGAGGCCGGAATCAGAGTCGCGCTATGTAATAAGTGCGCTGCTCGCCCGTTTGTGTCTTTGAGTGTTGAGTTCGAAGCGAGGCACATGTGTCCCACACGGTGATGGTTGTAGAAGACGATCCGGCCACCCGCCGGCTCTACCGGTTCCTGCTGTCCAACAGCGGCTATACGGTCGTCGAAGCCGAGGACGGCGTGGCCGCCCTGGAGCGGCTTGCCCTGCAGGCGTGCGACGTCATCATCACCGACATGAACATGCCGCGCATGGGCGGGATCGATCTGGTCCGTACGCTGCGCCAGAACAACTCTGATATCTATGTGATCATGGTCACCGCCTTCGGCACACCGGACACAGAAAAGCATGCCTTCCGGGCCGGAGTGAATGAGTACCTCACCAAGCCATTTGATTTCGAAGAGCTCGAGCGTCGCGTGCAGACTTTCTTCGCCCGACGCCAGAGTACGTAGCCGTCCAGCCCTCCCCCTTCGCCCGCCCCTCGGAAGGGTATCCGATCCCTTCCCCTCCTCTCTGTCCCCTCCAGATCCCCTGGCCAGCCCCCTGCGCGATGAAGATATTGCAAGCACCGCCCCGGCGCACTGTAGTGGAAACGACAGGTTCTCCTACTACAATGGTAAAAAACGGGTAGGGGCGAGCCCCGCGTCCACCTGCCCGGCTCCGTCAGCGGAGCGATGCCGCCACAGCGCTGCTGCGCCGAGTGGCCGAGGAGGGACGCATGGCTGACCTGCTGCTGGGTACGGCCGCGCCGGCCGCGCGCGCGCGGCTGCTGGTCGTCGAGGACGATGCGAACATCAGGACATTCTGCCAGCGCCTGCTGCGGGTGACCTACGACGTCGAGGTGGCCGAGAACGGGTCGGTCGCACTCGAGCGGCTGCGCGAGCGCTCGTTCGACCTGGTGATCACTGACCTGCAGATGCCGGTGATGGGCGGGATCGAGCTGCTCGAGCAGATCCGCCAGCATCATGCCGAGTGCGATAGCCTGGTGATGACGGCCTATGCGACGGTCGACACGGCCCGCGAGGCTCTGAAGCTGGGCACCCTCGACTATGTCGACAAGCCGGTGGATTCGGAGAACCTGCTGCGCACGGTGCGCTCGTGCCTCGAGCTGCGACGGGTGCGCCAGGAGAAGGAGCGCCTGTCGGACCTGGTCTTTATGTACCAGTTCAGCCAGGCGATCGCCACCAGCCTCGACGTCGAGACTCAGGTCGAGCAAATTGTCGAGTTTCTCTGGCAGCGCTACGCGCCCGAGTCGCTGGCCCTCTCGATGCTGCTGGCCGAGGACGAGCAGCTGACCCTGCTGGCGGCCCGCACGCAAGAGGGCTGGGCCGACGAGGGCAGAGCGATGCCGCTGCGCCCGGAGTGTACCCCCGACGAGCTGCTGCAGGCGCACTTGCAGGTGGCCGGGGGCCGCGGCGCCGACGACGAGCTACGCTTCGCGGGGGTGGTGCTGCGCAGCCACGACCGCCCGGTAGGCTATCTGCACCTGGCGCGCCGCCCCGAGCAGCCGCCCTTCGACGCCGGCGAGCGCCGGCTGCTGAGCATCTTCGCGGGCCAGGTGGCGGCCTCGCTCGACAACGCCAAGCTGCACCAGGCCCTCAAGGACCAGCACCGCCAGACGATCGAGGCCCTGGCCGAGGCGATCGACGCCCGCGACGCCCACACCTACGGCCATTCGCGCCAGGTGACGCGCTACGCGGTGCGCCTGGCCGAGGAGCTCGGGCTGCCGGCCGAGCGGGTGGCCCTGCTCGACTATGCGGGGTTGCTGCACGACGTGGGCAAGATCGGTATCCGCGACTATATCTTGCTGAAGCCGGGCGCCCTGAGCGACGAGGAGTTCGAGATCATGCGCCGGCATCCCCAGATCGGCGTGAAGATTATCGAGCGGGTGCGCGGGCTGCGTCAGACTCTGCCGATCATCGAGGGCCACCATGAGCGCTGGGACGGCAAGGGCTACCCCAACGGCCTGGCCGGCGAGGCGATCCCGCTCGAGGCGCGCATCCTGGCGATCGCCGACGCCTACGAGGCCATGACCGCCGACCGCGCCTACAGGCCGGCGATGGCCCAGGAGGAGGCCCTGGCCATCCTGGTGCGCGGCCGCGGCACGGCCTGGGACCCCGAGCTGATCGAGGTCTTCGTCGAGCTGATCAGGCGGGAGGGCCAGGAGCTGCAGATCCGCGGGCGCATGCCCCAGCTGCCGGTGCCCCTGATCCGCCCGCGCGAGGCGATGGCCGTAGGGGGCAAGGGCGACTGAACCTAGGCAGCGGGCGAATGAAGAAGAGGCTGGAGCATTGCTCCAGCCTCTTCTCGTGCGTTTGGGGTCTGGGAACCTACGCGCCGTTGGGGCTGATCAGGGTGGGCGAGGGGAGCTCGTGCTCCTCGCTCTCCTCGACCGAGAGGGCGGCGAGACGGTCTTTGCGGTCGAGGTTGAGCACGATCACGCCCTGGGTGGCGCGGCCGAGCACCGAGACATCGTCGGCGGTGGTGCGCATCACGACGCCGCCCGCGGTGATGAAAGTGAGCAACGAGCGCTCGGTGACGATAGCGGCGCCGGCGATCTCGTCGCCCTCGCGCAGGCGCATGGTGATCACGCCGCCGGTGGCGCGGCCCTTGGTGGGGTACTCATCGAGGTTGGTGCGCTTGCCCATACCCTTGGCGGTGACGACCAGCAGCTCGTGGCCGGGCTGGACCAGCTGCATGCTGATCACGCGATCGTCGTCGTCGAGGTTGATGCCGTTGACGCCTGTGGCGGGGCGGCCCATGGGGCGGACCTCGCTCTGCTTGAAGCGGGCGGTCTGGCCGCGCACAGTGGTCATGAGGACATCCTCCTGGCCGTGGCTGACCTGGACCCACCCGAGGCGGTCGCCCTCTTCGAGGCCGATCGCGATCAGGCCGTTGGAGCGCACCTGGCTATACTCGCGCAGCTGGGTGCGCTTGATCTTGCCGCGGTGGGTGGCCATGACCAGGTACTCGCCGTCGAAGTCGGGGACGGCCAGCATGCTGGTGACCTGCTCGCCGGGCTCGAGGCTGATCAGGTTGACCAGGGGCAGGCCCTTGGCGGTGCGCGAGCTATCGGGCACCTCGTGGGCCTTGAGCTGGTAGACCTTGCCGCGGTCGGTGAAGAAGAGCAGGTTGTCGAGGGAGCCGCAGTTGAGCAGATGGCGGACGATATCTTGCTCGCGGGTGACCATGCCCTTGATCCCGCGGCCACCGCGGCGCTGGGTGCGATAGACGTCGGCGGCCTGGCGCTTGATATAGCCGCGGTCGGTGAAGGTGATCAGGACGCGGATATCGGGGATGAGATCCTCGTCGCTGACCTCGCCGGTGACGTCGGGGATGATGCGCGTGCGGCGCTCGTCGCCGTACTTCTCCTTGAGGTGCTTCAGGTCGGCCTGGATGAGGTGGAGCACCTTGCGCGGGTTGGCGAGGATATCCTCGAGCTCGGCGATCAGCTTGATCACCTCGTTGTACTCGTCCTCGATCTTCTTGCGCTCGAGGGCGGCGAGGCGGCGCAACTGCAGCTCGAGAATGGCGTTGGCCTGGATCTCGGTGAGCGTGAAGTTGCGGATCAGATTGTTGCGGGCGCTTTCGGTAGTGCGCGACTCGCGGATGGTGCGGATGATCGCGTCGATATTGTCGAGGGCGATCTTGAGGCCCTCGAGGATGTGGGCGCGGGCCCGGGCCTTGTCGAGGTCGTACTCGGTGCGGCGCCGGATCACCTCTTGCCGGTGGGCGACATACTCCTGGAGCATGCGCTTGAGGGTGAGCACCTTCGGCTGTAGGCCGCCGTCGACGAGGGCGAGCATATTGATGCCGAAGGTGGTCTGCATCTGGGTGTGCTTATAGAGCGCGTTGAGCACCTTCTTGGGCTGTGCGTCCTGTTTGAGCAGGATGACCAGGCGCATACCCGCGCGGTCGGACTCGTCGCGGACGTCGCGCACGCCCTCGATCTTGCGCTCTTTGGCCAGCTCGGCGATGCGCTCTTGCAGGCGGGCCTTGTTGACCTGGTAGGGCAGCTCGGTGACGACGATGTTGTAGGCGCCGCGGGCGGCCTCTTCGATGTGGGCCTTGGCGCGCAGGGTGATCTGGCCGCGGCCGGTCGAGTAGGCGGCCAGGATGCCCTCGGTGCCGAGGATGCTGGCGGCGGTGGGGAAGTCGGGGCCGGGGATGATTTTGATCAGCTCCTCGACCGTGGCCTCGGGGTTGTCGATCAGGTAGCTGATCGCGTCGCAGAGCTCGTTCAGGTTGTGGGGGGGGATGTTGGTGGCCATGCCCACGGCGATGCCCGCCGCGCCGTTGAGCAGCAGGTTGGGCAGGGTGGCCGGGAGGACGGCCGGCTCGCGGTAGGAGGAGTCGAAGTTGTCGCGAAAGTCGACGGTGTTCCTATCGATATCGAAGAGCAGCTCTTCGGCGATGGCCGAGAGGCGGGCCTCGGTGTAGCGCATGGCGGCGGGCGGGTCGCCGTCGACGCTGCCGAAGTTGCCCTGGCCGTCGACCAGGGGGTAGCGCATATTCCAGGGCTGGGCCAGACGCGCCAGGGCGTCGTAGACCGACGAGTCGCCGTGGGGGTGCATCTTGCCGAGCACGTCGCCGACAATACGGGCGCACTTTTTATAGGGCTGATTGTTGCGGAAGCCCATGTCCCACATGCCGTAGAGGATGCGCCGCTGGACCGGCTTGAGCCCGTCGCGCGCGTCGGGGAGGGCGCGCGAGACGATGACGCTCATGGCGTAGCTCAGGTAGGCCGAGCGCACCTCTGTGGTGATGTTGACGGGCCTGACAATTCCAATCTCCATGTCGTACTCCGCCGCTTTCTAACGCGTTAAATGCCACTTTCCATTATACACGATCGCGGGCGGTTTGTCCAATCTATTGGCGAACATACGTGCCTTTTCGGCGGCGCGGGCGTGGGCGCGGGCGATTTGCCCCGGCCGGCCGGGGCTGCTATCATGCGGCGGTTAGCCACTTGTGGGGCGCGCCATGATCTGGACCATCTCGGACCTGCACCTCTCTCACGCTCAGCCCAAGCCGATGGACATCTTTGGTCCCCATTGGCGGGACCACCCCGAGCGGATCGCGGCGGCCTGGCGGGCGCGGGTGTCCCCCGACGACTGGGTGCTGGTCGCCGGCGATATCTCGTGGGCCATGAAGCTGCCCGAGGCCCTGGTCGATCTGCGCTGGATCGACGCTCTGCCGGGGCGCAAGGTCATGATTCGCGGCAATCACGACTACTGGTGCTCGCGGCGAGTCAACCCGCTGCGGCCCCACATGCCCCCCTCGCTGACCCTGCTGGGCGCCGACGCCTGCGACATCGGCCCGGCGGTGGTCTGCGGCACGCGCGGCTGGGTCACGCCCGAGACGCCCGGCTACACCCCGGGCACCGACGAGCCGATCTACCAGCGCGAGCTGACTATGCTCGACCGGGCCCTGGCCCACGCCAGGCAGCTGGCGGGCGAGCGCAAGCCGATCGTGGTGATGATCCACTACCCGCCCTTCGTCAGCCAGCAGCCGACCGAGTTCGCGCGCCGCATCGCGGCCTGCCCCGGGGTGCGGGCCTGCATCTATGGGCACCTGCATCGCAAGCAGGACCACGACAATGCGGTCAACCGCACGATCGACGGGATCAGCTACCAGTTGACGGCGGCCGATTTTATCGGCTTTGGGCCGGTGGGGGTGCGGGGGCTTGGCGATATGCAAGGTTCGCCGGCGCTGTAAACGACCCGGCTCGATGGAACGCAGGCCACCTGCGTGGGCCTGGCGAGTCCCCGCAGGCCGGCTTCGTAGCGAGAGCCCGGCGGTTTACCGGTCGGGCGCGGCGGCTCGCCCTTGTCTCAGTCTCTGGCCCCTATCACCGTGCGCTCATCAGGGGGCCAGGCGGAACGCTGTATAATGGCGCGGTGTGCGCCCAGACGCGGGCGCCCTTTCTCGTGCCATTATGGGCCTAGCCGACCTACAATCCGACAGCATGGCCAGGGGTCGGGCGCGCCCGACGCCCCTGAGTGAGCGCGACGCGCTGCCGGTGCTGACCTCGCTGCTGCTCGTGCTGCTGCTGAGCCTCGCCGTCGGCGCGATGGCCTACCAGGCCCCGCCCGCCGGCCGGGTGCTGGTGGGCTGGCTCGGCGATCGTCTCTTCCTGGGCGCGACGGCCGGCCTGGGCGAGGATGCGGTGCTGCGCGGCGACTTTTACGCCGACGACCTCAACCCCGACTCGCCGACGGGCCGCAGCCGCTGGACGCGCCAGCACGCCCGGGTGACGCTGCCCAATATCGGCGCCGGGGCCGGCCTCGAGCTGACCCTGCTGGCCCAGGGCTGGCCCGCCGATGTTGTCGGCGCGCCGGTGCCCCAGCCGCTGATCACCGTGCGCGCCGACGGCGTGCCGGTCGGCCAGTTCCAGCCCAGCGGCGAGTGGCGCCCCTTCAGCTTCAGCATCCCCGCAAGCGCCCGCAGCGGGGCCGACCTGACGATCGACCTCGACGCCTCGCACACCTTCACCGATACACTCACCTACGGCGCCGACCCGCGCCCCAAGGGGCTGCGGCTGGCCGAGTTGCAGGTGCGCGCCGCCGAGGGCGACCCCGCGGCGGCCTACCCGCCGGCCTGGCGGGCGGTTGGCCTGATGGGCATGTGTACGCTGCTGCTCTATCTGCTGCTGACCCGGCTGCTGCCCTCGACGCCGGCGGTCTTCGCGGTCACCGCGCTCGGGGTCGCCGCGGCTGGGCTTGGGCTGGCCACGGCGCGCATCTGGATGGGCGCCGCCCTCTCGGTGGCCATGCTGGCCCTGGCCGCCCTGCTGGCCGTGGTCTGGCAGCGCGAGATCGTCGCCCTCGCCCGCAACCTGGTGCGACGCTACGCCTATGGGCGGGCCCTCGGCTATGGGCTGACGGCCGCGGCCCTGGTGCTGCTCGCCTATGCCCTGGCCCGGCTCTTCGTCTGGATGGGCGCCTTCGGGCAGCCCCTCTTCTGGCAGATCTTTCCCGACTCGCTGCTCTATGGGCTGCTGGCCGCGGGTCTGCTGGCCCTGGTCTTCGTCCTGGGCCGCGAGGGTCTGCCGCGCCTGGCCGACGGGGTGGTGGCGGCGCTCGGCTCGCGGCGGGGCGCCCTGATCTTGCTGCTCGGCTTCGGCCTGATCTGGGTCGGCTACGAGGCCTGGGTGATCGCCGGCCTGCCCTATGTCGGCCACGCCGACTACGCCGATAACGCGGTGGTGGCCCGCAACCTGGCGGCCGGGCGGGGCTGGGTGGTCGACTATGTCAGCCAGTTCTACGAGCTGATCGACGGGACGACCAGACCCCAGGAGACCTGGCCGCTGCTGCAGCCGGTCTGGATCGCGCCCTTCTTCCTGGCCCTCGGCCCGAGCGCCTGGGCGGCCAAGCTGCCGAACCTGATCTTCAACCTGATCCTGCTGGCCATGGTCTACGGCATCGGGGCGCGGATCTGGGACCGGCGGGTCGGCCTGACCGCGGCGATCTTCACGCTGACCAACTACCTCTTCTTCCGGCTCACGATCTACGTGACCAGCGACCTGGCCTTCGTGGTCTTCAGCGTCGGGGCGCTGTACTGCCTGTACCGCTTCGTCGACAATGGGCGACCGACCGCCGATGAGAGCAGGGGCGGCCGGCGCGGGTGGGCATGGGCCAACCGCTACCTACTGCTCGCGGGCGTCCTCACGGGCCTGATGATGCTGCAGAAGCCCTCGGGGGCGATGATCGCCCTGGGCATGGGGCTCTGGTTCGTGGCTCAGCGCCTGCCCGCCGACTGGCGCGCCGAGCTGCGGGCCTTCTCGCCGCGGCGGCTCTGGGCCCTGGTCGCGCCGGTGGCCCTGTGGGCGACCCTGGCCCTGCTGATCCTCTCGCCCTACCTGGCCCGCAACCTGCTGCTCTTCGGCAGACCGGTCTACTCGACCGAGAGCCACGACGCCTGGGTGCTGGGCTATCTGGGCAATAGCGGCGACGCCTGGGAGGAGATCTACCGGGTCTTCACCGCCGAGCTGGGCGGCCCCGGCACGCCCGACCGCAGCTGGATCCTGCGCTGGGGCTTCGACAAGACTCTGGCCAAGCTGGCGACCCAGGCCGAGGAGCTGCGCGATTACCTGATGCCGGTCTGGAGCGGGCTGCCCGACGGGGCGGCCTGGCTCTTCAGCGACAACGAGCGCAAGAACCTGGCCTCGGACATCGGGGCCTGGCTGGCCCTGATCGGGGTGATCGCGGCGTTGCGCTTCAGGCGCCGGCTGATCGGCCTGCTGGCGGCGGCCTACGCGCCTTACGTGGTCTTTATGCTGACCTACTGGCGCACGGACGAGCACCGCTACTGGGTGATGCTCATCCCGTGGCTGGCCCTGTTCGCGGCCTGGATGATCTGGGCCGGCTACGACAAGTTGGCGTCGATCGGCGACCGGCGTTGGGCGCCCCTGGGCCTGATCCTGGCCTGCGCGGCCATCGTGGGGGTGGTCGGCTTCTCGCGCCCCGATATCGCCAACAAGGTGCGCAACGAGCCGGGCATCTGGGCGCCCGACCTGGCGGCCTATAGCTGGCTCGACGAGCGTCTGCCCGCCGAGACGGTGGTCATGACACGCATCCCCTGGCAGCTCAACTGGCACACCGGGCAACCTGCGGTGATGATCCCGAACACGCCCGACCGGGCCAGGCTGTTGGAGATCGCGCGCCACTACGGCGCCGAGTACCTGGTGCTCGAGAACCAGCAGCGGGTCAAGGGCGACGCCGGCAGGCTGCTGGCGCCGCTGCTCGACCACGACAACCAGGTGGGACAGGTGATCGACGGCTTCGAGCTGGTCTACGCCAGCCCGAGCGAGGATTTTCGCGCCTTTATCTACCGCATTCCTGCGGAGTGAGTGACAGCGCGTATGCGCATACTGATGCTGGCATCGTCGTTCCCCAAGTGGCCAGGCGAGACGACGGCGCCGTTTATCGAAGAGATCGCGGCAGGGGTCGCGGCCCGCGGCCACGCGGTGACCTTGCTGCTGCCCTATCACCCCGAGCTGCGCCGCGGGCCCGAAGAGCGGGGGGTGCGCCTGCGCCCCTACCGCTACGCGCCCCACCCCGCGCTCAACATCTGGGGCTACGCCCAGTCGTTGGTGAGCGATACGCAGATCAAGGGCAAGGCCCTGGCGGCGGCCCCCTTTGCCCTGGCGGCCTCGCTGCTGGCGGTCGCGCGCGAGTTGGCGGCGGCCCGCGGGCGGGGCGAGCCGTACGACCTTGTGCAGGCCCACTGGGCGCTGCCCAACGGGCCGCCCGCGGCGCTGCCGGCGGGCCTCTTCGGCGTGCCCCTGGTGGTGAGCCTGCACGGCAGCGATATCTACCTGGCGGAGCGCCACTGGGCCATGGCCCTGGCGGCGGCGGGCGCTTTCAGAGCGGCGGGCGCGGTTACGGCCTGCAGCGGCGACCTGCGGGCGCGGGCGCTGGCCCTGGGCGCGCGCCCTGAGCACAGCTGTGTGATCCCCTACGGTGTGAATCCGCAGCAGTTTCGCCCCGACCCCGCGGCCCGCGCGGCCGTGCGCGCCGAGCTGGGTCTGGCCGCGGACGCGCCCCTGGTGGTGGGCATGGGCCGCCTGGTGGCCAAGAAGGGCTTCGGCGTGCTGCTCGAGGCCTGGCCCGCCGTGCTGCGGGCGAGCCCCGGGGCGACCCTGGCCATCGCCGGCTACGGCGATCTGCGCGAGCCTCTCGAGCGGCAGGCGGCCGAGTTGGGGATCGGCGGCAGCGTGCGCTTCCCCGGCCAACTCGAGCGTAGCCGGGCTGCGGCCTATGTGGCGGCGGCCGACGTCTTCGCGCTGCCGATCGTGCGCGAAGGTGTCGACGGCCTGCCGAATGTGCTGCTCGAGGCCATGGGCGCCGGGCGGGCCGTGGTGGCCTCGCGGGTGGCCGGCGTGCCCGACGTGATCGACGACGGGGTCCACGGCCTGATCGTGCCCGAGCGCGAGCCGGCGGCCCTCGCGGCGGCCATCGGGCGCCTGCTGGCCGAGCCGGGTCTGGGGACACGCCTGGGTGGGGCGGCGCGGGCGCGGGTCGAGCGCGAGCTGACCTGGGAGCGGGCGGCCGAGCGCTACGAGGCGGCGTTTGTGGCGGCGCTCGGGGTGGGACTGCGGCATGGATAGTCTGCTCGCCCCGCAGCGGCGCACGCTGCTGGTCTGCGCGGCCCTCTTGCTGGTCGCGCTGCTCGTGCGGCTCTATCGCCTCGACGCCCAGAGCCTCTGGCTCGACGAGGGCAGCAGCTGGGAGCTGAGCCGGGCCGGCTGGGCTCACTTGCTGGGCGAGCTGTTCAACCCGAGCGCGGCCTACCCGCTCTACCACCTGCTGCTGAAGGGCTGGATGGCCCTGTTCGGGGATGGCGAGGCGGCCTTGCGCCTGCCCTCGGCCCTGGCGGGGGCCCTGGCCGTGCCGGTGATCTACCTGGCCGCGGTAGAGCTCGAAGGCGTGGGGGAGCGCGGGGAAGCCGGGCCGGCGCACTCCTGGTATGGGCTGGCGGCGGCCGCAATCGTGATGGCGGCGCCTTTTGCGATCTGGTATAGCCAGGAGGCGAAGGTCTACAGCCTGCTGCTGCTGGTCGCGGCGCTGTTCGTCTGGGCCCTGGCGCGGGTAGTGCGCAGCGGGGCGCGGCGCGATTGGGCCGTGCTGCTGGCGGTTGCTGTGGTAGGCCTGTTCGTGCATCGGCTGAGCGCGCTGCTGCTGGCGGCGGGCCTCTGGGCGCTGGTCGCGCTGCTGCCAATGGGGGAGGAACAGCGCTCCAGGAGGATCTGGATCGTGGGCCTGCTCTCGACGCTGCTCGTGCTGGCGATGATCGGCGGGCTGGGGGGCGAGGGGGCGGCCGGGCGCTCGGCGGCGGGCGCGGCCATCCCCGCGGGGCCGGCCCTGGCCCTGGGGCTGACCATGACGCGCTTCGCGGTGGACCGCTGGCCGGGCGACGCGCCCTGGTGGTGGCTGGCGCCCTGGGCGCTGCTGGCCGGCTGGGGCCTGATCCGGGCGCTCGGCGATCTGCGCTCTGCCGCGACGCGCCGGCGGGCGCAGTTGCTGCTCATCCTGCTGGCCCTGCCCCTCGGCCTGTTTCTGCTGCAACTGGGGGCGACGCGCCTGTACGAGGTGCGCTACCTGACCGTGATCTACCCGGCCTGGGCGCTGCTGCTGGCCTACCCGCTGGCTGGGTCGGGCCGCACCGTCGGGCTGGAGCGCGTTGAGCGACGGGCGACTATTGAGGAGCACAGGGCCGGCTCGCAGCGGCCAGTAGGCGTCACCGATCGCGCGCCAGAACCGAGCGGCAATTCGCGCCCGGCCGGCGCGGGGCGGTCACGGGCGCTCGCCTGGGGCTACGGAGCGGTCTTGGGGTCGGCGCTGCTCACGGGGGTGTTGGCGCTGTTCCAGCCGGTCTTCGGCCTGTTCTCGGGCGACCCGGTGAAGGAGCAGTACCGCGAGGCGGTGGCCGAGCTGGCGGCGCGGGTGCATCCCGACGACGCGGTGGTGCTGCACCCCTCGTACCTGCGCCCGCTGTACGCCTACTATATGGGGCGTCTGAGCGCCGACCCAGCGCCCGAGCCGCTGCTGTTCAGCGACTTCTGGCAGGGCGAGACGGCGTACGGGCAGCGCGAGTGGGACATCGAGCGGCGGGCGCGGCTGGCGGGCTACACCCGCAGCTTCTTGCTGATCGCGCCCGACCACGCCCGCACGGTCGACCGCCCGCTGCCCGGCGACGAGTATGGGCTGGTGGGCAACTTCTGGGCCTACAGCCGCGAGCAGCGGACCTGGCCGTGCGGGATCTGGCGCTACAACGGCGCCCACGTCCTCTGCCAGGAGGCGCCCGAGCCCTACTACACGGGCGCCCCCGCCCCCGAGCCGGCGACGCCGCTCGAGGCCACCTTCGGCGAGCAGATGCGGCTGCTGGGCTTTACGCTCAAGGCCACGACGCCGGCGGGGCCAGGGGTCTACCGGGCCGGGGGCAGCCTGCCGATCAGCCTGTTCTGGGATGTGAGTGAGACGCCGGCGACCGACTACAGCCTGTTCCTGCACCTCTGCAAAGAGTGCGACCGGCCGCCGGCGGCGGGCGAGGATGGGCCGCCCCTGGAGGGTTACCTGCCGACCAGCACCTGGTTGCCCGGCAAGCCGGCCCGCGACGACCGGGCGATCGCGCTGCCCGCCGACATGGCGCCCGGGCGCTATACGCTGCTGCTGGGCCTGTATGACCCCGCCGACCCGAGCGAGGGCGGGCGCTTGCGCGTCACGGGCGGCGCAAGTGACGGCGACGACCGGCTCGTGCTGGGCACGGTGGAGATCGTGGCCGACGGGGCGGCCGCGGGCGGGGGCGCGGCGCAGCCATGAGCCTTCGTTGGCGCGGGCGTATCGCGGAGCACTGGCCCCTGTGGCTCGCCCTCGGGGTCGGGCTGGCCCTGCGGCTGGCGCTCTGGGGCGCGCTGCCGCGCCTGGGCCTGATCTCGGACGAGGCCGAGTACCTGGCCTCGGCCGACTGGCTGGCCAATGGGCGCGGCTTCGCCTGGCACCTCAGCTACCTGTGGACGCGGGCGCCGCTCTATCCGCTGTTCCTGGCGGGGCATATTGCGGCCTTCGGCCGAGCCCTCGAGCCGATCTTCGTCACCCAGAGCGCCCTGAGCCTGCTGAATGTGGCCCTGGTTTATGGGCTGACGCTGCAGCTGACAGGCGGCGCGCGGCGAGCTGCGGGTCTCGCCGCGCTGCTGACGGCGCTCTACCTGCCCCTGGCCAGCTACGGGCAGCTGCTGCTGAGCGAGACGCTGTTCGTCACGCTGCTGCTGGCGGCGTTCGTGACCCTGGGGCGCTGGCTCGAGCGGCGGGGCACCCCTGGCCCTGTGCCCGCGGCGCTGCTGGCGGGGGCGGGGGTGCTGTTCGGCCTGGCGACCCTGACGCGCGGGCTGACCCTGGGCTTCCTGCCGCTCGTCGTGATCTGGGTCTTCGTGAGCGCCAGGCGCGGCGGGGCCAGCGGCGGGCTCGGCGGGGCCCTGGGGCAGGCCGGCGGCATCGCCCTGGCGGCCGGGCTGACGGTGGCGCCGTGGTCACTCTACGCGACGCGGACCTATGGCGGGCCGATTGCGGTCGATACGACCGGGGCCTTCAACCTGGCGCTGGGGGCGCGCACGGCCTACGACGGCGGGCGCAGCGACGAGCCGACCCGCAGCTTCGTGCTGGCCCTGCTCGTCCCCGGCCTGAGCCGCGAGCAGCGCGAGGCCCTGCTGGCCGAGCGGCGCGGCTCTGAGGGTGATGTGACGCGGGCGGCGGCCTGTCTGTACGCCGCGGGCGACCCCAGGCTGCTGGCGGCGCTCGAGCGCGCCCCGGCCCTGAGCCAGGCCGAGCGCCAGAGCCTGCTCAGCGCCGAGGCCATGTGTCTGCTGCGGGCGCGCCCCCTGGCCTTCGTGGCGAAGAGCCTGACCGAGCTGGTCGACCTGTTCCAGATCAACTACACGGGCGACGAGCGGCTGAGCAAGGGCTTCGCCCTGGGCCGGCTGCCGGCCTGGTATGTGGCGGCCCTCTTCCTGCTCGACGACACGCTCTATGTCCTGACGCTGCCCCTGGCGGTGCTCGGGTGGGCCCTGCTGCGCCAGGGGCGGCGGGACGGCGAGGCGGGGGCGTCCGCGGCCACGAGCCTGCTGCTGCTGGTGGGCCTGTGGCTGCTCTACAACCTGGCTGCGGCGCCGCTGCTGTTCGCGATCAACCGCTTCAGGGTGCCCCTGATGCCCTTCGCCTTCGCCCTGGCGGGGGCGGCCCTGGCGGGGCTGCCGCGGCTGCTGCCGGCCCTGCGGACGCGCTACGGGGCGGCCTGCGCCGCCCTGGCCGGCCTGCTGCTGCTGGTCGCCGCGACGCCCTACGCCTACCTCGAGCGGCGGGCGCCGGGGCAGGACGCGCGCTGGGCCTCGTATCTAGGCCCCTACCCCTCGAGTGTGGCGAGCTCGCTGCGGGCGCTGGCGGCGCGCCCGGGCTACCTGCGCGAGCAGGAGCTTGGCGCCGCCCTCGGCGCGGGCGACGCGGCGGCGGCGCGGGCGGCCCTGGCGGCGCCCGAGCTGCCGAGCTATGCGCTCGCCGTGGGCGGGCCGCTGCTCGACGGGCTGGAGGGCCGGCCGGCCGATGGCCTCGACCGACTGGCGACCCAGGCGGCGCGACCGCTGGAGGATTGGCAGACGGCAGTGGTGGCGGGCGAGCTGTTTCGGCAGCTGGGCGACCTGGAGGCGGCCCGGCGCGAGCTGGGGCCGACCCTGGTCGACAGCCAGAACCCGGTGGGCTGGGCGTGGGACTGGCTCTACCCGCCGCCCCCGCCCGACGAGCGGATCGCGCTGGCCGACGACAACGACCTGGGCTATATCGACGGCTTCTACCTCGGGCGCTACGACGCCGACCTGGCGGCGACCACGCGCTGGGCCAGCGGCGAGGCCGCGCTGCGCTTCCCCGGCGGCGGCACGGGGGCGCCCCGGCGGCTCTGCCTGCGGGCGAGCGCCCTGGGCTGGCCGCCCGACCTGAGTCTGCCAGTGGTTAGCGCGCTGCTGGACGGCGAGCCCGTCGGCACATTCGCCCCCGGCCCCAGTTTGGAGGAGTTCTGTTTGGAGCTGCCGGCGCGGCCGGCGGGGGCGGACCTGATCGTCACGCTGCGCTCGCCGACCTTCGTGCCCGACGCCCTCGACCTGATCGCCCAGCAGGGGCCGCAGGTGGGGCAGCTGCGCCGGCTGGCCTACCAGCTCGATATGGCAGAACTACGTTAGCTGTGCCAGCGAGAAGCCCTTTGCCAGTTCTGACCAAAGACCAGGGACCAATGACCAAGGCCGGTCTCCTGCTGAGCAGTTGGTCTCTGGTCTTTCGTCCTTGGTCGCAGCCAGACAGGCACTTCCGGAAAGCTATGCTAGGGGCTGAAGGATGAAGGCAGCGGGCCGACGAGAGCTGATAGTGCTGGCCGCGATCACCCTGGCGGGGCTGGCGCTGCGCCTGGTGGTGTGGCGCTGGCGCGAGTTCCAGGGGCTGGGCGGCGACGAGCAGGAGTACTTCAACCAGGCCCTGACCCTGCTGCGCGAGCGCCAGTACGTCGAGCTGCGTTTCATGCGCCCGCCGCTCTACACGATCTTTCTGGCGGCGAGCATCGTGGCGGTCGACTCGCTGGTGCAGAACCTGCGCCTGGTGCAGGCCGTGGTCAGCGCGGCGACCGTGCCCCTGGTCTACCTGCTGACGCGCGAGGTGGCGTGGGGGGGCGGAGCGCTGGGACGAGGGGGGCGCGCGGGCCTGCTGGCGGCGGCCCTGTGCGCGCTCAGCTACACGCTGGCGGCAAATGCCACCGAGCTGCTGACCGAGACGCTCTTCCTCTTCGGGCTGACGATCACGCTCTGGCTGCTGCTGCGCGCTGCGCGCCTGGGGTCGTGGTCGAGCGCGGCCGCGGCGGGGCTGGCCCTGGGCGCCCTGTGCCTGGTGCGCTCGGTCGGGCTGCCGCTGCTGCCGCTGGGGGCGCTCTGGCTGCTGGCGAGGGGGCTGAGCCGGGGGCCACGCGTGAAGCGGGACTACCGACCGGCCATCGCCTTCGCCTGCGCGGCGCTGCTCGTGATCCTGCCGTGGACGGCCCGCAACTACCTCACCTATGGCGGGCTGATCATCATCGATACGACCGGGGCCGAGAATCTGTGGCTGGACAATGACCCGGCGGGGCGCGAGGCGGTGAAGGCCGAGCTGTACGCCATGGGCGAGGAGCGGCTGGCGCGCCAGCAGCTGGCCTCGCGCCGCGGCGTCGAGGTCATCCTGGCCGATCCCGGGCGCTTCGCCGCCAAGGCCTGGGGCGAGCTGCTGCGCTTCTTCGCCCTCGAGCAGACGGACGATATGCTCGCCAGGCCGGCGCTCTGGGTCTCGCCCGCCGAGACCTGGGCCCGCCTGCTGCTGGGCGACGCCCTGTGGCTGGTCATGCTGCTGGCGGGGAGCTATGGGCTGGCCCGCGAGCTGCTCGCGAGTCTGCGGCCACGGGGCCAGGGCGTGGCCGCGTTGGGGCGGCGGGGCCCGCTGGAGGCCGCGCTCAGCGCCCTGCGCGCCCCGGCCTGGCTGCTGGCGCCGTGGGCTCTGTACGTGGCGCTGACGACCCTGATCTTCCACGTCGAGCTGCGCTACAGGCTGCCGCTCTACCCGGCGCTGTTGCCGTACGCTGCCCTGGCGCTGCTCGGTGCGTGGGGACCCTTCGCCAGGCGCGACGCCAGAGGCTGGCTGGCCCTCGCCGCCCCGGGCGTCTGCCTGGCCCTGACGCTGCTGCACGCCCCCTACCCGGCCCTGGGCTGGCAGCTCGGCTGGAAGCACTGGCACCTGGGGCGGGCCGAGGCGGCCCTGGCCCGCGCTGATGGGGCGACCGCCGAACGCGAGGCGCTGGCGGCCCTGGCCCGCGACGAGGGCTCGGCCCTGGCCCGCGTGGCCCTGGCCCGTGTGGCGATCGGCGCGGGCGACCTGGCGGGCGCGCGGGCCGAGCTCGACGCCGCCCTCAACGCCATCGCCGACCACCCCCAGGCCCACGTGCTGCGCGGGGACGTGCTGCGGGCCCTGGGCGAGTCGGGCGACGCCGTGGGCGACCTGGCCTTCGAGGCCGCCTCGCGCCAGGATCTGCAGCGCTGGCTGTGGGAGCGGGCGGCGACCCGGGCGGGCGCGCGCCTGGAGCTGGGCGACGGGCTCGACCTGGGCTTCGTCGGCGGCCTGCACGCCGTGCGCGAAGGGGAGGAGGGCTTCCGCTGGACCACGGATCGGGCCACGCTGCGCCTCGCCGCGCCGGCGGGCGCCGACGAGCTGGTGCTGCGCCTGGCCTCGGGGCGGCCTGTCGATGGGCCGGCGACGCCCGTCGAGGTGTGGGTCGACGGCGAGCGCCGCGTGACGCTGGAGGTCGGCCCGGATTGGGCAGAGGCGAGTGTGGCGCTGCCGCAGGCGCCCGCAGGCGGCGAGCTGCTTATCGAGCTGCGCGCCCCGACCTTCGCGCCGCGGTCGCTGGACCCGAGCAGCCCCGATGGACGGGCCCTGGGAGTGAAGCTGGACTGGGCCGAGGTGCGGTGAGTAGTACAGCTTTCCGGAAGTGCCTGTCTGGTTGCGACCAAGGACGA
This sequence comes from uncultured Oscillochloris sp., assembly GCA_964555675.1. GTDB lineage: Bacteria > Chloroflexota > Chloroflexia > Chloroflexales > Chloroflexaceae > CAIWXH01. The sequence goes on from CAZKTU010000024.1 coordinate 34,172, forward strand.
AAGACCAAAGACCAACTACCCAGCAGGAGCCCGGCCTTGGTCCTTGGTCGCTGGTCTTTGGTCAGAACTGGCAAAGGACTGCTCGCTGTCAGTACTAGGGATGGCCCATCAGGTAGCGGTGGATACCCTCGGCGGCGGCGCGGCCCTCGGCGATGGCCCAGACTACCAGGGACTGACCGCGGCTCATGTCGCCGGCGGCGAAGACCCCGGGGCGCGAGGTCATTTTGGCGCTGTCGGTGGCTACGGCGCCGCGCGGGTTCAGCTCTACACCCAGCTGCTCGAGCAGCCCGGCGCGGCGTGGGCCGGCGAAGCCCATTGCCAGCAGGACCAGATCGCAGGGCAGGGTGAACTCCGAGCCGGGGAGCTCGTGCATCTGCAGCGCGCCGCTGGCGTCGGGGCCCCAGCTAAGCCTGGTCGCCTCGACCGCGGCGACCCGACCCGCCGTGTCGCCGTGAAGGCGCCTGGTGAGCACGCTGAACAGGCGCTCGCCGCCCTCCTCGTGGGAGGAGGCGCTGCGGAAGACGCGAGGCCACTCGGGCCAGGGGTTATCGGAGGCGCGCTGAGCGGGCGGCGGGGGTAGCAGCTCGAACGAGGTGACCGAGGCCGCGCCCTGGCGCAGGGCGGTGCCAACGCAGTCGGCGCCGGTGTCGCCGCCGCCGATCACTAGCACGTGTCGATCGCGCGCATCGATCGCCTCGGCGGGATCGATCCAATCGCCCGCACAGCGCCGGTTCTGCTGGGTGAGGAACTCCATCGCGAAATGGACCCCGCGCAGCTCGCGCCCCGGCACATGCAGGTCGCGGGGCTGCTGAGCGCCGCCGGCCAGGAGCACCGCGTCGAAGCCGCGGCAGAGCTCCTCGGCGGGGACATCGACGCCGATGTGGACCCCGGCGATCAGGGCGACGCCCTCGGCGCTGAGCTGGGCCAGGCGGCGCTCGAGCAGCTCCTTTTCGAGCTTAAAGTCGGGGATGCCGTAGCGCAGCAGGCCGCCGATGCGGCTATCGCGCTCGAAGACCGAGACCTCGTGGCCCTTGCGGCGCAGCTGTTGGGCCGCGGCCAGGCCCGCCGGCCCGGAGCCGACGATGGCCACACGCTTACCGGTCAGGGTTTGGGGTGGCTCGGGGCGCACCCAGCCGCGCTCGAAGCCCTGCTCGATGATGCGCAGCTCGACCATGCGAATCGCGACGGGGTCGAAGTTGAGCCCGAGCGAGCATGAGCCCTCGCAGAGGGCGGGGCAGAGGTGGCCGGTGAACTCGGGGAAGTTATTCTCGCGGTGGAGCTGGGCCAGGGCCTGCTCCCAGTCGCCCTCGGCGACACGGTCGTTCCACCAGGGGATGAAGTTGCCGAGCGGGCAGGCCACGTGGCAGTAGGGGATGCCGCAATCCATACAGCGGGCGCCCTGCCGCATCACCACGCTGTCGGGCGTCGCCTCGTAGACATCGCGGTAGTCGCGCAAGCGGAGCTCGACCGGACGCCCGTGCCGCTCCTGGCGCTCATACTTCAGAAAGCCCTCGACCTCGCCCATGGGAGACCTGCCTCTCTGTGACAACGGCGAAGCGGCCGCGGAAGCGACCCTACAGCGGCGACGTTGCCGAGAAGCAGCTCTGCTTGGGGACGGCCCGGCTGAGGGCGCAGGTGTGCGGGGAGCGGGGGGTTGCGCCGGGGTTGGGTAGAATGTATGCCAAAGCGAGCCCGCCGGGGGTGGCAGACTCTCAACTAGTGCTGGCGCTCCGGCAACCTGGCGGCGGGCGAGCCGGGCGCGGGGGCAGCTACGGCTGGATCTGCTCGCCGCCCTTCGGCTCATCGCCCCAGCGCGGCAGTTGGAAGGGCAGGTTGAGCCAGGGGCGGGCGGGCTCGGGTTGAGGGGCGGGCTCGGGCAGGGGGGCGGGCTCTTCGAGGCGCCAGGCGCGCAGGGCCAGCAGCTCCTCGGCGAGGTCGCGGGCGGCGGTGAGCCCAGCCTCGTGGCCCTTCTCGGGGTTCGAGAGGTCGAGGGTGTGGATGTCGGCCACATAGGGGCTGATCAGCAGGTCGGGCGGGTTGTCGCGCAGGTGCAGGGCGGTGGCGTGGTTGATCAGCAGCGAGAGGGCCCGGCCGGCGACATTGAACTGTTGCGGCGCCAGCATCAGGCGAGCCAGGGGCGTGCTGGCGGTCGGGGTGAGCAGGCTGAAGCCGGGCACGGCGTCGTTGAGCTCGACCCCGATCACGCGGCGGGCCCCGAGGGCCTGGGCGGCGTCGACCGGCAGGTTATTGAGGATGCCCCCGTCGGCGAGGAGCATCTCGCCGCGGACCACGGGGGGGAAGATCGGCGGCAGGGCCGTGGTGGCCAAAAGGGCCTCGACCAGGGGGCCCTCGTCGATCAGCACGGGGCGGCCGCTGACCAGGTCGGTGGCCATGACCGCGCAGGGCAGGCGCAGGTCGGCGAAGGTGCGCTCGCCGAGCAGCGCGCGCAGAATCTCCTCGCGGCGGCGCTGGCCGATCAGGCCGGTGCGGCTGGGGTCGGGCACGGCGATGCGCCGCAGCGAGGTGCTGCGGAAGACCTCGTGGATCTCGGCGAAGCTCAGGCCTGAGGCGTAGAGCACGGCCACGGCGCCGCCCGCCGAGCTGCCCACGATCAGGTCGATCGGGATGGCGAGCTCTTCGAGGGCCTGGAGCACGCCGAGGTGGGCGGTGCCCTTGCCGCCGCCGCCGCCGAGGGCCAGGCCGAGCCAGCGCGGCTCGGGCGGGGATGGGGCGGGGGGCGACTGATCGGGGCGTTGGCCGCTGCTCTGAAAATAGCTGCGGATCTGCTCGAGCCAGGTAATCGTACTATCGCTCATCGGCGTCGCTCCTCCGTCAGCGCCGAGTTGGGGGCAGCAGCGAGACTGTGATGGTCTATATATCAACTAGTATACAGCGGTTTTTCGACCGTCAGGGCCTGCCTGTGCTAAAATAGGTCTTATGGACGAGACCAAGACCGGCAACCTGGCCACCCATATTCTGGCCTTCGGCTACCTGCTGCGCGAAATGGGCGTGCCGGTCAGCCCGGGCCAGATGCTCGACCTGCTCGGGGCCCTCGAGCATGTGCCCATCCTCAATCGCGCCGACTTCCGCGCCACCATGCGCTGTATGCTCGTGCTGCGCGCCGAGGACCTCCCGCTCTTCGATACGGCCTTCGAGTTCTACTGGCGCCCGGTCTCGGACAACGACTCGATGCTGGACCTGATGCAGTCGATCGTGCCGCAGGTGAAGGTGCCGCGACGCCACCTGCGCCTGCGCCAGCGTCAGAACCAGCCGGAAGAGCGCGAGCCGCGCTCCGAAGACAAGCCTGAGGAAGAGCAGATCGAGCTGCGGCTCACCTTCAGCCGCGACGAGATTTTGCGCAAGAAGGACTTCGCCCAGTGCAGCTGGGAGGAGGTGCAGGCGGCTAAGGAGCTGATTCGCGACATGCGCTGGCGCGTCGAGGAGCGCCCCACGCGCAGGCGGCAGCCCGACCGGCGTGGCCAGACCCTTGACTTCAGGCGCACGCTGCGCCAGAGCATGCGCTACGGCGGCATCCCGCTCCAGCTCTCGTGGCGCGAGACGCGCACCACTCCCCGGCCGGTGGTGGTGATCTGCGACATCAGCGGCAGCATGGAGCGTTACTCGCGCATCCTGCTGCAGTTCGTCTACGCGATCACCGAGGGCCTGGGCGACGTCGAGTCGTTCGTCTTCGGCACGCGCCTGACCAGGATCACGCGGCAGCTGCGCCACCGCGACATCGACGAGGCGATCGACCTGGTTAGCCGCCATGTGATGGACTGGAGCGGCGGCACGCGCATCGGCGACGCGGTCAAGGAGTTCAACTTCCGCTGGGGCCGCCGCGTACTTGGCCACGGCCCGGTCGTCTTGTTAATCAGCGATGGGTGGGACCGGGGCGACCCGGATGTGCTGCGTCGTGAGATGGATCGTCTGCAACGATCGTGCCACCGCCTGATCTGGCTCAACCCGCTGCTCGGCAGCCCCGGCTACGAGCCCCTGACGATCGGCATGCAGGCCGCCCTGCCCTTCGTAGACGACTTCTTGCCCGTGCATAATCTGGTCAGCCTCGAGCAGCTCGGGGCCAGGCTCTCGACGATCTCGGCGCGGCCCCCGGCCCGCCGCCAGCGCCTCGTGCCCCAGCTCGCCCTATGAAGCCAGCGACCCCCAAAGCCCAGGCCGACGCCCTGATCGCCCGCGGCCGCGAGCTGCTCGAGCGGGGCGACCTGCCGGCGGCGACCGAGCTGCTCAACCAGGCCGTCAAGCTCTACTGGAGCGTCGGCGAGCAGTACGCCGCCGCCGCGCAGATCGGCAACTACGGCTGGGCCTTGCGCCGCAAGGGCCGCCCCGACCTGGCCCGCCCCTACCTGGAGGAGGCCGCGAGCCTCTTTGACGGCATGGGCCTGAAGGAGTTCGCCGAGCGCCACCGCTTCGCCGCGGAGGACGCCCACGCCGGGCTGACCCCCGAGCTGCTGGCCGCCCTGCCCCCGGCGGTGCGCGGCGCCCTCGAGCGAGGCGATGTGGCGGGTCTGCAGTTCGCCCTCGACGCCCTGCCCGTGGCCGAGCGCGAGCTGATCGTCGAGCGCCTGACGGCGGCGGGGGTGATCAGCGCCGGCAGCGCCGACGAGGCCGCCGAGGCCGTGAAGCAGTTCGAGCCGCTGTTGCAGGGGATCGCGGCCGTCGCCCGCGGCGAGGAGGGCGAGCGGGCCGAGATCGAGGCCACCCTCGGCGACCTCGAGCGCAAGGGCTGGCGCCTGCGCCGCTCGGTCGAGAAGATCTGGGCGGGCGAGCGCCGGGTCGCCCCCCTCACCCAGAACCTCGACGACCTGGACCGGGCCCTGGTCGAGCGGGTCTTGCAGCTGCTCGCCGCCGGCTGAGGTAGCCGGTTGCTGGGTTGAGAGGGGCCTAGCCCCTCGCGAACCCCTTCAAAAAAACGCGTCGAGGGCCGCGAAGGTCGCCTCGGGGGCCTCCTCGGGCAGAAAGTGGCCGCAGGGCAGGGCGTGGCCGCGGACATCCACGGCGCGCTCGCGCCAGACGCCGAGCACGTCGTACTGGCGCGCGATGAAGCCCTTGCCGCCCCAGAGGACCAGCAGGGGGCAGGTGATCTTGCGCCCCAGGTCGGCCTCGTCGTGGGCCAGGTCGATCGTAGCGGCGGCGCGGTAGTCCTCGCAGGTGGCGTGGATGGCGGCCGGGTCGCTGAAGCAGCGCACATACTCGGCGACGGCCGCCGCGCTGAAGGCCGCATCGTCGCGGCCCCAGCGGGACAGCTTCAGGCGCAGGTAGTAGGCCGGGTCGGCGCCGATCAGTCGCTCGGGCAGGTCGTAGGGCTGGCTGAGGAAGAACCAGTGGTAGTAGGCGTCGCCGAAGGTCTTGTCGGCGCTCGCGAACATCGTATAGGTCGGCGCGATGTCGAGGACGGCGGCGCGGGTGACTGTGGCGGGGTGGTCGAGGCAGAGCCGGTGAGTGACGCGGGCGCCGCGGTCGTGGCCCGCCACGGCGAAACGTTGGTGGCCGAGGGCCGCCATCAGCTCGACCATATCGCGGGCCATCGCGCGCTTGCTGTAGGTGGCGTGCTCGGGGTCGCCCGGCGGCTTGTCGCTATCGCCGTAGCCGCGCAGGTCGGCGGCGACGACCGAGAAGCGCCGGGCCAGCAGCGGAGCCAGCTTGTGCCACATGGTGTGGGTCTGGGGGTAGCCGTGGAGCAGCAGGAGCGGCGGGCCGGCGCCGCCGCAGACGGCGTTGATCGTCACGTCGGGCGTCTTAACCCTGCGTTGTGCGAATCCGGGAAACATCGGCGAGCTCCGTTGACAGATCTTCGCTTGATCTCCTGATGTATAATCCGTACAATTCCATTATAGAAGCTATTCCCCCGCGTTATCTATACGGTTCTGTACCCTGACTCGCGCTGCGCAGCCGCGATCCGCCTTGCATAGCCACCCCCGCTGTTGTGGGCGCGCCGTACTCTGTCGTCCGGCGTTATCGTTTGGCAAGGAGAAACGAAGTGGTTTCGAAGCTCCGCGTCCTGCTCCTGGTCGTCGTCGTCGCGCTGCTGAGCGCGTGCGGCGCCGCCCCCGCCGCGCCGCCCCCGGCCGCCCCCACAGATGCCCCCGCAGCCACGGCGGCCCCCGCCGCCGCCGAGCCCACCGCCGCCGCTGCAGCGCCCGCCGCGCCCGCAGGCGACGTCGGCCCCTGCACCGCCGAGGCGGCCGGTGCGCCGCTGCCCGACGGCAAGCTGCGTATGGTGATCGGCACCGGCGGCACCGGCGGTGTGTTCTTCCCCTACGGCGGCGGCCTGGCCCGCATCCTGACCGAGAAGATGCCCGACGCCGAGGCCACCGCCGAGGAGACCGGCGGCTCGGTCGACAACTTCAAACTGGTCGGCGCCGGCGACGCCGATATCGGCATGTCGACGGTCGACTCGGCCTATGACGCCCTGCTCGGCCAGGGGGCCTACCAGGACACCGGGGCCCTGCCCGGCTGCGCCATCGCCGTGCTCTACGACAGCTTCGTCCACGTGGTCGCTCTCGACAGTGCGGGCATCGCGACGGTCGAGGACATGAAGGGCAAGCGGGTCTCGGTCGGCTCGGCCGGCAGCTCGACCGAGGGCGCCGCCGACCGCATCCTGGCGGCGGCTGGCCTCGACCCCCAGGCCGACATTGTGCGCGACAACCTGAGCGTCGCCGAGTCGGTGGCCGCGATGAAGGACCAGAAGATCGACGCCTTCTTCTGGATCGGCGGCCTGCCCACCTCGGCGGTGACCGACCTGGTGGCTACGCCCAACCTCGCGGTGAAGTTTGTGCCCACGGCCCAGTACGTCGACGCGATTGTGGCCGAGTACGGCCCCGTCTACAGGGCCTTCGACCTGCCCCCCGGCACCTACAGCGGCTTCGACGAGCCCATTCCCGGCATCGGCATCGGCAACATCCTCTTCGTCAATGCGGCCATGCCCGAGGAGCAGGTCCATCTCATCCTGACCACGATCTTCGACAACTTGGCCGAAGTGCAGGAGATCCACCCCGAGGCCAAGAAGCTGAGCCTCGAGACCGCCGCCGTCGGCTCCTCGATCCCCTTCCACCCCGGCGCCGTGCGCTTCTACACCGAGCGGGGCGTCTGGCAGCAGTGATGGCCTGATCAGGCGGGGGGGCGAGGGTCGACCTCACCCCCTCGCCCCGCAAACGACAGCGAGCCACAGTCAGACGAGGAACACTATGGCTACTCCCCGCGCGACGCCGGCGTCCGGCGCGGCCCAGGAAGGCGACGAGCTGCTCAGCAACGATAAGGTCGCTCAGATCATCGAGGAGTTCGAGTCTGAGTCGGCCGTGCGCAGCCTGCGTGGCATCTGGCGCTGGATTGCGGCCGGGCTCGCCGTTGGTCTCTCGGTCTACGCGCTGTACTGGACTCAGTACAGCATCACCACCCAGGTCTACCGCGCCAGCTTCCTGCTGCTGGTGCTGGTGCTCTCGTTTCTGTACTACCCGATGTTGAAGGCCGACCGCCAGCGGGTGCGCTGGTACGACCTGTTGCTGATCGCGCTCTCGTGTACGACCCTGATCTTCCTGCTGCTGAACTACCGCGAGGCGCTGCAGCGCTCGACCCGGCCGACGCCGACCGAGGTCATCCTGGGCGGGACGCTGATCTTGCTGACGATGGAGGCGACGCGGCGCACGACCGGCTGGGCCCTGCCGATCACGGCGGTGCTATTTATCCTCTACGCCCTCTTCGGGCCCTACATGCCCGAGCCGTTCGACCATCGCGGGTACGGCTTCGAGCGCATCATCGGCAAGAACTACCTGACCCTCGAGGGCATCTTCGGCGTGCCGCTGGACGTCGCCGCGACATTCATTGTGCTGTTCACGATCTACGGGGCGGTGCTCGAGTATAGCGGGGCGGGGCAGTTCTTCCTCGACTGGTCGTTCGCGGCCCTGGGGCGCTCGAAGAGCGGGGCCGGGCCCGGGCGCACGGTGACGGCCGCGGGCTTCCTGCTGGGCACGGTCTCGGGCTCGGGCGTGGCCACCACGGTGACCCTGGGCTCGCTGGCCTGGCCGATGCTGAAGAAGGCCGGCTACAGCCGCGAGACGGCGGGCGGCGTGCTCTCGGCAGCGGGCATTGGGGCGACGCTCTCGCCGCCGACCCTGGGGGCCGCGGCCTTCCTGATCGCCGAGTATCTTGAGATTACCTATCTCGAGGTGCTGGTGATGGCGGCCATCCCGACCATCCTGTACTACCTCTCGTGCCTGCTGATGATCGAGGCCGACTCGCGGCGGCTGAATACCCAGGCGGTCGAGTTCAAGACCCAGCCCCTGCTCGAGCTGACCCTGAAGTACGGCTACCACTTCTCGTCGCTCTTCGCGGTGGCCATCCTGATGACGATCGGGCTCTCGCCCTTCCTGGCGGTCTTCTGGTCGATCATCATCGCCTTCGGGCTGAGCTTCATCAGGCCGGAGACCCGGCTGACCTCGCTGCGGGGCCTGGCGATCGGGGCCGTGGCGGCCTACCCCGTGGCCGTGCTCTGGCAGCTGCTGATCGACCTGATCAGCGCGGTCGGGCGCGGGGTGGCTCTGCCGGGGCTGGCCCTGGCCCAGCGCCCCTCGGTGATCTGCTTCTGGGGCATGATCGTGGCCGTGCTGGCCTCTGCGCTGATCGGCTGGCTGGCGCAGCGGCGCGGGCGCGAGGCCCCGGTCGGCTCGTACCGGATGCTGCAGGGCCTCGAGTCGGGCGGGCGCAGCGCCGTCTCGATCGCGGCGACCACGGCCATCGCGGGCGTGATCGTCTCGGTGGTGACGCTCACCGGCCTGGGGCTGAAAATCTCGGGGCTGATCGTGAACCTGGCGGGCGGGCAGATCTTCTTGACGGTGCTCTACGCGGCGATCGCGGTCTGGATCCTGGGGCTGGCGGTGCCGGTGACGGCCTCGTACATCATCGCGGCGGTCATGATCGTGCCGGCCCTGGTCGAGATCGGGGTGCCCGAGGCGGCGGCGCACATGTTCATCTTCTACTACGCCGTGCTCGCCGACGTCTCGCCGCCCACGGCCCTGGCCCCCTTCGCGGCCGCGGCGATCACCGGCGGCAACCCCTTCAAGACCGTGCTGATGGCCTGGAAGTACTGCCTGCCGGCCTTCCTGGTGCCCTTCATGTTCACGCTTAGCGAGGAGGGCGCGGGCCTGCTGCTGCTGGTGCCCTCGCCCCAGGCGGCGGGCGAGCCGGGCTTCGCCCTGCCGGGCGGGCGCACGGCCGACTACTGGTTCGCCGTGATGAGCCAGGGGGCCTGGGTCGATATGACCGTGACCTTCCTGACCTCTTGCGTGGCTGTGGGCTGTCTGGCCGCGGCCCTTGGTGGCTACATGGTGCGCCAGTGCAATCTGATCGAGCGGGTGCTGCTTGGCATGGCTGGCATCGCCCTGCTCTACGCCGATGTGCGCCTGGACATGCTCGGCGCGGCCCTGCTGGTGCTGGGGGTCGGCCTGCACCTGCTGCGCGTGCGGCGCGCGGGGCCGGCGGTCAAGGCGGGGACGGTGTGAGGCGAGCCGAGGGTCTGCCCCTCACGCCCGGCCGCTCAACCGGCGGGCTAGTATTACAACGAGGGTTTCATCTTTTACCACGAAGACCACGAAGAACGCGAAGGCTAGCATGCCCGGCGCCAGAGCCTTGCGCCTGTGCCAAACAAGAGGCTCGCAAGGACCTGGCATAGCAAAGCCGTGCTAGGGTTGTGAAGCCCGCCTGACACGCTGAGGCGGGGCGGATGCTTCTGCCCCTGTGCTATACTGCACGAAAAGCATAGGGGTGAGCTATGAACGAGTATCTTGAGCAGATCGACGCCTGGCTGGCCAGGGGCGAGCAGGTGGCCGTGGCGACGGTGGTGCGAACCATGGGCTCGTCGCCGCGCCAGGTGGGCGCCAAGATGGTGGTGGCCTCGGGCGGCGGCATGGCCGGCTCGGTCAGCGGCGGCTGTATCGAGGGCGCCGTGTTCGAGGCCTGCCAGGAGGCGATGGCGACCCGGCAGGCGCGCCTGCTGAGCTTCGGGGTCGCCGACGAGACCGCCTGGGAGGTGGGGCTGGCCTGCGGCGGCAAGATCGACGTGTTCGTCGAGCCGCTGTAGAGAGGCGGGAGCCGTATGAGCGACTTTTACACCACGCTGCGCGACGCGATCAGGGACGGCAGGGCCGTAGCCACGGCGACGCTGATCGCGGGGGCGGGGGCGCCGGGCGCCAAGCTGCTGCTCTGGCCCGACGGCTCGAGCGAGGGCGGGCTGGGCGAGCCTGGGCTCGACGCGCGGGTGCGCGCCGCCGCTGCGCCGCTGCTGGCCCGGGGCGAGACACGGGTGATCGAGGACCCCGCGAGCGGGGCCGCGGTCTTCGTCGAGAGCTTCGTGCCGCCGCCGACCCTGTTTATGGTGGGCGGGGTGCATATTGCGGTGGCCCTGGCGGCCCTGGCTAAGGTCGTGGGCTTTCGCACCGTGGTGATCGACGCCCGTTCGGCATTCGCCAGCGAGGAGCGTTTTGCCCACGTCGACGAGCTGGTGGTGGCCTGGCCCGACGAGGCCCTCGAGGGCCGGCTGGACGCGCGCAGCTGCGTGGCGGTGCTCACCCACGACCCGAAGCTCGACGACCCAGCCCTGCGGGTGGCCCTGAGCTCGCCGGCCCGCTACATCGGGGCCCTGGGCAGCCCGACTACCCACGCGAAGCGGCTCGAGCGCCTGACCGCCGAGGGCTTCGACGAGGCGGCCCTGGCGCGGATCAGCGGGCCGATTGGCCTGCCGATCGGGGCGAAGACGGCCGAGGAGATCGCCGTGAGCATCCTGGCGCAGATCGTCAAGGTGCAGCGAGCAGCGTAAGGATCAGTCGTGATGGACCCACAGCTTGCTGAGTGGCTGTACGAGGGTGCGCTGGCCCTGAGCCAGGGCGAGCAGGAGCGGGGACGGGCGCTGCTGCTGCGGGTGGTCGAGGCCAATGAGGAGATCGAGGAGGCCTGGCTGTGGCTCAGCGGGGCGGTGGACGACCCCGACGATCAGCGCACGGCCCTCGAGAATGTGCTGGCCCTGAACCCGCAGAACCCCTACGCCCTGTATGGGCTCGACGTGCTCGACGGGCGCGCGTGACGGGGAAGCCGGAGGAGTCTGTCTGGTTGTGACCAAGGACGAAAGACCAAAGACCAACTGCTCAGCCGGAGCCCGGCCTTGGTCCTTGGTCCCTGGTCTTTGGTCAGGACTGGCAGAGGACTTCTCGCTGGCACAACTCATCCGCACCCTGACGGGCAGTTAGGCCGAGGCGCGGGTCTTGCGCCGCGGCGTGGCTGGGGTCGCTTCGGGGGTGATCTCGGCTGTGACGGCCGGGGCGGCGCTGGGCGCCGGCCTGTTCTTGGCGACCCGTACGGGAGTGGCGGGGGCGACCTCGGCGGGGGCTGGGGCGACCTCGGCTACTGCGACCGGGGCGCTCGCGGCCCGCGCCGCGGGCGCAGCCTTGCGTGGGGCGGCGGGGGCGGGGGCGACCTCGGCCACTGCGACTGGGGCGCTTGTGGCCCGCGCCGCGGGCGCAGCCTTGCGTGGGGCGGCCTTGCGCGGGGCGGCCGGG
>CAZKTU010000025.1:0-34516 GCA_964555675.1 uncultured Oscillochloris sp.
CTACGTAGTGCATCCGCCCAGTTTCGTTACGCGTGGTTCAGGGAGGGCCAAGCCCTCCCTGACACCCTCCAGACGACAACGAGCCTAAGCAAAGCAGCGCTACTCTACCCGCGGATCGTGCCCCGCCGGAGTGGTCGGCGCAGGCGGGGGCGGGCCGGCCCGTCGCTGCTGGAAGAGGCGCAGCAGCAGCCACGCCAGCAGGCCCAGGGCGGCCAGCTTGCTGAGGAAGCCGAGCAGGCCGAAGATCATGCCGAAGGGGCCGAAGCCGTGGCCGCGCCCGAAGCCGGGGCCGTGGTCGAAGCCGCGGGCCTGGAAGCCGAAGCCCTCGCCGCCGCGACCGCGGGGGCCCATCTCGCGCTCGAACTGCTGGTCGAAGGGCATGACCTGGGCGCCGTGGCCGCGCTCGAAGCGCGGGGCGGCCGGGGCCATCGGCGCGGCGGGCGCCGCGGCCTCGTAGCTGTAGGCCATGCGCGGCCCGCTGAAGCGCCCGCTAACGGCGACGAGCAGGGCCAGGCCCGCGAGGGCCAGGGCCGCCCAGCTAAGCCAGTTTCGCTGTGGTTCCATTGTATTCCTCCGTATCGGTGACGTATCGTCGATAGTCTGAGGATACGCAGGAATTGTGAACTGAGTATGAAGGGCTGTCGAAGCGATCTAGGAGGCCGGGATCAGACCGGCGGCCAGGGCACATTCGGCCCGGGGCCGGGCGAGGGGAAGGCGCCGGCGTCGATCAGCCGGTCGAGGCGGCGGCGCAGGGCCCGCAGCTCATTCTTCTCGAGCAGCTCGTCGAGCAGGCGCGTCAGGCCGTCGGCCGTCTCGAGGCGGGTGCGGAAGGCGCAGAGGGCGGCCACCACCGCGGGAGGCAGCGGCTCGCCGACGAAGTCCCAGAGCACTGTGCGCAGCTTCGGCTCGTAGTGGAAGCAGATCCCGTGGTCGATCGCCCAGAGCCTGCCATCGACGCCCTTCAGGGCGTGGCCGCTCTTGCGGTCGGCGTTATTGATCAGACAATCCAGGGCGCAGAGCTGACGGATCGTCTCGTCGTAGCCGCCCTCCTTGAGCATCGTGAAGAGGTGCGACTCCTCGTCGTTTTCGATAAAGAGCTGGACCATGCCCAGGCCGTAGGGGCCGTCGCGCACGACAGTGGGCGGCACCAGGCCGAAGCCCAGGGCCTCGGAGACCACGTAAGCCGCGGCCTCGCGCTTGTAGAGCGTGCCGCGGGGGAAGTCCCAGAGGGGGCGCTCGCCGCGGCGCGGCTTATAGATCGCCAGCAGCTGTACGTCCTCGTGCATCACCCTGGTCAGCAGCGTGTAGTTGCTGCTGTAGGGCATCGAGGCCTCGATAGAGAGCTCGCCTTTCGAGAGGACCTCGAGGACGCGGGCGACACCGATCTCTTGTGGCTCGTCCATAAGCTCCTGCCGCCTACTCGGCGCCGATGCTTGGCCCGTGTCCGTTGCGCTGCGGGCAGAAGTGGCCCGCCGGGTCGATCGGACGACCGCAGTTGCCGCAGATCGGGCGCCCGGCGGCGACCACCTGCGAGGCGTGGCTGGCCAGGGCCCGCATCTGCGGGCGCGAGGCCGAGAGGCGCGCCGTCTGGGCCTCGCCCTCCTCCTCCTCGCTGGCGCCCTGGATCAGCAGCACCACCATATCGCGATCGGCGTCGTAGCCCAGGCCCATCTGGGCGACCCGGAACTCGGGGTCGAGGGGCTCCTCGAGGCTCATGTCGGTGACCAGCAGGTCGTCCGACGTGGCGAGGCGCGGATTCTTCTCGGCCAGGCCGTCGAGGAGCCGCGAGATCGCGTCGGCGAGGGCGCGCACCTGCTCCTTCTCGGCGACGAGGGTGATCAGCCTGCTGCCGCGGCGGGCCTGCACATAGAAGACACGCTGACCCCTGGGCCCGACTGCCCCGGCCGTTATCCGCTGGACCGCGTCAAGGTCAAAGGTAAACTCAGACATGCTCCTGCTCTGGGAGGGCCGCAGCCTGCTGCGCCCCTGGTTGGGCCGGAAGCTCCGGCGTCGACCCATTGCCCGCCTCGGGTCCCTCGACGGGCGCCCCCTCGGGGGTCGGGGTGGCGCCGTCGGCTGATGCCGCGGCCTCGGCCGGCTGCTCTGGCTTCGGGCGCAGATGCTCGAGCGAACCTGTATCGTTAAAGGCCAGCAGCCGCGGGCCCATGCGCTCGAAGGCGATCGCTGTGAGCGAGCACGGGTTGATCACGAGCCGCTGGAAGAGGTCCATATGCATGCCCACGTAGTAGGCGATGGCCAGCTTGATGATATCGGCGTGGGAGCAGACGGCGATGATCTCGTTCGGGTGGCGGGCCCGCAGACCGTCGAGGGCCTGCACCATGCGCATCTGGGCCTCGCCCAGAGTCTCGCCGTTGGGGAAGCGGGTGCCGCTGGGGTAGTATTGCACGCCCGGCCACAGCTCGTGTTTGTAGAGCTCTTTCAGCTCGGCCCCCTGCCACTCGCCGTAGCGCACCTCGCCGATCTGCTCGATCAGCCTGAGGGCCATGCCCCGTGGCTGGGCGATCGCCGTCGCCGTCTCGACGCAGCGCTCGAGCGGGCTGCTGTAGATCGCGTTGATCGGCAGGTCGCCGATCCGCTCGCTCAGGGTCAGGGCCTGTTTGCGCCCCTCCTCGTTCAGACGTACCCCGGGTGTCCAGCCGGCCAGGCGCCCGTGGACCCAATCGTTCGTGCCATGACGGATCAGTAGCAACAGGGTCAATGGTGGCTCCTTACAGTCGCCAGCTTCGCCTGTATGATACCACAATCGGCTACCCCCTTCAGCCTGGATCCACGCCCCGGGCGCAGCAAACCGGGGCCGGCGCCCCCATCAAGCCGCCGCCGCAGTCGCAACGAGCGTAGCGCCAAGAGGCCCCTGCGCTCGCTGCGGCTACGCTCGCCCCACCGCCGGCCAGCGCGGGACCCGCGGGGCCACCAGCTCGCGCGCCAGGGGCAGGTAGGCCGAGGCTCGCCGCACATAGTCGCGGGCCGTCGGGTTGGCGCGGATGGCCCTGGGATCTACCAGGCCCTGGTTGTGCCAGGCGGCCAGGGTGCGCCAGCTCACCGGCGCGCCCTCGCGGGCCGCCCTGTAGAGGCCCCGCTCGAGATTGGCGGCCAGATAGGCGACGGCCAGGTCGTCACGGCTGATCTCGGCCGTGATCGCCGCGAAGAGGGCCTCGCGATCCCTGAAGGCCGCCGGGTCGATCGCGCTGCCCTCGACCCGCACCGGCACAGTCACCGTCTCGCTGCCGGCCAGGGGCAGCTGCTGCTGCAAAATCTCGAGGGCCACAGAGGGACGCAAGTTGGTGGGCCAGACGCTGAAGTTGCTGCCCGGCAGACTCACATTGGCCTGGCGCTGCAGGTCCTGGTAGAGGGGCGTGAAGACCCGCAGGGGCGCGATATCGTCCTCGAGCCAGCCGAAGTTCTCGTTATAGATCACCACGGCGATCACCGCGGCGAACTGCTCGTCGTCCATGCCCGAGAGCTCGGGCCGGTTGTGGCGTCGGGCGGCGGCCAGGATGGTAGGACGCAACTCGTCCATGCGGCGGGCCAGGTCGGGCCGCACAAAGGGTTCGATCGCCGCCCGCAGGGGCTGCCCGTGGTACGGCCGCGAGCCGCTGCGCTCGGCCACGGGGGCCACGGCTGGCTCGGGCGCGGCGAGGATGGTCGCGGGGGCTCGGCCGGCCCACGGAATGAGCAGCGCGGCCAGGAGCAGCGCCAGATGCCAGCCGCGTACGGGCGGCAGACGAAGTGCCATGGGTACCTGCATAGCTTCCTGTTCTACGAGGTCGCGCCGCACTGCGTCCTGGGCAGACACCCTCCTTGTGCCCGCCGCCGCTCGCAAGTCTACCACCTCGCGCCGGGCCGCGCATCGTCGCCCAGGCCGATACGCCCGCGCCTTCAGGGGCGGCCTCCAACTACCAGTCTGTTGAGTCTTTCTTCCAGAAAACCGCTTGCCGCCGCCACTTTTTCGCCCGCCAAGGTAAAAAACCCTTGACACCCCTTCATGGCGGCCCGTATAATGCCCGCGATGGACACCGAAGCCTTTGAGCAGCTTGTGGTCGAGGCCCTCGAGGAACTGCCCGAGGAGTTCGCCACCTACCTCGACAATGTCGAGGTGATTGTCGCGCGGCGCCCCACCCGCGAGCAGCGCAAATCCCTGGGCATCAAGCCCTGGCAAACCGTCTACGGCATGTACGAGGGCGTCCCCCTCACCGAGCGAGCGAGCGACATGCTGGTCATGCCGGATACCATCGTTATTTTCCAGGACCCCCTGGTACGCGACTTCCGCACAGCCGCCGAGCTGCGCGCCCAAGTCCGCGCCACGGTCCTCCACGAGATCGCCCACCTCTTCGGCATCAGCGACGAGCGCCTGCGCGACCTCGGAGCCTACTAGCGCCATGCGCCGCTTCCCGATCAGCACGATTGCCCTCGCTGTGATCTACCTGGCCGCCCTCGCCGTGGCGGCCGCCCTGATCGCCCAGACCCTCACCATGGCCCGCTCGCTCCCCGAGCTGCGCGCGGCCGCCGCCACCGCCGCCCTGGCCACCGCCACGAGCGCCCCCACGGCCGCCCCGATGATCATCCTGCCCACCCCCGTGCCGCCCACTCCGGTGCCGACGGCCGCCGACCTCGAGACCGCCCCCGTCAGCTATCACCCCAAGAGCGGGCGCTACATTGTCGTCTGGCTGCCGCCGAACTTCCAGGGCGGGGCCAAAGAGTCCTTCTTCGCCAACGCCGACATCATCGACGATATCAGCCCGTTCTGGTACTCCACCGATGCGGGCGGCCGGCTCTACGGCACCCGCGACGACGAGCTGGTGCGCATCGCCCACGAGCATAATGTGCGCATCATCCCCTCGGTCCATAATGTCACCGCCAATCCCGGCGTGGTCGTCGGCGTCCTGCGCAACCCGACCGTCAGGGCCCGCCATGTGCAGAATATTGTCGACGAGGTACTGGCCCGCGGCTATGACGGCATCGACATTGACTACGAGAGCCTCGACGCCTCGCTGCGCGAGCCCTACTCGGCCTTCATCCGCGACCTGAGCGCCGGCCTGCGCCAGCACGGCAAGCTGCTCACGGTGGCCGTCCACGCCAAGGACAGCGACTACGGCGGCCTCGGCGGCTTCCAGGATTGGGCCGAGATCGGCCAATACGTCGACCAGCTGCGCATCATGACCTACGACTACCACTGGCGCGGCAGCGGCCCTGGCCCGGTGGCGCCGGCCTACTGGATCGACGCCGTCGCCGAGTACGCCCGCAGCGTCGTCGACCCGAGCAAGGTCTTCATCGGCGTCCACTTCTACGGCTATGACTGGCCCCCTGGCGGCAACGCCACCCCCCGCCCGTGGAGCGTGATCGAGGATATCATCAACGAGCAGGGGGCGACCGTAAACTTCATGGAGCGCAATAGCTCCGGCCCGGTCGAGGAGAGCTACTTCAGCTACCGCTCGGCCCAGGGCACGCGCCAGGTCTGGTTCATGACCGAGACCGGCCTGGCCTCGAAGGTGCAGACAGTGCAAGAACTAGACCTTGCGGGCATCGCGATCTGGCAGCTAGGCTACGAGAAGCCCGCCTACTGGCGCACGCTGCGCGACACCATGGTCGAGGACCCGACCCTGGTGCAGCGGGCCCTCAATCCGCTCATCCCGGACCACTAGGCCCCGCCCCCATGCTCGCGACAAGCTATAATGGACGCGATGTCAACCCTGTCTGAGTCAGCCGTCAAGGCAAACGAGAGCGAGGCCCAGCGCCTCTACCTGCGCGGCGTGGCCGCGGCCCGCGCCGGCCAGAAGCGCGTGGCCGCCGGTCTGCTCACCCGCTCGGTGCGCCTCGACCCGCGCGGCGAGATGGCCTGGCTCTGGCTCAGCGGCGTGCTCGACGACCCCCAGCAACAGGCCTTCTGCCTCGGGTCGGTGCTCAAACTCAACCCCCAGAACCAGCACGCCCTGCGCGGCATGCAGATGCTCGAAGAGCGCGGCCTGCTGAAGGGCGCGGCCCAGCCCGCCGCCGGCCTCAGCGTCCTGGCGCCCGTCCCCGCCCCGACCCCCGCCCCGCAGGGGGATCACCAGCGCCGCGAGTCGTGGTGGGTGGGCTGGCGCCGCTCGCGCCACGAGATGAACCGCGCCCGCCTGCTGCTCTGGGCCTTCCCGATCATCATCGTCGGTCTGGCGATCGTGCTCTACGAGAGCTTCGCCCTCGCCATCGACCGCAGCATCGCCCCCCCCGCCCCCGTCGTCGAGGTGGCCTACAGCGCCGTCGCCGCGCCCACCCCGCGCCCCTCCGTCGAGCCCATCCTCGAGGCCGAGCCCCTGGCCGTGGTCGAGAGCCTCACCGCGGGCTACCTCGGCGCCCTCGAGCCGGTGCGGGCCGACCTGCGCGCGGCGACCGAGGCCTACCGCGCCGCCACCAACCAGGTCGCGGGCGGCTCGGTGGGCGCCGTGGCCGCCACCCAGCGCCTGCGGGCCACGGTCGCTCAGGCCATCGCCGTGCTGGAAGAGCTGCGCCCTCCGGGCACGCTCCAGCAGGCCCACGACGACTACGGCAAGGGCCTGGCCCTCGAGCTCGAGGGCCTCGACGCCCTGCTCGAGTTCTACGGCAGCTACGATGTGGCCAATGCCAACAGGGCCGCCATCCACTTCCAGGAGGCCAGGGCCTACATCGAGCGCGCCCAGGGGGCCTTCGGCGCCCAGGCCCGCCAGCTGGTCGAGCTCAGCGCCATGTCTTCGCAGACGGCGCGCTAGCCCGTCACCCCCTGCTCGGCGAACTGCAGCTGGTAGAGCCGGTGGTAGTAGCCGCGCCGCGCCAGCAACTCCTCGTGGCTGCCGTCCTCGACCACCTGGCCTTTGTGCAGCACGATGATCCGGTCGACGTGGCGGATGGTGCTGAGCCTGTGGGCGATGATGATGCTGGTGCGGCCACGCAGCATGCGCTCCAGGGCCTCCTGGATCAGAGCTTCGGTGGCCGTGTCCACACTGCTCGTCGCCTCGTCGAGCATCAGCAGCACCTCGGGGTTGAAGGCCAGGGCCCGCGCGAAGGCCAGGAGCTGCCGCTGGCCGATCGAGAGGTTCGAGCCGCGCTCGCGCACTTCGTGCTCGTAGCCGCCGGGCAGGCGCTCGATGAAGGCCGCGGCGTTGACCAGCTCGGCGGCCCAGCGCACCCGCTCGTCGTCGATCTCCTCGCTGTGGAGCCTGATGTTGCTCGCGATCGTGCCCGAGAAACAGACCGGGTCCTGCGGCACCGCGGCGATATGCTTGCGCAGCTCGCCCTGGCGCACCGTGCGAATATCGACCCCGTCGAGGGTGATGCTGCCGCTCTGCACATCGTAGAAGCGGGCCAGCAGGCCGACCAGGCTGCTCTTGCCCGCCCCGGTCGCGCCGACAATCGCCACGGCCTGGCCGGCGGGGATGTGTAGGCTGATCCCGCGCAGGACGGGCTCGGCGGGGTCGTAGCCGAAGACCACGTCGTTGAGCGCGATCTCGCCGCGGATCGGCGTCGGCAGCTGCACAGGACGCTCGGGGTCGCGCACCTCCTCCTGGGTGTCGAGCACGCCGAAAATGCGCTCGGCCGAGGCCATGGCCGCCTGAAGGATGGTGTAGCGCTCGGCCAGGTTGCGGATGGGCTCGAAGGCGCGGGTGGTGTACTGAACAAAGGCCGCCAGCATGCCCAGGGAGGCCCAGCCGGCGAGCACCCCCTGGCCGCCGCCCCAGAGCAGGGCCGCCGTGCCGATGGCGGCCATCAGCTGCACGGTGGGCATAAAGATCGAGAAGATCAGCAGCGAGCGCATGTTGGCCTGCACGTAGTCGTCGCTCAGCTCGGCGAACTGGGTCCTGCTGCGGGCCTCGCGGCCGAAGAGCTGGGTTACCAGCACGCCGCCGATCTGCTCGTTCAGGTAGGCGTTGATCCGCGCCAGGCGCTGCCGGACGAGCCTGTAGGTTGTGCGCATGTAGCGCTGGTAGATGGCTACGATCACCCCGAGCACCGGCAGGGTGGCCAGGCTGATCAGAGCGAGGCGCCAGTTGAGCGCGAACATCACCGCGATGATGCCCACCAAGGTCACCAGGTCGGCCAGGATCAGCACCAGGCCCTGGGTGAGGAACTCGTTCAGCGCGTCGACGTCGTTGGTGATACGGGTGAGCAGCCGCCCGACCGGGTTGCGGTCGTGGAAGCTCAGGCTCAGGCGCTGGATGTGGCGGAAGATATGCAGGCGCATGTCCATCATCACGGTCTGGCCGACGCTGTTGATGATGTAGCTGTGGCTATAACGCAGGGCGAAGTTCGCCAGCAGCACCCCGAGATAGATGGCGAAGATCGGCCAGAGGCCGGCGCTCTCGCCGGCGCTGATCGGCCCGTCGATCGCCTGCTGCACTAGCAGGGGCGGCACGATCTCGGCGAGGGCCGCGCCCACCAGCAGCGCGATCGCCAGGGCCATCCGGCGCCAGTAGGGCGCAACAAAGACCGCCAGCCGGGCCACCAGGCGCCCGTCGTAGGCCTTGCCGAGAATCACATCGTCGTCGAAACCGCGACTCATCGCGCGCTCCTTATAGAAAGCTCAGCCGGCCTTATGCGGCAGCAGCGGGGGAGGGCCTCACTCCGACAGCTCGGCCTCGAGCAGCTCGCGCCGATACATCGCGGCGTAGCGCTCGCCCAGCCGCAGCAGCTCGCCGTGGGTGCCGCGCTCGACGATGACGCCGTCCTGCAGCACAATAATCTGGTCGGCGTCGCGCACTGTGGCGATGCGTTGGGCGATGATGATGCTCGTGCGGCCTCGCATCACCTCGCGCAGGCCCGCGAGGATTTGGGCCGCCGTCTGGGTGTCGACGCTGCTCAGGGCGTCGTCGAGCACCAGGATGGCCGGGTCGTGCACGACGGCGCGGGCGATCGCCACGCGCTGTTTCTGGCCGCCCGAGAGCGTCAGGCCGCGCTCGCCCACCATGGTGTCGAGGCCGTCGGGGAACTGGCCCAGATCGTTGACCAGCCGCGACACCTCGACCGCGTACGCGAGGCGCCCGTCGTCATGCTCGCCAGCGCCCTCGCCAAAGGCCACGTTCTCGCGCAGGGGCACGCTGAACAGGAAGGTCTCCTGGGGCACGTAGCCGACGGCCCGCCGCAGGTCGCCCAGGTCGAGCTCGCGCACATCGACGCCGTCGACCAGCACCTGGCCGGCGTCGGGGTCGCGCACGCGGGCCAGCAGGTTGACCAGCGTGGTCTTGCCCACGCCGGTGGCCCCAACGATGGCGAGCGAGCGCCCGGCGGGGATCGTGAACGAGATATCGCGCAGCATCCACTCTGACGGCCGGCGACCGAATGTCGGGCGACCCTCGATCGCGGGCGGGGCCAACGGCGGGCTACCGTCGGCCAATTGCGGCTGCTCGTCGGAGAAGCGAATGCCCACGCCACGGTACTCGACCTCGCCGCGCGGGCGCGGCAAGGGCACGGCGGCGGGCGGGTTGACGATGGCCGGCTCGCGGCGCAGGACCTCGTTCAGGCGACCCATGGAGGCCGCGGCCTGCTGGTAGAGCGAGACCATCCAGCCCAGCATGATCATCGGGAAGCTGAGCAGGCCCAGGTAGGCGTTGAACTGCACCAGCTCGCCGACCGTCAGCTGCCCCGCGGCCACCAGGCGCCCGCCGATCAGCAGGGTCAGGGCGGCCACCAGGCCCAGACAGAGGGCCATCGCGGGCCAGAGGGCGCCGCTCAGCAACACGTAGCGCAGGTTGAGCTGCCTATAGCGGACGTTATCCTCGGCGAAAACGGCTAGCTCGGCCTCCTCCTGGGCGTAGGCCTTGATCGTGCGGATGCCCGAAAAGTTCTCCTGGACGCGGGTCGAGATATTGCCGAACTGATCCTGCACGCCCTTGAAGACCTTGCGCATACGCTCGCCGACCACCACGAAGACCACGGTCGAGAGCGGCATCAGCAGCAGCACGACCATGGCCAGGGTCAGGTTCATCGAGAGCATCACCGCGGCTGCGGCGGCGAAGGTGAGCAGCGCGCTCGCGGTGCCGTTGAGCCCGGGACCGAGAAACTGACGCACGGCGCTCAGGTCGTTCGTGGCGCGGGCCATGAGGTCGCCGGTATGGTTATGGCTGAAGAAGCCCTGGTCGAGGCTGGTGTAGCGCCGGAAGAGGTCGGCCCGTAGGTCATACTCGACCCTGAAGGAGGTGCCGGCGATCAGCATGCGCTGGATAAACTTGAAGATGCCCTCGGCCAGGGCGACGACGATCAGCAGGCCGCCGTAGCGCAGCAGCGAGGCGAGCACCACCCCGCCCGTGGCCAACTCGTCGACGGCGAGGCGCAGGATGTAGGGGCTTACGGCGCTAACGGCGGCCCCGAAGACCACCGCGACGAAGCCGGCCAGAAGAGACATCCGATAGCGGGCCAGGTAGGGCAGCAGGTGGCGCAGATTCGCCATGGGGGCTCCTTCACGGGGCAAGCGCAGCAAGGGCGCAGCATGCTGCACCCCAAATCGCGCCCTGGCGGGCGCAGAGCGAGTATAACACTCCCCTCCAGGGCAGCCGTCAGTCGCAGGACCGATGCCAGCAGGGCAGGGCGAAATTTTGCTTAAAAGCAACGGATTGACATTTCTTCTTGACTTCTATATAATTCACAGCAGCATAAGCTTTTTACATCCCATACACATTCTTTTGCTTCCAATCCGGCAACGGGTTTGGATGGTGCGACAATCGCCGCCAGGCGCGCTAGTCGTACCTGGTGTTTTTCGCCCGTGGATCGTGTCTGTATCTATCGGAGGTTCGCCCATGCGCGACGATGACGATCTGGTTCCCCCGAAGTGGCGGTCGCTGTTCAACAACCAGGACTGGCTAGTCCATGACATCGTGGTCAAGTCGTTCTGGGCCTTCGGCGTAATCGCCGCCATTGCCCACACGCTCGTCTGGCTCTGGCGCCCCTGGCTGAACGTCGGCATCTAAGGAGTGGATCATGCCCCCACGCAGCTCGGTTCGCACAAACATCGTGATCTTCACGATCCTCGGCTTTGTGGTGGCCCTGCTCATCCACTTCATTGTGCTGAGCTCGGTGCGCTACAATTGGCTCGACAACCTCGCCCCCGACGGGGCCCCCGCCTCGATGATCGCCCTCTATCTCAGCGCCTTCTTCGGCTAGGTGCCGGCGGCGCCTGCGCGCCCCGCCAAACGGGAGCGCGGTGACTAAGGAGCAACCGCCAGCACATGTGCTGGCGGTTGTTTGCACTCATGTTGTGGCAATGCACCTTTTTTGCACATATTCCAAAATTTGACCCGTCAAAACATCAGGTGTATACTTGGGCCAGCATCGCCCGCACACAGGAACCCCCCGTCCCGCTCGCAGCCCAATACGTCGGGGCCTGGCCCGTATGTACGGCGCCGCCAGGCTGCTGACCTGGAGTTGAGGAGTCTTTCATGCAATCGCCAACTCGTCCCTCTGATCGACAGGCGGCGATCTTTGTCTCGGTGGCCGTAGGCATCATCGTGGCTGTCGTGACCACGGCTACATTCTGGTGGATCTACAGCCTCACCCTCGGCAAAGAGCGAGCGGCGGCGGCGGCGACCCTGGCCCAGAACCCACGCTGGAGCCCCAGCGACGGCGCGAAGGTGATCACCACCTCGCAGCCAAACACGCCCACAGACGGCCGCCAGCCCTGGCTCGGCGAGACCGCCTGGAACGAGGGCGTGCAGGCAGGCCAGGCCTGGGTGACCGCCAACCCCAACACCGTCAACGTGCAGGTGCTCGCAGGCCTTACCTCGGCCGAGGTCTGGACCTATATGGTGCAGTACGTCTCGGGCGGCCTCGGCGTGGGCTGCCAGTACTGCCACGACATCAACAACTTTGCCGCCGATACCTACCCCCAGAAGATCGCCGCCCGCAATATGCTCTACATGGTCAGCGACGTGAACTCGCAGTTCATCGTCGACCTGCCCAACTGGCGCGGCAACTATGTTCAGTGCGCGACCTGCCACAACGGCCAGCCCGTCAACCTCGAGGCCGTCGGCGAGCAGTTCGTCAAGAGCATCCCGGATATTCCGGTGGTCGTCGACCCCCTCGACGATCAGGGCGTGCCCATCCTCGACCCGGCCCTGAAGCCCGAAGCACTCAGAGAGCCGGTCGGCCTCCAGGACGCAGTCCTCTACTATATCTACAACTATCAGATCTGGAAGCCGTTCGACCCCGCCGTGCCCGAGAGCGGCCGCGGCTCGCTGGCCCTGACGAAAGACGGCGGGCGCACCCAGGAACAGGTGACGATTAACCAGAACGTCATGAACTACCAGTCCTGGTCCCTCGGGGTCGGCTGCACCTACTGCCACAACTCGCGCAACTTCATCGACTACGAGCTGAACGCCGCTGGCAACCTGGCCAACCCGGTCTACGGCTATAACAAGCTGAAGGCCCAGCGCATGATGCAGCTGACGACCTACCTGGCCGAGAACTGGCCCACCTATGGTGCAATCGCCAAGGCGGCGGTGCCTACGGCCCTCGAGGGCGGGGCAAGCCGCTTCTCGTACCAGACCCTCGGCGACGGCCAGATCTATAACGTCCCCGGCTGCTACACCTGCCACGTCGGCGTGAACGTCCCCCGGGCCTCGATCAACCAGGCCGACATTCCGGCCGGCGACGCAGGTCGCATCGTGCTGCCCCCGGTCCTGAGGGGCCAGTAAGGCAGGGCCAGCACAGACCTAAAGCAAGGGCGCCCCTCGCGGGCGCCCCCCTAGAATCGAGCCGTCAATGAGCGACATCCGCAAGGGCCCCGGGCTGGCCCCCACCCCCACGCCAGCCCCCCCGATCGCCCCGGCCGGCGCGACCCTCCCGGCCCCGCGCCTCGCGGGCCTCCGCGGCACCTTCAGCCGCTCGGTTACCCTGATGAAGCCGGTAACCTGGTTCGCCCCGGCTTGGGCCTTCCTCTGCGGCGCCATCGCCAGCGGCGGCTTGGGCTGGGAGGCCGGCTCGCTCAGCCGCCTGACCCTGGGCATCCTCATGGCCGGCCCCATCCTCACCGGCCTCTCGCAGGTGGTCAACGACTACTGCGACCGCGACGTCGACGCGATCAACGAGCCCCACAGACTCATCCCCTCGGGCCAGGTCTCGCTACGCCACGTCTACCTCCTCACGGTCATCCTCACCTGGATCGGCACCAGCCTCGCGCTCTTCCTCGGCGGCCAGGTGGCCCTCTTCGTCGGCCTCGGCCTGATCTGCGCCCTGGCCTACAGCCTGAAGCCGATCCGGGCCAAGCGCAACGGCTGGTTCGGCAACGCCCTCGTCGCGATCTCCTACGAGGGTCTGGCCTGGATGGCCGGCCATGTCGCCTTCGGGGCCCTCACCGGCCAGAGCGTGGCCATCGCCCTGCTCTACTCGCTCGGCGCCCATGGGATCATGACCGTCAACGACTTCAAGAGCATCAAGGGCGATACGCAGATGGGCATCCGCTCCATCCCCGTTCAGTATGGCAAGGTCATGGCCGCCCGCATGGTGGTGGTGATCATGGGCCTGGCCCAGATCGGCGTGATCGGCCTGCTCTTCCTCTGGGGCCACACCATCGCCGCCGCGGTCGTGACCGTCCTCCTCGCCCTCCAGAGCATCCCCAACGTGCGCTTCATCCGCGACCCCGAACATAACGAGGTCTTCTTCAACGCGACAGCGATTATGCTCTTCGTCTGGGGCATGCTCGCCGCCGCGATCGGGCTGGCCGCCTAGGGGCGGCGCACACCAGAGCCGCACGGCTCTCTAGAGGGAGTGTCCTGATGGCGCAGCGCGTGCTGATTGTCGGCGCATCTGTGGGCGGAGCGACGGCGGCGATCACCCTGCGGGGCCTCGGCGTCGAGACGGTGCTGATCGAGAAGGAGCTGACCAGGGCCAAGCCCTGCGGCGGCGCCGTCCCTCCGGCCGCCTTCCATGAGTTCGAACTGCCCACCTCGCTGATCGACCGTAAGGTCCGCCACTGCCTGGTCGTCTCGCCCTCGGGCCAGGAGACCCGCATCGAGGTCGCCGGCAGCACCCCCACCCCCGACGACTATGTCGCTATGGTCCGCCGCGAGGTCTTCGACAGCTACCTGCGCGAGCGCGCCCAGGAGCGCGGCGCCGAGCTGCTCCACGCCCAGCTGACCGGCCTGCGCGTCGAGCCCGCCGGCGTCACCGCCAGCTACCGCTCGCTGTCCGACGGCTCCGAGCACACCATCACCGCCGACGCGGTGATCGGCGCCGATGGGGCCTACTCGCCCACCGCCCGCTTCCTCGGCCTGCCGAACCTCCCCCGCGCCGTGGCCATCCAGGAGCGCATCGCCCTCCCCGCGAGCCAGATGGCCCGCTGGGAAGATACGGCCGACCTCTATCTCGGCGCCGAGGTCAGCCCCGACCTCTATGCCTGGGCCTTCCCCAAGCGCGACCATATCGCCGTGGGCATCGGCGCCGGCCCCGGCCACACCGAGCAGGCCAAGACCCTGCTGGCCAATCTCAAGGCTCGCCTCGGCCCGGCCCTCGATGGCGGCCGCCTGATCCTGCGCGAGGCCCACGCCCTGCCCATGGAGCCGCGCAAGCAGCTGGCCTTCGACCGGGCTATGCTGATCGGCGACGCCGCCGGCCTGGTGGTGCACACCTCGGGCGAGGGCATCTACTGGGCGATGAAGAGCGGCCAGATCGCCGCCGAGGTCCTCGCTCGCCACCTCGACGCCCCTAGCGCCCAGAACCTGCGGGCCTACGAGCAGCGCTGGTGGAAGCAGTACGGCACCATGTATAAGTTCCTGCGCTTCCTGCAGTGGTGGGGCTACGGCAACGAGCGGCAGATGGAAGTCTTCACCGAGATGTGCCGCAACCCCGATGTGCAGCGCCTCACCTTCGACAGCTATATGCACAAGCAGATGGCCCCGGCCCCCTGGGGCGCCCAGATGCGCATGACCTGGGACATCCTCGGCGCCCAGGCCCGCAACTATGTGACACGGCGCACGCCCCTGCGCGAGCGCCAGCCCTACGCGACGGCCTGAAGCCTCGGCGGCAACCTAAACAGAACGGGGAGGGCATATGCCCTCCCCGTTCTGCGCGCGCTGCGGATCGGCCGCCTCCCGCAAGGGCGCACCCATGCGTGCGCCCTACCAGCTATGTGCGCGCCCAACCCCGCAGAGTCGCTCGGACGGAGTACTAATTCACGACCAAGTTGCCCTTCATGCCGGCGAGGTAGTGGCCGGGGAAGGTGCAGATAAACTCGTACGTGCCGGCCCCGGGCGTCTCGAAGGTGAAGGTCACATTGCCGCCCGCGTCGATCATCTGGGTGGCCACAAGCAGGCCCGTCGTGTCGGCCGGCGGCACCGCGCCCGCGGCGTTGCGTGTGACCCGCACCTGGGCCTGCGCGGCGTCGTTGACCGCTGTGGCGACGTCGTCGCCGCCCTGCACCAGCACCCAGTTGTGCTGCACCGCGGTGGCGTTGTTCTGGAAGGTCAGCGTCACCAGGCCGTTGGGCACCGCAACCTCGGTCTGATCGAAGGCCAGCTGATCGCCGTCAGAGCCGATCGTGACCGCCTGCCCGCTGCCCGAGGCCAGGGCCGGGCCCCGCGGCTCGCTCGGGATGGTCGCGTCGCCCGCGGGGGCCGCCGTCGGCTGCGCAGCTGCGGGCGCCGCCGTAGCCACGGGCGGGGCCGTGGGGCGTGCGGCGGGCTGGGCTGGCTGGGCCGGCTGGGCCGCCGTCTGCGTGCCGCTCCCGAAAGCGCCGCCAAAGGCCACCATCAGGCCCAGACCCACCAGGCCAACCACGAGCGCGGCGATGATCAGGCCCTGCAGCTGCGGATCGATCAGCGGGGGCGGCGCGCCCCCCGATGACCTGCGGGGCGCGCTGGGGGGCGGGGACTGCGGAGCGGAACCACCTGAAGGGCGCCAGCTCATGGCCGTACCTCCTTGTACACAAGAGTTCGTGAGAATCGTAACAGAGCCTAGTTTAGCATAAAAGCAACGCGCCATTGCAGGGCCCGGGCAGTGGTACACTGCCCATCGTCGTAGTGCGCCTTTACGGAGACAGATCAATGAGCGGCGACCCGATCAGCCCTGTCCAGATGACGATCCTCTTCTTCGCCGCTATGGCCGCCGGTACGATTAACTCGGTGGCCGGCGGGGGCAGCTTCATCTCCTTCCCCGCCCTGCTCCTCGCGGGCATCCCCCCGATCAGCGCCAACGCGACCAACACCGTGGCCCTCTGGCCCGGCGTCCTGGCGAGCATCGGGGCCTACAGGCGCGAGCTGGTCGTGCAGCGACGCGGCATCCTGCTCTTCAGCGCCATCAGCCTGACTGGCGGCCTGCTCGGCGCGCTGCTGCTGCTGCGCACCCGCGAGGCCGTGTTCGAGCAGCTCATCCCCTACCTGCTGCTGCTCGCCACCGCGGTCTTCGCCACCAGCCCCCGCCTCACCCGCCTGGCGCGCCGCCTCGGCGGCCGAGGCGCGGCCGGACCCCTGCAGCGCGCGGGCATCCTGCTGCTCTACTTCGCGATCGCGATCTACGGCGGCTTCTTCGGCGCCGGGTTAGGCATCCTCACCCTGGCCGTGCTCAGTATGCTCGGCCTCGAGAACATCCACGAGATGAACGCCCTCAAGACGCTACAGGCCGGCCTGGTCAACGGCATCGCCGTGGCGACCTTCGTGATCGCCGGGGTGGTCCAGTGGCCGATCGCCCTGCTGATGGCCACCGGCGCGATCATCGGCGGCTATGGCGGGGCCTCGATCGCCCGCCAGATCAAACCGACCTACGTCCGCTACACGGTCATCGCGATCAGCGTCAGCCTCACCGCGTACTTCTTTTTGACCTGATCACCGCTCAGCCCCCTAGCCAGGTGGGCCGGAGGGGCCAGGCCCCTCCGAGCCAGCGCTACAGCGGCGCCTGCCCGCCCTGGGCCTGGATCGCCGTGATCGCCACGGTGTTGATAATGTCGTCGACCAGGCAGCCGCGGCTCAGGTCGTTGACCGGCTTGTTCAGCCCCTGCAGCACCGGGCCGACCGCGATCGAGCCCGTCTCGCGCTGTACCGCCTTGTAGGTGTTGTTGCCCGTGTTCAGGTCGGGGAAGATCAGCACCGTCGCCCGGCCGGCCACCTTCGATCCCGGCAGCTTGGTCCGCGCTACGCTCTCGTCCACCGCCGCGTCATACTGGAGCGGCCCCTCGAGCAAGAGGTCGGGGCGCCGCGCCAGCGCCAGCGCCGTGGCCGCCTGCACCCGCTCGACCTCCTCGCCCGCGCCCGAGGCCCCCGTCGAGTACGAGAGCATGGCCACCCGCGGCTCGACCCCGAACAGCCGCGCCGTGTCGGCCGAGGCGATCGCAATATCCGCCAGCTGCTCGGCCGTCGGCTTCGGGTTGATCGCGCAGTCTCCGTAGACCAGCACGCGATCCTCGAGGCACATGAAGAAGACCGACGAGACAATCGAGATCCCCGGCCGCGTCTTCACGAACTGCAGCGCCGGCCGGATGGTGTGGGCCGTCGTGTGTATCGCCCCCGAGACCATGCCGTCGGCGTGGCCCAGCTGCACCATCATGGTGCCGTAGAACGAGACGTCGAGCATCAGGTCGTTGGCCTGCTCGCGGGTGAGCCCACGCTCACGGCGCAGCGCGTAGAGCTGCTCGGCATACTGCTCGAAACGCGGCGAGCGCGCCGGGTCGATCATCTCGACCTGGCTCAGGTCCAGCTCGAGCCCCAGCCGGTTGACCGTAGCCCGTATGCTCGCCGGGTCGCCCAGCAGGGTGATATCCGCGATCTGCTCGGCGACCAGCGTGGCCGTCGCCCGCAAAATCCGCTCCTCCTCGCCCTCGGGCAGCACGATCCGCCGCCGATCAGCCCTGGCCCGCTGGCTCAGATTGTAGAGGAACAGCCGCGGCGAGATCCCCCGCGGCTCGATGCGCCCATAGCGCTGCTCCAGCGCGTCGCCGTCGATGTAGCGCGCACAGAGCTGCAGCCCCGCGGCGATCTTGGTGGGGTTGTCGGCGGTGATGTACGACTTGACCCGGTAGAGGTTGGTCGCCGTCTCGTAGGTCTCGCTCTCCACCGCCAGGATCGGCGGGATGTCGGCCAGCCCGTCGAGCAGCCGGGTCAGGGCCGGGCTCGGCCGCTCGCCCGTGGTCAGCACCAGCCCGGCCACCGACGGGTAATTGGCTGACTGATGGGCGAGCACCGCGCTCAGGATGATCTCGCCCCGATCGCCCGAGGTGAGGAGCAAGGCGTGGTCGGTCAGCCGCGAGAGGTAGTGCTCCATCTGCATGGCGATGATCATGAAACGCTGGGCCTGCCGATCAAGCTGATCCTGCCCATACAGCACCTCGCCGCCCAGCTGCTCGGCGATCTCGCGCAGGGTCGGGCTGGCCAGCACCGGGTCGCTGGGGATGACCACCAGCTGCTCGGGCTCGAGAGCCAGCGCGCCGGCCAGGGCGCCGTGCAACGCCTCGCGCTGCCCTGGGTCGACCTTATTCACCACCATAGCTACCACCGGGCAGCCCTTGGCCGCGAAGGCGTCGCGGGCCTGCAACAGCGCACTCGCGAGCTCCTCGAGACTGCGCCCGCCGCCGTCGGTCAGCAGCAGCACCGAGCTGTCGAGGCTGCGCGCCACCTCGCTGCTCAGCGGCAGGTCGAACACCGGCGACTCGTGACCGCTGTCCGAGCCCAGACAGAGCACCACATCGAAGCGCTGCTCGAGCCGCTGGTAGGCGGCGATGATCTTGTTGAGCAGCTGGTCGACATGGTTATGGGCCAGCAGCTCGTCGGCCTCTGCGACGCTCAGGGCATAGGTCTCGTCGTAGGCCTGCTCGAGCCCGAAGTGAGCCAGCAACAGGTCGATCGTCTCGTCGCGCTGGGTCAGCGCCAGGTCGCGAATGACGGGCCGAAAGACGGCCACCCGGCGCGTCTTGCGCAGCACATAGTCCAGGATGCCCAGCGAGAGCAGCGAGGTGCCGGCGTGGGCCTCCAGCGGGGCCAGGTAGAGCGAGCGAGTCATGCGGTCTCTCTCCAGGGTCAGATTGCTCCGCCGCCACCGTCCGGCGGCGGCTCATTGTAGCACCGTGGGGCCAGGGCGCGGCCCAACCCGTCACAGCAAAAAGGGCCGGCCCTGGCGGGCCGACCCTTTGGAGCACACGGGCAAGCCTGGCTAGTAGCCCTCGGGGGCCCGGTAGCGCTCGAGGTTCTGGAAGCGCGTGGTGCGGGCCTCGAAGCGCAGGGGGACGATGCCGAGGGGGCCGTTGCGGTGCTTGGCCATGTGGATCTCCGCAATGCCCTTCTTGTCCGTCTCCTTGTCGTAGAGCTCCTCGCGGTAGATGAACATGACGATGTCGGCATCCTGCTCAATAGAATTATGCGGAATAATGTCATTTGCTACGAAGTTGTGCAAGCCTTCCACTGTCAGGTCGTACACCTCAGCCTTGCCGTCCGGCTCGATGGAGACGATTTCGTCCCAGTAGACGTCGCTTGTCGCGAGTCGGTGGAGTTCGTCGCTCCCCACAACTTGTGCTAGTCGTTGTGCGCGCTCGCGACTTACATTCTGCTTGTACAGCGCCGTTCCACAATAGGCGTTTTCGAGACCTACTTGCATTTCGCGTGTGGTCATTCCCAGAGCCTGCATAGCTGGAACAGCAAGGGCACGCCACACCTGGCGCGGTAATACATCGCGGTTCGTGTTAGCTGTGCGGTGAGTCAGATACGCGTCTACAAGCTCCAGTTGCGCCTGCTTCCTTAGACCGACGGCGCCCACAAGTTCCACGAAGCGCCGCTGGTCTGTGCTACCGCTCACATCGACGTGGAACTGGTCACGGCCCTTCCCTGTCTGAGGTGTGCGTCGGAGAGTAGCGTTAATCCCAAGGCGGAGCAACAGCGACTGGACATCGGTCGCAAGCCGCTCACTGCTCGTCGCGTAGTAGACGGTCGGCGCGTGGCGCCCGCCGGAGCTCAGATGCACGCACCCGTCGGTCGCCCAGAGATACCTGAGGAAGTGGGCGATCTGGGCCGCCGGCTGGGCAAAGACCCGCTCGGGCACGCGCTTCTCGTGAGAGCGCAGGTTGAACACACCCATGGTGTCGAGCCAGGCCGCCACCGGGTTGCGCACGCCGTGGGTGAGCCGTGCGCTTGCGGCGAGAAAGACCTGGTACCAGGTTCGCTCGGGGCTCACCCGCGGCGTCACCGCGTCGCCGAAGACCCGCGTCGCCAGCTCGGCGGCGAGCTGCGCCATATCGGCGTCGGCGGTGGTGAAGTGGATCGGCTGGCGTGCGAGGGTGCAGCCATCGCCGATCAGCAGTGCGAGGAGGGCCAGCTCGTCGTCACACATCGTCGCGGCAGCGGGGCCGGGAAGCTGACGCGGCAGCGCGAGGCGATCCTCCTTGGTCAGCTCGTCGAGCCGCTTCCAACCGTCGACCGTCAGGAACTTGTGGTTGCCGGTGGCGCGGATCGAGCGGCCAAGGCGCGTCGTCAGCCGGTACACCGGCTTCACACCGGTGCTGAACGCGTTGGTCACGGGGCGCGGCTCCAGCTTCCAGGTCTCGGTGTTCAGCGCCAGCACCTTGAAGCCCGCCTTACCGACTAGCTCGTCGATGCGGCGATAGACGCCCTCGTCGGGCAGATAGACCAGGCTCTCGCCGGCCAGACAGCCCGACTCGCGCAGGTCCGACAGCATCGGCACGTGGCTCTGGCGGCCCTCGACGGCGCGCGAGAGCTGCGAGAGGGCGATCACCGGCACATTGAGCTCGCGGGCCAGGGCCTTGAGGCCGCGGCTGATCTCGCTGACCTCCTGCACGCGGTTGTCGGTGCGGCGGCCCGACATCAGCTGCAGGTAGTCGATCATAATCAGGTTGACCCCCGTCTCGGCGTGCAGGCGGCGAGCTTTCGAGCGCACCTCGGTGATGCTGAGGCCGGGCGTATCCTCAATATAGATCGGCAGCTCAGAGAGCACGCCCATGCCCTCGAAGGCCAGGTTCAGCTCGTCGGCCCGCAGGTTGCCGGTGCGCAGGCGCTGCATATCGATGCCGGTGTGCATGGCCAGGATGCGCTGCACCAGCTGGTCGCGACTCATCTCGAGGCTGAACACACCCACCGTCGAGCGCGACAGGAAGGCCACATTGTAGGCCAGCGAGAGCGCGAGCGAGGTGTTGTGGACGCAGATATCCTGGGCGATGAAGTTGGCACCATCGGGCACGCACAGGTCATAGACCTGGTGCTCGCCGATCGGCTCGATACTAACGATCTCGTCCCAGTAGATATCGGGGCTAGCGGCAGCGGCGAGCCGCGGCTCGTCGAGCACCGCGGCGTAGCGCGCCAGTCGCCCCTGAGGCAGGCTGCGCTTCAGGTGCGGATTGAAGCCGCCATACTTGCCCTGGGCCGTCGTCTCGCCGCTCTGCCGGCCCAGCTCAACCAGCGACAGCCCCTGCTGCCGGGCGGCCGAGACCACAGTGGGCCAGATCGCGCTGGGCACGTGGCCGACATTGCTACCCCGCGGCGGCACGGTGAAGGCGTACTCCGCGAAGCGGGTCGTCTTCTCGCCGATCCAACCGATCTGCTCCTGGTAGCGGCGCACCGAGGCCGGGTCGGTCATCTCGACCCGCCACGCCCCCTGAGAGGTCTTGTACAGCTTGGCGACCAGCCCGAAGCGGACGAAGGCGTGGTGCAAGTCGGCCGCGAGCTGCGGCGAGGCGACGGTGAACTCGATCCGCACCCGCCCGGCGAGCTGGTAGATCGAGCCGTCGCAGCTCATCAGCGCGCGCAAGAACTCGGCGAGGTAGCGGCGGCTCCAGCGCCAGACACAGGGCGGGAAGAACTTGTCCTTCGCCAACTTGCCCATCTGGCCAAGCCCGGTGAGCCAAACCGTCACAGGGTTGGGCGGCATCACGCCGCCCTTGCCGGCCCACTGGCTGCGATCCTGGGCGACGGTATAGGTGATCCGCTCCTGGCGCAGCCGACAGGCCGGGAAGTGGCGGGCGATCGTGGCGCGGAAATCGTCGACAATGACCGGGTCGGTGTTGGTGAAGGCGGGCGACCTGCCGGTGAGACCACCCTCGGCGATAAAGTAGGCGAGCAGACGCACCAGCTCGAGCGGCCAGCTCTCGTCGCTGCCAAAGACCGGCACGGCCCGCGGAACGGCGATCCCGTCACCAACCTTCAGGTCGTGGAGCGGCGTCCAGCCGTCGACGGTGCGAAACGGGTGGTGCCCGGTGACATCGACGTGGCGGCCGGTGCGCGTACGGACGCGGAAGCAGGGTTGCACGCCGCTATCGATCCAGTCGGCCACGAGGGCTGGGCGCAGCGTGCCTGCCTCCGAAAGGCCGTAGACCGAGGGCAGGCGGCGACGCACCGCTTCCTCAATCGTCAGGCGCTCGCCGGTGATTGGATTGGCGACCAGGGTATCCCAACGAACGCACTTGCCCACGCTCGGCCGGGCCGCCAGGATGATCAGGTCGCTGGGTTGCAGGCCGCCGGTGAGCTCGTCGAGGTCGTTGTAGCCCGTAGCCACGCCGGCGACCTCGCCGCGGCGCTCCTGCAGGCTCTCGATCTGCGTGAAGAGCGTATTGACGATCTGGCTGATCGGGACGAAGTCCTGGGTGCTGCGGCGTTGCGAGACGGTGAAGAGCTCGGCCTCGGCCTTGTCGAGGGTGGCCTCGAGGTCCTCGGTCTCGTCGTAGCCCATGGCGGCGATCTTGCCGCCGACCTCGATCAGGCGGCGCAGCGTGGCGGTACGCTCGACGCTGCGGCCGTAGTACTCGATATGGACGGCGGTGGGCACCTCGGCGGCCAGTTCGCCGAGGAAGGCGAGCCCGCCGACCAGGTCGAGGCGCTCGTGGCGGCGCAGCTCGGCGGCCACCGTGGCCAGGTCAGGCGGCTCGCGCCGGTTGTAGCAGGCGAGCATCGCCTCGTAGATAAGGGCGTGCTTCTCGAGGTAGAAATACTCGGGGGGCAGCCAGGCGGCTACGGCGACGATCGCGTCGCGCTCGAGCAGGATCGCGCCGAGGGTGGCCCGCTCGGCCTGAAGGTCAAAGGGTACGGAGCGATCCACAGCCTTTCCCCTCTCTCCAGCGTCCGTCCCCCGTCTCTCCCCAGAGTTATCCACACTGTGTGGAGAAAGACGATGTGCCGGGCTTGACGCCACGGCACATCGGTCGGACGCTCTTCAATTGTAGCACAGACGGGCTAGAGGCCCGCACTACGCCTCGTCGGTCGGCTCCTCGGCCTCGGTCTCGGCGGCGGGCGCCGCGACGGGGGCGGGGCCGCCCTCGCCCTGGACCACCACATTCACCACCGGCTCGACGCCGGCGACGAGCCTGATGCTCACGGGGAAGGTGCCGGTGCGCTTGATCGGCTCGTCGAGCTCGATCTTGCGGCGGTCGAGCTCGATCTTGAGCTGCTCGTGGATCCGCTCGGCGATGTCGGAGCTGGTGACCGAGCCATACAGCCGATCCTGCTCGCCCACCTTCGCGACGAAGGTCAGGGTGACCCCGTTCAGCCGGGCGGCCAGAGCCTCAGCGTCCTTGCGCGCAGCGTCGACCCGCTTGCGCTGGGCGGCCATGCGCTCCTCGGCCTGCTTGATCTGGCCGCGGGTGGCCAGCACAGCGAAGCCCTTCGGGATCAGAAAGTTGCGCCCAAAACCGCCGGAGACATCTTTCAGCTCACCCGCCTTGCCCAGGTGGTCAACATCCTGGACGAGCAAAACCTTCATTTTGGCGCTCACAACACCACTCCTCAGGGTAGCTACCATATAGAAAGCAACGGCGGGTATCTTACCACAGGCAGCGCCTTCCCGTCAACGCGCCGCAAAGCCCCCTGAGCATGGCCTCCCCGTCTTAGCGCCGCCCCTGCCAGCCGGCGATCAGGCCGATCAGCAGCAGCACGCCCACCCCGCCGATCGCCAGCGGCAGCCAGGGAATGCCCATGGTGCTCGTGGTGACGGGCGCCGCCGCGCCATCCACCTGGTTGCCAGCCCCCAGGGCGGCCAGGTCGTCGCCGGCGTTGGCCAGAGGGGCCGTGCGCGAGCAAAGGCTGGTCCAGATCTGCCCCTCCTGGGCGAAGCCGTAGACCAGGTACTCCTCGCCCTGGGTGAAGCTCACGCCGCAACCGGCGCTGTCGGCGCCCGTGGCGATGGTGAGCTGCCGGCCTTCGGGGCCCTTCCAGCTCTGCTGCAGGTCGAAGGTGACGAGCAGGCTGGTGCCGTTGGGGCCATTGGGGGCGATGCCGGCGACCGTGCCGGCGAAGACGGCCACGGCGCTGTCGCGGGCCTCGCTCGGCGGCGGCGGGGCCATGCACGAGCAGGCGTAGGCGGCGCGGGGCTGCTGCAGGGCCCCCGCGCCCAAGACGACGAGCAGGGCCAGGGCGATCCAGAGACGGCGTATGATCAGACGGAACATTGGCTCCTCCCGGGTTAAGCGTATCATAGGTGCTAAACGCCCCAGCTGCCCGGTTCGTTCCCACAGCGCTTATTCGACACGCCAGACCAGAGCGCCCGCCGCGGGCAGCGCCGCGAGGGGCAGCCTCCCGCCCTGCACGCTCGCCTCGGCCCCGCCGAGCAGCTCGCGCAGGCGCACCCCATCGGGCAGCCCGCCGTGGCGCACCGGCAGCTCGCGCAAGCCGTCGTCGGCGCGCCGCGCGACCACCAGCAGCCGCTCCTCGGGGGCTTCGCGCAGGAAGGCCACGCTGTCGCCGGCGGCGTAGAGCAGCTGGAAGCCGCCCCAGCGCAGGGCTGGGGCCTCGCGGCGCAGGCGGGCCAGGCGCTGGAAGAAGCCGCGCAGCTCGTGGTCCCAGGCCGCCTCGTCCCACTGCATACAGCGCCGGCAGTCGGGGTCGGGGCCGCCCTCGAAGCCGAGCTCGTCGCCGTAGTAGACGCAGGGCACCCCCGGATAGGTGAAGAGCAGGGCCGCCGCCACCCGCACCAGGCCAAGGTCGCCGCCGAGGATGCTGCGCAGGCGGGGCGTATCGTGGCTGCCCAGCAGGTTGAACTGCTGAGTGGCGATCTGCCAGGGAATCGCGGCGCGGAAGGCCGTCCACTGCGCCACCATCTGCTCGGTACTGATGGGGTTCTGGTCGGCCCAGGGATGCGTCCCGACCTCGCGCCCGGCCAGCCAGCGCCACACCGGGAAGGTGAAGCCCTGGTAGTTCATGGTCGCGTCGAGCTCGTCGCCCTGGAGGTGGGGGGTGCCGTCGAAGAAGTGCTCGCCCAGGAGGTAGGCCTCGGGGCGCTCGGCCTTGACGGCCCGCCTGATGCCGCGCCCAAGTTTATGGCCGAGGTTGTGCGGCCCCTGGCGGCCGAGCATATTGGCCACGTCGATGCGCCAGCCGTCGATACTGTAGGGCGGGCGCAGCCACTTGCGCATGATCGCGTCGGGGCCGGCGTACATCGCGGCCCGCAGGCGCTCGCTGCGATAGTCGAGCCGCGGCAGGGTGCTGACGCCCAGCCAGGTCGCGTACTGATCCGGTCGCCGCGTGAAGGTGAAGAACTCGGCCGTGGGCGCCTTGGGGTCAGCCTGGGCGGCCACGAACCATGGGTGGGTCACCCCGCAGTGGTTGGGCACGATGTCGAGCATCAGGCGCATGCCCCGCTCGTCGAGCGCCGCCCGCAGCCCCGCCAGAGCCTCGTCGCCGCCCAGGTGCGGGTCGACCCGCTCGTAGTCGGCCACGTCGTACTTGTGGTTGCTCGGGGCCTGGAAGATCGGGTTCAGGTAAACCGCGTTCACGCCCAGATCGGCCAGGTAGTCGAGCCGCTGGGCCACGCCCTGCAGGTCGCCGCCGAAGAACTCGTTGCCGCCGGTGGCCTTGTTCGGCAGCGTGCCCCAGGGCCGCGCGACCACCGGCTTGCCGCCGTAGCGGTACTCGCCGTCGCGCACATTGTTGCCGGGGTCGCCGTCGGCGAAGCGGTCGGGGAAGATCTGGTAGAAAACGGTGTCGCGCACCCAGGCCGGCATCCTGGCGTCGGCCAGGAGCTTGAAGTCGTTGGCGTCGGTGGGGTAGTGGCCGACTACGCCGGCGGCGTTATACCAGAGGTGGCCCGCGTCGGTCGCGAGCAAGAAGCGGTAGCCCGTGCGCAGCATGCCCAGGGGCAGTTCGATCGTCCACCAGCTACAGACGCTATCGCCGCCGGCCGGGGCCATCGGCGCGACCGCCTGCTCGCCGTCGGGGCAGGTGCGCAGCCAGACCCCCGTCACCGGGGCGTCGCGGCCGACCCGCAGCCTGATCGTCGCCGCGGCGCCCACCCGCTGCTCGGGCGCATGGACATAGACGGGCGAGCCGTCGTGGTGAACAGAGCTGGTCCATGTGGGGGTCACGGGCGCTACTCCAGTGCAGCCGCCGCGGCGGCCACGCGCGCCAGGGCCCGGTCGCGGCCGAGGGCGGCCAGCATGTCGAAGAGCGGCGGGGCCACGGTGCGCCCGCTCACGGCCACGCGCACCGCCCCGAAGAGCGGGCCGGGCTTCACCTCGATCGATTCGCCGAGGGCCCGCAGGGCCTCCTCGAGGGCGCCCGGCGACCAGGCGTCGACCGCGTTCAGGGCCCCGTGGACGGCCCGCAGCAAGTCAAGCGTCTGGGCCGCATCCATCTTCTTGGGGATGAGCAGGGCCGGGTCGTAGCCCTCGGGGCCGGGCCGCACGTCCTTGAAGAAGAAGTCGAGCAGCTCGGGGGCCTGTCCCAGCTCCTCGAGACGCTCGTGGACGAGGGGCGTGAGGGTGTGAATGTAGGTCAATTCCTCGTCTGTGGGCGGGTCGGACAGCAGGCCGGCCTGGGCTAGGTAGGGCACGATCCGCTCGGCTACCTCGCCTGCGGGCAGCTTGCGGATGTAGATGCCGTTCATGTCGCGCAGCTTATCGGGGTTCCAGCGCGCCCCACTGGCCTGTACCCGGTCGATCGTAAAGCGCTCGACGATCTCGTCGAGGCTCATGATCTCGGTCTTGTCGTCGTAGCTCCAGCCCTGCAGGGCCAGGTAGTTGGCCATGGCCTCGGGCAGGTAGCCCCGCTCCCAGAAGCGGTTGGCCGCCACGTCGTCCTTGCGCTTCGAGAGCTTGCCCTTGCCGTCCTGGCGCAGGATCACCGGCAGATGCGCGAAGACCGGCGCCTCCCAGCCGAAGGCCCCGTAGAGCAGCACGTGGTACGGTGTGGAGGGCACCCACTCCTCGGCGCGCATCACGTGGGTGATGCCCATGAGATGATCGTCGACGAGGTGGGCGAAGTGGTAGACAGGCATGCCGCTATTCTTGATCAGCACGATATCCTGGAGCTGCTCGTGCTGGACCACAATCTCGTCGGCGCCGCGCACCAGATCGCTGAAGCGGGTCTCGCCCTCGAAAGGCGTCTTCAGGCGGATGGTGTAGGGCTTGCCCGTGGCCGCCTGCTCGCGCTGCTGATCGAGGCTCCAGTCGCGCTCGGGGCCGCGGAAGCGGAACGACTTGACGCCCCGCGCCTCGGCCGCGGCGCGCATCTGGGTCAGCTCCTCCTCGGTGGTGAAGGACATGTAGGCCTTGCCCGCCGCGAGCAGCTGGTCGCTGTAGGTCTTGTAGATGCCCAGGTCGTTGCGCTGCGACTGCACATACGGGGCGTGGGGGCCGCCCTTGTCGGGGCCTTCGTCCCAGTCGATGCCGACCCAGCGCAGCGAGTCCATAATGTCGTTCGCCGCGCCCTCGACGAAGCGCTTCTCGTCGGTATCCTCGATGCGCAGGATGAACTGGCCGCCATAGTGGCGCGCGAAGAGCCAGTTGAAGAGGGCCGTGCGCACGCCGCCGATATGCAGAAAGCCAGTCGGGCTCGGCGCGAAGCGCACGCGCACGGGGGATTTGATCTCGATCATCGCTCACTCCACTGCTGTTCCATCGCTGGGCGCATTATACGCCACGGGCGCCCGCACGGCGCCGGGCGGTCCCAGTAGAGCTTTCCGAAAATGCCTGCCCGGTTGCGACCAAGGACGAAAGACCAACTACTCAGACGGCAGCCCAGCCAGGGAAGACTGGCCATTCTAGGGGCACAGCCCGGCCCTGGTCGCGGTCAATTTGACCACGAAGGGCACGAAGGTCACGAAGGGAGGAGAGAAGCTGTGCCAGGCTGAGTCTTTGCGAGCCGCCTGCTTGGCACAGTCGCAAGGCTCTGGCACCGGGCAGGCTCTAATCCTTCGCGTTCTTCGTGGTCTTCGTGGTGAA
Organism: uncultured Oscillochloris sp.; assembly: GCA_964555675.1. Classification (GTDB taxonomy): domain Bacteria; phylum Chloroflexota; class Chloroflexia; order Chloroflexales; family Chloroflexaceae; genus CAIWXH01. The sequence goes on from CAZKTU010000025.1 coordinate 28,091, forward strand.
AAATGGAACCCTCGTTGTAAAACTACCCCCCGTGCTCGACCAGGGCCAGCAGCTCTTGCACCTCGCTGACCACTGCGAAGAGGCCCAGGTGGTCGCGCTGGATGAAGCCCGCCGCGACGGCGTGCTCGAAGAAGGCCAGCAGCGGGTCGAAGAAGCCGGCTGTATTCAGGAAGTAGATCGGTTTGTTGTGGTAGCGCAGCTGCCGCAGAGTCAGGGTCTCGACCACCTCTTCCAGCGTGCCGAAGCCGCCGGGCAGGGCGACGAAGAGATCGCTGCGCTCGAACATAATGCCCTTGCGCTCGCGCAGGCTCTCGGTGATGATCAGCTCGCTCACCTCGTCGAGCCCCTGCTCGCGCTCGAGCAGGGCCTGGGGGATGATCCCGACCACCTCGCCCCCGCCCGCCAGGGCCGCGCGGGCGGCCACGCCCATGAGCCCGACGCTCCCCCCGCCATAGACCAGCCGCCAGCCGCGCGCCGCCACGGCCGCGCCAAGCTCGGCGGCGGCCGCCCGAAATGCCGGGTCTTCGCCGAAGCGCGACCCGCAGTAGAGACAGATCGTTTTATGCATAGGCCCTATTGTACACCCCGCCCGGACCGGCGGGTGTGCTATAATCCGACTTCAGCAATCAACCGGGCGGTCGCCCCAGGCGCCGACCCATCCTGTTCCGGAGTGAGCGTGCCAGCTCGTCCCTTCCTCAAGTGGGCCGGCGGCAAGGGCCAGCTGCTGCCCGAGCTGACGGTCCGACTGCCCGCGCGCTTTCGGCGCTACCACGAGCCGTTTGTGGGCGGCGGGGCCCTCTTCTTTCACCTGTGGAACAGCGGGCGGCTGGCCGGCGGCGCCGTGCTCGGCGACTACAACCCCGAGCTGGTCGAGTGCTACGAGGCCGTGCGCGACAACGCCGAGGAGCTGATCGAGCTGCTGCTCGCCCTCCGCCCCCGCTTCGGCGACAAAGAGTTCTTCTACGAGATCCGGGCCTGGGATCGCCGGCCCGACTTCCGCCAGCGCCCCACGGTCGAGCGGGCCGCCCGCACGATCTTCCTCAATCGGACCTGCTACAACGGCCTCTACCGGCTCAACAATAAGGGCCAGTTCAACGCGCCCTTCGGCCACTACAAGAACCCCCTGATCGTCGACCCCGACAATATGCGCGAGTGCAGCCGCGCCCTGCGCAACGTCGAGCTGCGCCGCGGCGACTTCGCCGACGTGCTCGAGACGGCCAGGCCCGGCGACTTCGTCTACTTCGACCCGCCCTACGTGCCGATCAGCGCCACCGCCTCGTTCACCGCCTACACCGGCCAGGGCTTCGCCGAGGCCGAGCAGCGCCGCCTGGCCGAGGTCTTCCAGGCCCTCGCCGAGCGCGGCTGCTACGTCATGCTCAGCAACTCGTACACCGAGCTGGCCCGCGCCCTCTATAACGGCCAGCCCGTCCACGAGAGCATCCTCGCCAGCCGCAAGATCAACTGCGACGGCCGCAAACGCGGCGAGATCGAGGAGCTGATCGTCTGTAGCTACGGCGCCAAGCGCAACGGCGTTCACCCCTAGCGTGTGTCACGACGCTCCATCGCCTGCGTTCATCTAGAAAGAAACCGACTACACGCCACCAAGAGGATGGCGCAGATGAGCGACCCTACTACTGAACTCACACTTGGCGACCTCGCAGCCCTCGCCCCGAGCCAGCTGGCTTCGTATCGCCCCTTCCGCTACAGCGGCGACGGCATGGGTATCGCCCTCGGCGACTTCGCGCCCGCCGGACGCCGGCTCGTCATGCGCCTCTATACAAGCCTGGGCGAGCTGCTCGTGCTGCTGCAGGCCGGCCAGGCCGACCCCCAGGGCGCCCTCGCGGCCCTGCCCGAGCGCCTCGCCGCCCTCGGATGGGACGAGCTGCTACGCGAGGTGCGTGAGCTAACCCTGGCCGCCGACGAGGTCGGCCCGCGGGCGCGCCAGGTGCTCCACGACCTCAAGGGCGGCGCGCTCCAGGCCCTCTCGGCCTACCTGCAGCTCACTGTCCGCGGCCTGATCGGCCCCGAGCAGTTCCATCGTATGTTCTTCCTGGCCCGCGACCAGCTCAAGATCATGCGCAACTGTGTCGGCGACCTCGACGACGCGGCCGCGGCTCGCGACAGCGCCCGCCGGCTCCATAGCGTCGACCTGCTGGTCGAGAAGTGGGCCCGCGGCGAGCACCGCCTGGGCGAGGCCCCGGTGCGCATGGAGGTCCACACGGCCTTCAGCGGCGCCATCGCCGAGCGCTGCCTCGAGTTCGCCGCCCTCGACCGCGTCCTCTACAACCTGATCAACAATGCCACCCGCCACAGCTCCGATGGGCTGGTCGAGCTCTGGATTATCCCCGTCGGCCCCGGGCCCGCCGACCTGCGCTTCGCCGTCGCCAACAGGGTCACGCCCGAGCAGCGCCACACGCTCGAGGGGCGCTTTCCCGCCGGGCTCGGCGACCTCTTCGCCGGCGGCTTCACCACCGGCGGGGCCGGCCTGGGCCTGCGCATCTGCGCCGACTTCGTCTGCAATGCCTATGGGCTCGGCTCGGTCGAGCAGGCCCTCGCCGAGGGCCACCTGGGCGCCGCCTTCCGCGCCGGGCGCTTCGTCGCCTGGGTCCACTGGCCCCTCGCCGGCGACTGAGGGCCCGCTGCCCCATACCAGGCACGGCGCTCCCCCGTGCTAGAATGCTCCTGCCGGGATCCCGACCTATTCCACAAACAGCCGAGCTGTTTGGTCCTGGGAGGGACTGGACCTCTCCGCAAGGCCAACCTGGCAGGTTGGCCTTGCACGAGCAAGGAGCGAGCTGATGCACACAAAGCACCGTGACGAGCACGGGCAGCCAACCTATACCAACCGGCTGATCCACTCGGCCAGCCCATATCTGGTTCAACACGCCCATAATCCGGTCGACTGGTACGAGTGGGGCGCGGAGGCCCTGGCCAGAGCGCAGCGCCAGGATAAGCCGATCCTGGTAAGCGTCGGCTATGCCGCGTGCCACTGGTGTCACATTATGTCAAATGAGAGCTTTGACGACGAGGCGACCGCCGCCCTGCAGAACGAGCTCTTCGTCAATATCAAGGTCGACCGCGAAGAGCGCCCCGACCTCGACAGTGTCTACATGGCCGCCGTGCAGGCCATGAGCGGGCAGGGCGGCTGGCCGCTCAACGTCTTCTGCCTGCCCGACGGCACGCCCTTCTTCGGCGGCACCTACTTCCCCCCCGACGAGAAGGCCGCCCGCTACGGCATGTCCAGCTGGAAGCAGGTGCTGCGCTCGGTCGCCGAGGCCTACAGCACCCGCCGCGACGAGATCGCCGAGTCGGGCCGCGAGCTGCTCGAGCACCTGGGCCGCGTCGCCACAGCGGGCGCCGGCGAGGCCGCCCCGCCCCTGGCAGACATCCTCGCGGGCGCCGTCGTGGCCCTGGCCCGCCAGTTCGACCCGCGCCAGGGCGGCTTCGGCGGGGCCCCCAAGTTTCCCCAACCCATGACCCTCGAGTTCCTGCTGCGCGCCCACCTGCGCGGCGACAAGCGCGCCCTGCCCATGCTCGAGCTGACCCTGGGCAAGATGGCCCTGGGCGGCATGTACGACCAGCTCGGCGGCGGCTTCCACCGCTACAGCGTCGACGAGCGCTGGCTCGTGCCCCACTTCGAGAAGATGCTCTACGACAACGCGCTACTGGCCCGCCTCTACGTCGAGGCCTTCCAGCTCACCGGCGCGCCTCTCTACGCCCGCGTGGCCCACGAGACCCTGGGCTACCTGCTGCGCGAGATGACCCACCCCGAGGGTGGCTTCTACAGCACCCAGGACGCCGACAGCCTGCCTTACCCCGGCGCCCCTCACGCCGAAGAGGGGGCCTTCTACGTCTGGTCACCCGAGGAGGTGCGCGAGCAACTGGGCGAGGACACGGCCCTCTTCTGCCAGCTCTACGACGTCAGCCGCCAGGGCAACTTCGAGGGCAAGAATATCCTCAACCTGCCCCGCGACCCCGCCGAGGTGGCCCGCGTCACCGGGGTCAGCCCCGAGCGCCTCGCCCAGGTCGCGGCCGCGGGGCGCGAACGGCTCTACGCCGCCCGGGCCATGCGCCCCCAGCCCTTCCGCGACGAGAAGATCATCACCGCCTGGAACGCCATGGCGATCCGCGCCCTCGCCCAGGCGGCCATGGCCTTCGGCCAGAGCACCAGCGCGGGCCAGGGCTACGCCGAGGCCGCCGCCCGCTCAGCCCGCTTCCTGCTGGCCAACCTGCGCCGCCCCGACGGGCGCCTGCTGCGCTCCTGGAAGGACGGACGCCCCGGCCCCCTCGGCTTCCTCGAGGACTACGCCCTGCTGGTCGACGGGCTGCTGGCCCTCCACGCCGCCGACGGCGCGGCCATCTGGCTGCGCGAGGCCCTGACCCTGGCAGACGCGATGCTCGAACTGTTCTGGGACGAAACGATCGGCGGCCTCTACGACACCGCGCGCGACCAGGAGGCCCTGGTCACCCGCCCGCGCGAGGTCGGCGACAACGCCACCCCCTCGGGCAACTCTGTCGCCGCCGAGGCCCTGCTGCGCCTGGCCGCCCTCACCGGAAACGAGCGCTACCGCGAGCGGGCCGAGGCCATCCTGGCCGGGGTCGCCCCGCTGCTGGCCCGCTTCCCGGCGGGCTTCGGGCGCATGCTCTGCGCCGCCGACCTCGCCGCCACGCGCATCAAAGAAGTCGCCGTGATTGGCGAGCCCACCGCGGCCGACACCGTGGCCCTGCTCGCGCCACTCCAGCAGCCCTACCGCCCCCACCTGGTCATCGCCCGCGCGGCCCCGGGCGACGCCGAGGCCCCGTCGCTCACGCCGCTGCTGCGCGAGCGGCCCGCCATCGCGGGGCGGGCGACCGCCTACGTCTGCGAGGGCTTCGTCTGCAAGCTGCCCGCGACCACGCCGGCCGAGTTGGCCGCACAGCTCGAGCGCTAATGCACGTCCTGCACATCAACCAGCTCTACAACCGCGCCTCGGGGGCCTCGCGCTACTTCGTCGAGATCGGCGAGCGGCTGGTGCGCGAGGGGCACCGGGTCACCGTCCTGAGCAGCGACGCCCTCGACCTCGAGTACTTCTGGGACGGGCGCAAAAGGCGCGTGGCCGAGGCCGAGTCAAGCCACAATGGCGTGCGGGTGCTGCGCTTCCCGGTGCGCCGGCTGCCCGGGCCGCCCATCCTCTACCCGGTCATTCGCCGCCTCATGGTCGAGCTCGGGCGCCTTGGGCCGGCCACGGCGCCGCTGCTGGCCCGCATGGCGACCCTGACGCCACGCCTGCCGGCCATGGAGCGCTACCTCGACCAGTCGCCCGATCTGGCCGACGTGGACCTCGTCCACACCACCAATATCACCCTCGACTTCGCCATCTTGCCTGCGGCGCGCTGGGCGGCGCGGCGCGGCATCCCCCACCTCTGCACGCCCTTCGTGCATCTGGGCGAGCCGGGGAGCCGGCAGATCATCCAGTACTACAGCATGCCCCACCAGATCGCCCTGCTGCGCAGCGCCGCCGGCGTCGCCACTATGACCGGGCTCGAGCGGGACTTCCTGGCGGCGCGGGGCGTGCCCGGCCAGGGCATGCGCGTGATTGGCGCGGGCGTCGACCCCGCCGAGGTGGCCGGGGGCAATGGCGCGGCCTTCAGGGCGGCCCAGGGCATCGCCGGCCCGATCGTCCTGAGCCTCGGCGCGGCCGCCTACGACAAAGGCACCGTCCATGTGCTCGAGGCCATGCGCCGGCTCTGGGCCGCGGGGGTCGAGGCGACCTGGGTGCAGTGCGGCCCGCTCCTCGGCCACTTCGAGCAGCACTACGCCGCCCTGCCGCCTGACGAGCGGGCTCGCACCCGTGTGCTGGGCTTCGTGAGCGACGCCACCCGCCGCGACGCCCTCGCCGCCGCCGACGTCTACGCGCAGCCCTCGCGCACCGACAGCTTCGGCATCGCCTACCTCGAGGCATGGTGCTACGGGGTGCCGGTGGTCGGCGCCCGGGCGGGCGGGGTGCCCGACGTCATCAGAGACGGCCAGGACGGCATGCTCGTGCCCTTCGGCGCCGTCGATAGCCTGGCCGATACCATCGGCCTGCTCTTGCGCGATAGGCCCCTGGCGCGCACCCTGGGCGAGGCCGGGCAGGCCCGCGTGTCGCGCGAGCTCACCTGGGACGCCGCCTACACCAGAGCCCGCGCCTTTTACGCCGATCTGGCGCTCCAATCGGCAAACTGAGGGCCCGTCTTTCTACAAGAATCGGGCCAAGATGACGGTTCGCTTATCTGGGAGGAGCCCTAATTCAAGGCCTTATTCATCGTAGTAGTGTACTGTTGGTTTCGAAGGGGGGAGAGTCTACGGCGGCGGGGCGCCACGTCGGGGCCGGCGCGCGGGAACATAGCTCCCAGCAATTTAGTAGCCCCCTTGCCGCGAGCCGGAAGGCGAGCGCCGCCGTAGAC
>CAZKTU010000025.1:34526-45683 GCA_964555675.1 uncultured Oscillochloris sp.
TGGTGGGTTGTGTGGGGGGGGGGGTGGGGGGGGGGGGGGCGCCCCGGGGGGGGGGGGGCGGGGCCCCCCCCCCCCCCCCAATTTTGTCCCCCCCTTGCCGCGCGCGGGCCGGCGACCGCCGCCGTAGACTTTCTTTTTTCATCCCAGGGCCGAGCGCATCTGCGCTCGGCCCTTTCTGGTTAAGGGACTAGTGCCGATTGGCTCTTGAAACGCCCCCCGGCGCGTAGTACAATGCGCCGCAAGAAGACGTCGGCCTCGCGCCGACAGACCCCGCGCTACAATGCCGTGGCGCGCCGCGAGAGGAAGTGTACGCGATGGCAGCAGATCGCCAGAGCGCTTCGGATCGCACATCAAGGTGACAGTCGTCAGAGCCCTCGGCGCCACGTGTGCCCGAGGGCTCTGCCGTTCTGTTTGACCGACGCGGGCGCCTCGCGGCGCCCCCCTGACAGGGATGGAGGACCACGATGGAACTGACCGTCAAGAGCCGCAACGGCAAGATCACCGAGCGCCAACGCCAGCACATCGAAGAGAAGCTCAACAAGCTCGGGCGCTATATGGACGGGATAACCAGCGCCACCGTGGAGGTACACACGCAGCAGCACCGTAACGCCGGCGAGGTCAACACAGTCCAGGTGACCCTTGTCGGCGACCACGGCGTCATCCTGCGAGCCGAGGAGCAGGCGCCGGATCTGTTTGTCGCCGTCGACGAGGTCGAAGAGGTGCTCGAGCGCCAGATCAAGCGCTACAAGGAGAAGTACTGGCGACGCACCCGCAAGCAGCGCGAGCAGATCGTCGAGAGCGAGATCGCCGTGGAGGCCGCCGAACCGCGGGTCGACGACGAGCCGCCCGCGGGCCCTGAGGTGATCCGCACCAAGCAGTTCGCCCTGCGGCCGATGTTCACCGACGACGCCATCGAGCAGATGGAGCTGCTCGGGCACACCTTCTTCGTCTTCCAGGACGCCGAGAGCCAGCGCCTCAGCGTGCTCTATAGGCGCCGCGACGGCAACTACGGGCTGATCGTCCCCGAGACGGCGTAGTGTCTCAGCACACTGTATGTGCTGAGTGGATGTTTCCGGGAGGGCCATGCCCTCCCGGACCCTTCCACCGGCCTACGGGACCCTCCCACCGGCCTACCAGCCGCTCGATTGTCTTGGGTGAACCCACCCCGTATGGTTAGTAGCTCGCAGGACCATGGGGCCATGGAAGGATCAGGGCGACGATGCTATGCTTTGGGTGAGGCTTTTATACGAACCTTTAACCCCCCCACACAATCCTATGCAACGCTTACTCGCCATCATCGCTGCCATCGTTGCCGGAACCCTTATCCTGGCTGCCCTGATCCCCACGAACGCTGCACAGGCCCAGACCGGCGAGCCCGCGGCCATCTACAAGAGCTACCTGCCGATGATCGCCGGCCCGACCACATCCCAGTCCCCCGCCGAGCAGGCCGTCGCCGACGAAGTGCTCGACCTCGTCAACAGCGAGCGCGCGAAGGCCAACTGCGGCCCGCTCACCCTTGAGGCCAAGCTGAGCACCGCCGCCCAAGGCCACAGCGAGGATATGGCCCGCAACGACTATTTTGACCACACCGCCCTCGACGGCTCGAGCGCCTCTGACCGGGTCACCCGCGCCGGCTACGACTGGCGTATGACCGGCGAGAATATCGCCGCCGGCTACAGCACCGCCGCCGAGGTGATGGACGGCTGGATGAAGAGCCCGGGCCACAGGGCCAACATCCTCAACTGTAGCTTCACCCAGCTCGGCGTCGGCTACTACTACGAGGCCGACGACAGTTACCCCGGCCCCTACGGCTACAGCTACTACTGGACCCAGGTGTTCGGCAGGCCGTAGTACCGACGGACTATTGGCCACACAGCAAAACAGGGAGGGCAAATGCCCTCCCTGTTTTTTGTTGCCCTGCGCAAGCGCTAAGCGGCGGCGACGATCACGAAGAGGAAGAAGCACGCGCCGAGGGCGATCAGCGCCAGCTGGGAGTAGCCCAAGATCATGCCGATAATCGCCATACCCTCGCCCGAGAAGCGCCCGGCCGAGCGCCGGATCTCGCCGCGGGCCATGTGGCCGGTGACGATCGCGATAATGGCGGCGACGAAGGGTAAGAAGACCCACGCCAGGATGCCCGAGACCAGGCTGGCAATGGCGAGGGGGCTATTGGGGATGGCCTGAGGAGCATAGCCGGCGGGGGCCTGCTGGTAGGTCATCGGCATGGGGTACTGGCCGGGCGCCTGCTGGTAGCCGGCCGGCGGCGCAGGGAAGGGCGGGGCCGCCGTGGGCGGCGGCGCAGGGAAGGGCTGGGCCGGCGCGGCGACCGGCTGAGGCTGAGCCTCGTTGAGCCGGGAGCCGCAGTTGTAACAGAAGCGCTGGCCCTCGTCGCTTGTAGCTCCACAGTGGGCGCAAACCATAGCATCCTCCGGTCTTGGTCCGGCGAGACTCGAGTAGTCCCCCTCTGGGATTGTACGCGCCGGCTGAACCGGAGGTTGCAGCGCCGTCAGGCCTGGGCGAGGGCGCGCGCCCGGGCGCCGATATCGGGCGCCGTGACGAGGGCCTCGCCGACGAGCACCGCGTCAGCGCCATAGCCGCGCACCTGCGCGACGTGCTCGGGGGTGAAGATGCCGCTCTCGCTCACCAGCACGGGGCGACCGGGGCCGGCGGGCAGTAGGCGGGCCAGACGCTCGGTCGTGTCAAGACTGGTGCGGAAGCTATGCAAGTCCCGATTGTTCACACCCAGCACCGAGGCGCCGGCGGCCAGGGCCCGGGCCAACTCCTCCTCGGTATGGACCTCGACCAGGGCGGCCATGGCGAGGCTAGTGGTCAGGGCGAGGAGCTCGGCCAGCTGTGCGTCGGCGAGGGCCCCGACGATCAGCAGCAGGGCGTCGGCACCGTAGGCCCTGGCCTCGTAGACCTGGTAGGGGTCGATGATGAAGTCCTTGCGCAGGAGCGGGGGCGCGCCGGGCAGCTGCCTGATCGCCTCGAGGTACTTCAGACTGCCCTGGAAGAAGCGCACATCGGTCAGCACCGAGATTGCGGCGGCGCCGGCATCAGCGTAGGTGGCGGCCAGGGCTAGGTGGTCGAAGGGCTCGATCAGCACGCCACGGCTCGGCGAGGCCTTCTTGACCTCGGCGATCAGGGCGGTGCCGGATGGGCGGCGCAGGGCTGCGGCGAAGTCGCGGGGCGCGGGGAGGCGGGAGATACGCTCCTCGAGGGCCGTCAGAGGCACCTTGAGGCGCTGGCGCGCCACTTCCTCGACCTTGTGGGCCAGGATCGTGTCAAGAATCGTCGCTTCGGCCATGGGCGTGGGCTCCTTCTAGCTACTCCGAGCGCGACAGCGCCCTGCGCCGGGCTCGGCCGAGCATCTGCGTTTTGCCGCCGGCCGCCTGCCGCAGGCGGGCCAGGTGCCTGAGTTCGGCCAACAATACCACCTCGTCGCCGGGGGCGAGCCGTGTGTCGAGGTCCGGCAGGGCGAAGGCGGCGCCCTCGCGCCGCAGGGCGATCACCAGGACCTCGGACTGCTCGCGCAGTTCGGCGAGGCTGCGGCCCGCCAGGGGATCGCCGGGACCCACGGGCAGGCGCTCTGTGGCGAAGAGGCGCTCGCCCACGTCGAAGGCGTGGTCGACCTCGCGCAGCACGGCCGCGGCGGCAAGGGTGGGCGCGGCCAGGGCCGAGGTGCTGTAGGCCGTATTGATGCCAAAGAGGGCCGAGAGACGCTCGGCCAGAACATCGCTGAAGACCCGCAGCACCAGATGCACGTCGGGGCGCAAGCCGCGGGCGGCCAGCCCGATCTGCAGATTGGTCAGATCATCGCCAACCACAGCCGCGACCGAGTAGGCCCGCGCGAGGCCCGCCTCCTCGAGCACGGCGTGGTCGCGGGCGTCGCCCAAGACTACCCGCACCCCCTTGGCGAGCAGCTCGTCGACCAGGCGCTGCGAGGTGTCGGGGAGACAAATCGCCACCAGCTCGAGGCGCGGCACCATCACGGCGAGCAACCGCATGACCGCGGCGCCCACCTTGCCGAGGCCGCAGATGATCACGGTGTTCATGCGCTCGGTGGGCCGCTGCATGGGCATGGGCGGGCTGAGGAAGCTGATCTTGCCGCCGGCCTGGTTGTCGACGCGCACCCGCTCGAGGCTATCGATGCTGCCGAGCAGCAGCACGACATCGCCGGACTCGAGCCGCGACATGAACCTGCGGCTCCGCTCGCGCCCGGCAGAGTCGCGCAGGCGCAGGATACGCACGTCGTAGTTCCGCTCCAGGACGCTCCCGAAGCCGGCCACCTTGCTGTCGGCGGCCACGGTCAGCTCGGACACGGCCAGCAGGCCCTCGGGCAGGCTGAGCACATGGACGATCTCGCGGCTGACGGCGGCCACGCCGAAGGTTGGCGCCGCGAGGGCCGAGGAGCTGAAGGCGGTGTTGCGCCCGAAGCTCAGCTCGAGGTTGCGGTCGAGCTCGCGGTTGAAGATGCGCAGCACGGTCTGCAGGCCCGGCTGGCGGCGGCGGGCCGAGAGGGCCACCTCGACATTCTTCAGGTCGTCGCTGATCGACGCAATCAGCCCGCGGGCCCGGCTCAGCCCGGCGCTGCGCAGCACCTCGGGGTCGCGAGCGTCGCCGACGACCAGGGGCACCTTCAGGGCGCGGATGGTGGCGGCAAACTCACCGAAGGCGTCGACATCAATCGCCACTACTTCGTGCCCCGCGTCGAGCAGCTGCAGCACCACGCGGTAGCCGACCCGGCCGATCCCGCAGACCAGCACATGGTCGCTGAAGGTGCTGGCCAGGGAGACCTGCCAGCCCTCGCGGCGGGCGCCCTTGTCGAAGAGCAGGCGCGCGAAGTCGACCACGCTCTGCAGCAGGAAGAAGAGGCCGAAGAGGGGCACGCCGAAGAAGATCAGACGCCCGTTGAGGTCGGGCGGGAAGTCGGCCGGGGTCTCGAAGACCAGCAGCAGCATCGTCGCGTAGAGGGCCGCCCAGAAGTCGCCGGCGGGGCCGCAGCGCTCGCCGATGCCGGCGCACACCTCGGGGAAGTAGCGCAGCTGCAAATAGAGGGCGCTGCCGACCAGCAGGGCCGCCAGGAGCCCGAGTGAGATCCAGGCCTGACGGCCGAGCACCCTGATGTCGCGCAGGTTGGCCCACAGCAGTCGCCAGAGCGGGTAGCTGCGACGGCGCCTACGCAGGCGCTCGAGCCGGATCTCATCCTCTGATGCGGTGGGGCGGGGGGCGTTGGGCTGCTGCGCCGACATACAGCTCCGAGTGCAGAGCGCTAGGTGAAAGAGTATCCCGGCTATAGCGCAGGCCCGGACGCTCTCAGGCGTTGCTGACGGCCACCAGGCGCCCCAGGCGCTCGAGGGCGCGGCCCTCGTCGAGGCTGGCGCGGGCCAGGGCCAGGCCGGCGCCCATGTCCTCGGCCTTATCGCCGGCCACCAGGGCCGCGGCCGCGTTCAGCAGCACCACGTCGCGGCGGGGGCCCTGGTCGCCCCCATCGAGCACGCCGCGCACGATCGCCACGTTGGTCGCCACGTCGCCGCCGCGCAGGGCCTCGGCAGTTGCCGGTCGCAGGCCCAGCTCGGCGGGGTGCAGCGTGAACTGGCGGGGCGCCTGGCCGCCACGCACGTCGAAGATCAGGTTGGGGCCGCTCAGGCTGAGCTCGTCGACGCCGCCATCGCCGTGGACGACCAGGGCGTGGGTCGTGTCGAGCCGGCTGAGGGCGCGGGCCAGCTTCTCGGCCAGGGGGGCCGAGGCGACGCCGAGGACCTGATGGCGGGCGCGGGCCGGGTTGGTCAGGGGGCCTAGGATGTTGAAGGCGGTGCGAATGCCGATCTCGCGGCGCACCGGGCCGGCGAAGCGCATGGCCGGGTGGAACTTGGGGGCGAACATGAAGCCGATCCCGGCCTCGCGCAGACAGCGGGCCACGCCCTCGGCATCGAGATCGATCTTGACGCCGAGGCCCTCGAGCACGTCGGCGCTGCCGCAGATGCTCGACATGGCCCGGTTGCCGTGCTTGGCGACGGTGAGGCCGGCGCCGGCGGCCACGAAGGCCGCCGCGGTGCTGATGTTGAAGGTATGGGAGCCGTCGCCGCCGGTGCCGCAGGTGTCGGCCACGGGCCCGTCGACATAGACCGGGGTCGCCTTGAGGCGCATCACCTCGGCCATGCCGGCGATCTCGGCGTCGGTCTCGCCCTTCAGGTGCAGGGCGGTGAGGAAGGCGCCGATCTGGGCCGGGGTCGCCTCGCCGCTCATGAGCTCCTCCATCGCCGAGGCGGCCTCGGCCTGGCTGAGATCGCGCCCGGCGACGATGGCGATAATCGCTTCGCGGATGTTCACGGGGTCTCCCTGGCTGAAGGCTGAAGGCTGAAGGCTGAAGGATGAAGGCCGCAGCGCGGCTATGAAGCCATCTGCCCGGCTGGTGGCGGCACGCCGCTATTGTATGCGCGGGGCGCGACGCGGTCAATCAGCCGGTGTAACGGATACGGTAGATGCGTCCGCTGAAGTCGTCGCTCACCAGCAGGCTGCCGTCCGGCGCGACGAGCAGGCCGGCGGGCCGACCCCAGGCCTCGCTGCCGATCACGAAGCCCCGTAGCAGATCCTCGCTCGCCACCGGCTCGCCGTCGCGGAAACGCACCCTGGCTACGCTGTAGCCGACGCGCTGCCCGCCGGTCTGGTCGCTCGCCGAGCCGTGGAAGGCCACCAGGGCGTCACCCTGGTAGGCCGGCGGGAAGTTCAGACCGTCGTAGAAGGTGAGGCCCAGGGGCGCGAAGTGGGCGGGGAAGAGCCAGCGCGGGGCCTCGGTGGCGGCGCAGCGGGCGGCGTCGTTGAACTCGGGGTTGGGCACACGCTCGCCGTAGCAGTAGGGCCAGCCGAAGTCCCCGCCGCGATCAAGGCGGTTCAGCTCCTCGGGCGGCAGGTCGGGGCCGAGGAAGTTGCGCCCCATATCGACGCCCCAGAGCTCGCTGGTGAATGGCCTGAAGGCGATCCCCACGCTGTTGCGCAGGCCTGTGGCGAAGACCTCGAGCCCGCTGCCGTCGGGGTTGGCGCGCAGCACGGTGGCCCGTCTGGGGTCCGTCTCGACGCAGAGGTCGCAGGACGAGCCGACGCTGATATAGAGCTTGTCGTCGGGGCCGAAGACGATCGTGCGGGTGCGGTGGGCCGCGGGGTTGCTGAGGTCGGCGACGGGCAGGCCGCCCACCACCGTCTCTACCCGGCCCGCCGCGCCATTGGGGGCAAAGTCGCCCAGGCGCACCACCCGGTCCTCGGACGCGGCGTAGAGGCGCCCCTCGTGGAAGGCTACGCTATGGACGAAGGGCAGCCCGCCCGCGATGGTCTGGCGCGTCTCGTAGCGTCCGTCGCCGTTACCGTCGCGCAGGCGGATGACCTCGCTGCGCCCGTCTGAGGCGACCACGAGGCTGCCGTCGGCGGGATCGAGGGCCATGAAGCGCGGGCGGGTCAGGCCGCCGGCCACCTCCTCGACGATGAAGCCGGCGGGGACCTGCAGGGGGGTAGGCCAGCCCGGGGCGCTGACGGAGACATACTCCGGCAGGTCACCGCTGGTCGGGTCGAGGTTGGCCCGGCCGGGGGCGTAGAGCTCGGCGCCCAGGCGCCCGAGCAGCACCTTGAAGGGGTCGGGGTTCTCGGGCAGGTACTCGAAGCGCGCCCGCTCGAACCACTGGGTCAGCACCCGCGCGCCGCTGCTGTTAGTCTCGACGGCGGGGGCGGTCAGGGGGAAGCCGAAGAGGGCCAGGCTCTCGGCCTCGCTCTTGCCGGCGCGGCCGTCGAACTCGAGGCCGCCGGAGCGCCAGTAGCTCAGGAAGGGCTCGCAGAGATTGCGACCCGTCTCGGGGAAGTAGCGGCAGCCGGGGGCTGGCTCCTCGGGCGGGGCGGCGCGCCAGTCGCGGCCCTGGCGGCGCAGGGCCTCGTCGCCGAGGCGGCCGAGCAGCACGTCGTAGGGCGCCTGGTTCTCGGGGTGCAGCTCGAAGCGCTCGCGCTCGAGCCACTGGACGCTGAAAACACCCTCGGCGCCGCGCTCGGGCGACTGGTCCGAGATCGGCAGCCCGAAGATCGGCAGCCCGCCGTTGGCCCGCCAGAACTCGGCGAAGCGCCCGTCGAGCCTGTAGCCGGTCTCGGGGAACGGCTGAGCCCGCGCGGCCGGGCCGGGGGTGAGAAGCGTTGCGAGCAGCAGGAGGGCCGCCGCGAGCGATCGTCGCATAGGTGTCTCCCTTGCAGGGGGCCGATGACGGAGGCATCGTACCACAAGCGCGGCTTACGAGCCCGTCCCCGCATAGTGGCGCAGGCCGAAGAGCCAGAACCTGTAGGCGCCGATGGCGAGCAGCGCCGCCACGGGCGCGCCGAGCCAGGCCAGGGCGCCCACATCGCGGCCCATCAGATGGCTGGCCGGGTAGAACGAGGCGAAGCCGTAGGGGATGAGCCAGGTCATTAGCAGCCCGATCGCCCGCGGGTAGATCGCCAGCGGATACTTGGCGAAGTCGCTGGTGTTGAAAATGACCTGCGTCACCGGGATCGAGTTGGTGATCCAGAAGGCGCTCACCGCCGTGATCAGATTCAGGCTGATGAAGATCGCGCCGCCGCTCAGCACGGCCACCACCAGGTAGGCCAGGTTGAGCGGGGTCACGGCGATGCCCAGGCCCGCCCAGGCCGTCGCGACCAGAGCCGAGCCGACCACGAAGTTGCCGAGCCCGTCGTGGCAGAAGCGGTCGGCCAGCAGGTGGAAGAGCGGGTCGACCGGACGGACCAGGAAGCGGTCGAACTGCCCCGAGCGCACATACTGCCAGCCCAGGGTCCACAAGTTGTCGGCGAACATGTGGTTGAGCGACTTCGCCAGCACCAGCAGCCCGTAGATCAGCAGGATCTGCTCGAGGGTCCAGCCGTTCAGGTCGGGCACCTGGCTAACCACCACCCAGAGGGCCAGCAGGCTGGTGGTCTCGAGCACCAGGGTCGACGAGGCCCCGATCAGAAAGTTGACCCGGTACTCCATCAGGATCTTCAGCCGGTTGAAGAGAAAGGCCCAGTAGAGCCTGGCGTAGCGCAGCATGTTATCCCCCCTGGATCGTCACCTTGCGCAGCGCGCGCCCGAAGGCCAGGCGCGAGGCCACGGCGAGCCCGGCGAGCCAGGCCAGCTGGGTCAGCCAGACCCGCGGGGCCTCGGCCAGGGGTGTGATCCCGGTCAGCAGGGCCACGGGCGCGTAGAGCACCTGGGCGAAGGGCAGCAGGGCGGCCAGCAGCTGCAGCCAGCCCGGCAGGATGCTCAGGGGCAGCAGGGCCCCGCTGAAGAAGCGCCCGATGCCCTCGTAGAGCACCGCCAGCCCCCAGGTCTCGGTGGTGTAGAAGGCCAGGCTGGCGAACATCCAGTTGAAGCAGAAGAAGACCAGGCGCCCGAGCACGAGGGCCGCCAGGAAGGCGCCCCAGACCGCCGGATTGCTCGGCAGTTGCAGCCCATAGAGCAGCCAGGCCACCAGCAACAGGGGCGCCTTGAAGATCATGTCGGTCGCCAGCTCGGCCAGGTTCTCGGCCAGGTAGCGGGCCTGCATGTCCACCGGGCGCAGCAGATCGACCGCGATCTGCCCCTCGCGCAGCATGAAGCCCATGGTGAAGATGAAGCGGCTCTCGACCAGGGGCGCGAGGATCTGGGCGACCAGCACGTAGTTGAGGGTCTGTTGCAGGGTCAGCCCGCCGATCGTCTCGGCGGCGGCCCCGGCGAAGACGGCCCGCCAGAAGAAGGTCATGATGCCCATGGTCAGGATCTGGGTGAATAGCTCGACCCAGACCCAGATCGAGTAGGCCAGGAAGCTCTTGGGCACCATGGCGGCGATGCCGGCGTAGATGGTCGCCCTGCGGCGGATATGGCTGAGCATGGCGCCCTCGCTCACAGCTGCGCGGGCGAGGCGTCGGCGAGCGCAGGCTCGCGCTCGGCCGCGCGTCCCACCGGCGCCTGAGCCAGCCCCCCCGCGTAGATCTGTTTGACGATGCCGGCCAGGTCGGGCTCGCTGATCGCGAAGTCGGCCACCTCGACCTGAGCCATGAGGCTGGCCGCCACCTGGCTGGCCGAGGCCTGGCCGCGGTCGAAGCGCAGCGCCAGCTTGCGCTCCTCGCGCTCGGTGATCTCGGCGCCCCCGGGCAGCGCAAGCACGGGCGGGATGGGGGCGCTGGTCTCGAAGGTGATCGTACGGTAGCGCCCAAAGTGGGCCTTGATCGTCGCGATCGGTCCATCGTAGATCAGCCGGCCGCCGTCGATGATGATCACCCGCCGGCACAGCTCCTCGATATCGCCCAGGTCGTGGGTGGTGAGCAGCACGGTCGTGCCCAGCTCGCGGTTCTGCTGCTTGATGAACTCGCGGATGCGCTCCTTCACCAGCAGATCGAGGCCGATCGTCGGCTCGTCGAGGAAGACGATCGCCGGCTCGTGGATGAGCGTCGCCGCCAGCTCGGCGCGCATCTTCTGACCGAGGGACATGTTGCGCACAGGGACCTTCATCAGCTCGTCGAGCTCGAGGGTGGTCGCGAAGCGCGCCAGCATCGTCTTATAGCGCTCGGGCGGCACCTCGTAGATCTTCGCGATCAGATTGAGCGACTCGATCAGGGCCAGGTCCCACCACATCTGGGTGCGCTGGCCGAAGACCACGCCGATATTGCGAGCGTTGGCCACCCGCTCGCGGTGGGGGTCACGGCCGAGGACGCGCACACTGCCGCCCGTGGGCGCGAGGATGCCAGTGAGCATCTTGATCGTGGTCGACTTGCCGGCCCCGTTGACCCCGATATAGCCTACTACCTCGCCGGGGTCGATCTGGAAGCTGATGCCGTCGACGGCCATCTTATCGTTGTAGCGCGGCCGGAACAGGGCCTTGAGGGCGCCGCTCACCCCCGGCTCTTTCTGGGGGATCCGATAGACCTTCGTGAGACTCTCCGCGACAATGGCGGGCATGGGCGTACCTCTGGAGCATGAGCAGGAGAGGGCGCGGGGCGTTGACTGAGGAGTATCGTACAGCGGGGCGAGCGGGGCGGCATCGGGCGATGGGCCGAGGTGGAGCAGGAGGGCTCGGGAGGGCCAGGCCCTCCCGAAAGCTTCCTCCTCACCACGCTGCGCGTGGTGAATCCCTAGAATCCACGCACGCGCTCGATGGTCACGCGGATGGCGGT
>CAZKTU010000026.1:0-10904 GCA_964555675.1 uncultured Oscillochloris sp.
GCACAGCTGCTCTCGCATCTTCGTGACCTTCGTGCCCTTCGTGGTAAAACCTACAGCGATTAAGGCCGGGCGGTCCTAGCGGCCCGTCACCCCGGCGGCCCGCCGAGTCGCCCTTGCAGCCCGTGCACCAGCCCGATGCAGAGCCAGACCAGGGCCTTCCAGCGCCGCCCCAGGCTCAGCCTCAGCAGATACGAGGCCACCCTGAGCGGGTTGGCGAGCAGGAAGAAGCAGGCCCGCTCGCCCCAATTGCCATGGCGCCGCACCGCGGCCATGCGGTTCCTGATCCCGAAGTAGTAGGCCAGGGCCCCCGGCTGCCCATCGCGCCGCGTGCTCGCCGAGACTTTGTGCCAGATCCGGCTGGCCGGCACGCAGGCCGCCCCCAGCCCCGCCCGGCGCAGCCGCAGGCACAGCTCGACGTCCTCGTAGTAGGCAAAGAAGCCCTCTTCGAGCAGCCCCTGCCGGCGCAAGTCGCCCGCCCGCAGGGCCATGCAGCACCCACTCACAAAGCCGGTGGCGAAGGGCGCGCTCGGCGCCTCTGTGGCCGGCCGCCCCTGCAGCCAGTGGGGCGAGCGCCCCGTCGCCAGCCCGAAGCTCGCCCCGGCGAACCAGAGCGCCTCGGGCCGCTCGGCGTAGCAGATCAGGGGACCCGCGACCCCAGCCTCGGCGTGCTCGTCGAGGTAGCCGAGCAATGGCGGCAGAAAGCCCCGCTCGACCAGCGTATCGTTGTTCAGCAGCACAACGTAGTCGGCGCCTTCAGCCAGGGCCAGCCGCATCCCGTGGTTGCAGCCGCCCGTAAAGCCCCGGTTGCGCTCCAGCCGCTCGACCCGCACCTCGGGGTAGGCCGCGGCGAGCGCGGGCCGCGGGTCGATCTGCGAGGCGCTGTCGACCACCAGCAGCCTCACCCGGTACGAGCCTGGGTCGACGGCCCGCAGCGAGGCCAGGCAGGCCATGGTGTCGTCCAGGCCGTTCCAGTTGAGCAGGATGACCCAGACGCTCGACGCCACGCCTACTGGCCCACGCTGACAAAGGCCGGGCTGACCTGGGCGGTGAGCGGCAAGACGCCGCTGGCTACGGCGCATGCAACCGGCCCGCCGTCGCGCTCGGTGCAGGCGACCGGCCCGCTCGCCGTGATCGGCAGGGTGAAGCTCACGCCGGCGGGGTCGTCGGTCCAGTAGACGTAGATGACCTTGCCCCCCTTGCGGAAGATATACCCCTCGGCCGCGGCCGGCAGGCCGGGGATGGGGCCGACATAGGATGCGCCATTGAGCATCCTGGCGGCGTGCCGGAAGGCGAAGTAGGCCGGCCGCGGCACCCAGACGTCCGAGGGCTCGATCAGGGCCGTATTGTGGAAGCTGTCGTTGTCGTAGACATACCAGATCGTCGCCATCACCCCGTCCCGCATCGTGCGGGCGTAGCTGCGCCCCACCAGGTCGGCCTGGGCCCAGCGACACTCGGGGGTGACCGCCACACACAGCAGCGCCGTCTCGGTGCGCATGAGCGGCCGCTCGGGCAGCTTGTAGCGGCGCATCAGCTCGCGCAGATAGCCGACGCGCCAGTCTTCGCGCGGGCCCAGGGCCGGCTGCCCCGGCGTGCGGAAGAAGACGTAGGTGTGGAACGAGATGATGTCGATCAGCGGGCCCGCGCCCGCCAGCAGCACGCCCTCGAAGAAGCGCCCCATGGTGTTGGGGCTGACCCCCTCGACGTAGGGCTGGTCGAGCAGCAGCCCGCCGTTGAGGACCTGAACCGCCGGGTTGGCGGCCTTCATGGCGGGCACGACCGCCTTGAGCATCTCGCCATAGGCCTGCCCGCCAAAGTAGGGGTCGCCCTCGATGCCCCAGCAACCGAAGACGTTATCGGCCGGGCTGAGGGGAGCATCGGGCTCATTGCCGAGCTCCCAGTACTTCAGATTGAAGGGCGGGGCGCTGTACCGCTGCACTGCCGCGGCCATAAAGCGCGCGAAGTCGCCGTAGGCCTCGGGGCTGATCGGCGCGCAGTCGACGCCGCGCGGGGCCACCGCCCAGGCAGGGCTGCCACGCACAATCAGGACGACGTTGATGCCGAGCTGGCTGGCGCGAACCAGCTCTTGCTCGAGGGCCTGGACGGCCGGGCTGTCCCAGCGGTAGCCGCCGCCGCGCTCGGGCTCGACATCCTTCCACAACAGCCCGTTGCGCCGCACCCAGCGGCTGCCCGAGGTGGTGACGAGGTCGATGCCGCGCTCGGCGCTCAGGCGGGCCATCTCGATGCCGAAGACCGGCCCGTTGCCCGAGCCGCGCACGCTGGGCAGGTAAACTTTGCTGACCCCACTGTCCTGGGCCGGGGCCGGCATGGGTGCGGCGATCGGGGCGAGCAGGGCAGAGAGCAGGAGGAGGGCGAAGAGGTGCTTGCGCATGGGCTTTCATGGTTGCCCCTCCGCCCCCGTGCGGAGCGGAGGGAGGGGTTAGCAATGGTCCAGCGCTACGGGGCCGCCTCGACGATCAGGGGCTCGAAGCCAACCACGATGGTCGCCCCGAGCGGTCGCGGCTCGCCCAGGTGCGTGTAAAGCGCCCGGGCTCCCGCCGGCGCCGGCACCTCGCGGGTCGAGCCGTCGTTCGTCCACAGCACCTCGTAGCGCGCGTTGGCCTTGCGCAACTGGTGCCGCTCGAGGGCCCCGTCGACGCTCGCGCCCACGGCCTGGGCGTCGCCGAGCAGCGGCGAAAGGAAGCGCAAGACCCGGAAGGCCGGCCGCGGCTCTTGCGCCGCGTCGAGCATGCCGCCGTCCTGCCAGCCCGGGCCGTTGAGCGTGTACCAGACCGCCCCGGTCAGGCCGGCGCTCTGGGCCCTGACGTACATACGGGCGGCGTGATTACCCTGGGCCTGGTAGAAGCCCTTGGGCCCGCAGCTCGGGTCGCTGCGGTAGCAGAGCAGCCCGCCCTCGTTCATGAGCACCGGCTTCTGCACGCCGTTGCGGGCCATGACTTCCTTCAAGAAGGCCAGCTTGCCGAGCATCACACCGCCCCGTCGCGCCCATCCGGCCACGTTCAGGTCCCAGTCTTTGGTGATCGGGTCCCAGTAGACGTAGCTGTGGTAGGCGACCACGTCGAAGGCCGCGCCGCCGCCGGCCTTGAGCACATTCTCGAAGAAGGCCCCGCTCAGACAGGGCTGGGCCTGGCCCGGCAAGGTCGGGTCGCAACCCAGCAGCAGCCCGCCGAGGATCACCGTGGCCGCGGGGTCGGCCGCTTTGATCGCCGGGTAGGCCGCCTTGAGCATGGCCGCGTACTCGCCGGCCCCATAATCGGCCTGACGCGAGTTGCCCCAGCAGCCGAAGACCGAGTCGCCGCCCACCAGGTTGCGGTCGGCGTCGGGCTCGTTCCCCAGCTCCCAATATTTAACGTTGTAGGGCGCCTTACTTAGCTTAGTCGTCAGCTCGCCAATAAAGGCGGCGAAGTCGGGCAGGGCCTCGGCCTTGATCGGGCCGCAGCCGTTGCCCCTGGTGGCCTGGGCCCAGGCGGGGGCGCCGCGCACGATCAGCATCGGCGTGCCGCCCGCGGCGCTGATCGCGGCCAGCTCGGCCTCGACCCCGGCCAGGGCCGCCCAGTTGCGCTGACCGCGCTGCGGCTCGACCTCGGCCCAGTCGATCCCGTTGTAGCGCACCCAGCTGGCCCGCCCCTCGGCGATCCGGCCGGCCACCGGGGCGACCGCGCCGCGGAAGACCTCGACGCCGTAGACCGACGGAGCCGCCGGGGCGCCCCCAAGGGCCGGCGTCGGCGTCGCTCCGCGGGCCTCGCGGCCGAGCAGGCCGAGCAGCACCCGCGAGCGCGCCGGGTTGGTGGGGTGCCACTCGAAGCGGGCCCGCTCGAACCACTGGGTGACGATCAGCTCGCCGTCGGGCCCAGGCTCGGGGTTGGCCGCCGTCAGGGGCAGCCCGAAGAGGGCCAACGACTGCTGGTAGCGGCTCAGGCCGGCGATGCGCAGGCCGTTGCGCTCCCAGTAGCTCTTGAAGCCGACCCCGGCGCCCTGGTCGCAGACATTCTGGCGCGTCTCGGCAAACCAGAGGCAGCCGGGCAGGGGCCCGGCCTCGCCGCCGTCGGCCCAGTGGTCACGCCCGAGCTGGGCCAGGCGCTCGGCGCCGACCCGGCCGAGCAGGACGTTGTAAGGGGCTTTATTCTCAGGGTGCAGCTCCAGGCGGTTGCGCTCGAGCCACTGGGCCTGCACGGGCGTCGCCGCCCCCGCGGGCGTGAAGGACTCGACGGGACCGATCGGGTAGCCGAAGACAGGCAGCCCACCATTGGCGCGCCAGAAGGCCGCCAGGGCGGGGTCGATACAGTCAGTGATGCCCGGGGTGCCGGGGAAGCAGATCTGCTGCTGGGCGACGGCAGGGGCCGCCGAGGCCGCGAAGGCCAGGGCCGCAACACCAAGCGCCATTAGGGCGCGGACAAATCGCATGGGTGTGCTCCTCTGTGCTCGCTCGTCGCCGGGAGTATACCCGATCTTCGCGACCGGCGACGAGTGAGATATGCCCCCGGCCTGGGGGCGCGGGCTCGTTCTAGGGGCTGATGCCGTGCCGACGAGCCCCTGCTACCCTCAATCCAGTTCACAAGCGGAGCGCACAACACGATGCCGTTCAATCTCGATCGCTACTGGCGGCTGCTCGCCGCCTACATGGCACCGCGCCGGGCCGCCCTGGCCCTGCTCGCGGCCCTGGTCTTCGCCGGAATCGGGCTGCAGCTCCTCAGCCCGCAGATCATCCGTCGCTTTCTCGACGCCACCCAGACGGGCGCGCCCCAGAGCGCCCTGCTCGCCGCCGCCCTGGCCTATATCGGGGTGGCCCTGGCCCAGCGGGCCGCCGCCTTCGCCGCCCTCTACCTGGGCGAGAACCTGGGCTGGCAGGCCACCAACAGGCTGCGCGCCGACCTCGCCCGCCACGTGATCGCGCTCGACCTGGGCTTCCACAAGCTCCACACCCCGGGCGAGCTCATCCAGCGCCTCGACGGCGATGTCACCACCCTGGCCAACTTCTTCTCGCAGTTCAGCGTGCGCGTGGTCGGCAACGCCCTGCTGATCGCCGGGGTCCTGGCCGTGCTCTGGCGCGAGGACTGGCGGGTCGGCCTGGGCCTCGGCCTATATGTCGCCGTGGCCCTCGGGGCCCTCGGCGCGCTGCAGCGGGCCGGCGAGCGCCGCTGGGAGCTCGCCCAGGAGCGCTACGCCCTCAGCATGGGCTTCCTGGAAGAGCGGCTGCAGGGCGTCGAAGATCTGCAGGCGGCCGGGGCCGAGGCCCATACCCTGGCCCAGTACGACGACCTGATGCGCGCGAGCGCCCGCACCTACAGGGCCGCCCGCCTGACCGCCAACGTGGCCTCAGCCGCCACCAGCTTCCTCACCACCGCGGGCTACGCCGCCGGCCTGGCCATCGGCGCGACCCTCTACCTGGCCGGCTCGGCCAGCATCGGCACGGCCTTTATGATCGTCGCCTACGTCGGCATGCTCGCCGCCCCCCTCGAGCGCCTGCGCGAACAGGCCCAGGACCTGCAGCAGGCCGGCGCCAGCATCGAGCGGGTCGACGCCCTCTTCGCCGAGCGGCCCCTGGTGCGCGAGCGGGCCGTCGCCGAACTGCCCCACGGCCCCCTCGCGGTCAGCCTCAACGGGGTGACCTTCGCCTACGACGAGGCCGAAGCGCCCGTTCTCCACGGGCTGACGCTCGCGCTGCGGCCGGGCGAGGTCCTCGGGCTGCTCGGCCGCACGGGCAGCGGCAAGACCACCCTGACCCGGCTGCTGCTGCGCCTGTACGACCCCCAGGGCGGCGCGATCAGTCTCGGCGGCATCGAGCTGCGCGACCTGGCCCTGGCCGAGCTGCGGCGGCGCGTGGCCATGGTCACCCAGGACGTGCAGATCTTTCAGGCGACGGTGCGCGAGAACCTGACCCTGTTCGACGAGACGATCGACGACGCGCGCATCGAGGCGGCCCTGCGCGAACTTGGCCTCTGGGCGTGGGCGACGGGCCTGCCCGAAGGGCTGGACACGCGCCTCGGCGCCCACGGGCTCTCGGCGGGCGAGGCCCAGCTGCTCGCCTTCGCCCGCGTCTTCCTGAAGGACCCCGGCCTGATCATCCTCGACGAGGCCAGCTCGCGGCTCGACCCGGCGACCGAGGGGCTGCTCGAGCGGGTGCTCGACCGGCTGCTGGCCGGGCGCACGGCGATCATCATCGCCCATCGGCTGAGCACGGTCGAGCGGGCCGACCGGATCGCCATCCTCGAAGATGGGCGCCTGCTCGAGCAGGGGGCGCGCGCGGACCTGGCCGCCGATCCCGCCTCGCGCTTCGCGCGGCTCTTGCGCACGGGCCTCGAGGAGGTGCTGGCATGAGGACCATCCCCTTCAACGGGCGGCTGATCCGGCACTCGCCGCGCACCTACGCCCTGCACTGCCTGTTCCACATCCTGTTCATCGTCGCGCCCGTGGCCCTGGGCCTGATCGAGCGGGCCGTCTTCGACCGCATCACCGGCGCGGCGGCGGCGGGCTTCAACCTCTGGACGCTGCTGGCGCTCTATGTGGGGGTGGGGCTGGCCCAGGTGGCCGCCTCGTTCGGCGACATCTGGAACGAGGCGACCTTCCGCCACGACGCGAATATGCTGGTGCGCCGCAACCTGCTGGCGGGGCTGCTGCGGCGGCCGGGGGCCCTGCCGCCGCCGGTGCCCAGCGGCGAGGCCCTCAACCGCTACAAGAACGACGTGGCCGAGGTGACCGACTTCCCGCTCTGGCTGCCCCACGTGGCGGGCTACCTGCTGCTCTTCGTGGCGGCGGTGACGATCATGGCCACGATCAACCTGACGATCACCCTGGTGGTGTTTGTGCCCCTCTTCGGGCTGGTCGGCATCGCCCGCCTGGCCTGGACGCGCCTGCTGCGCTACTATGAGGAGCGGGCGGCCGCCGACGATCGGGTCAGCGGCTTCCTGGGCGAGGCCCTGGGCGCCGTACAGGCGATCAAGGTGGCGGGCGCCGAAGGGCCGGTGGTGCGCCAGCTGGCCCGGCTCAACGAGGCCCGCCGGCGGGTCGCCGTGCGCGAGCGGCTGCTCCAAGAGGTGATGTTCTCGCTCACCGACAATCTGGTGGTCTTCGGCACCGGCATGGTCCTGCTGCTGGCGGGGCGAGCCCTCGCTACGGGCGAGTTCAGCGTGGGCGACTTCGCGCTCTTCGTCTACTACCTCTGGCACACCGTCGAGGTCCCGACCCTGCTCGGCACCTTCGTCGGGGACTACAAGCAGCAGCAGGCCGCGATCGGGCGGCTGCGCGAGCTGGTGCCCGACGAGCCCGCCGAGGTCCTGGTGGTCGGCGGCGGGGTCAGGGCCGCGGCCGCGCCGCTCGCCCAGACTAGCGCGCCGGCCCCCTCGGCCGATCCGCCGCCCCTGCTCGAGGTGCGCGAGCTGAGCTACAGGCACCCGGGCGGTCAGGGCATCGCGGGGGTGAGCCTGAGCCTGCCGCGCGGCTCGCTTACGGTGGTCACCGGGCGGGTGGGGGCGGGCAAGAGCACCCTGCTCAGGGCCATCCTGGGCCTGCTGCCGAGCCAGGGCGGCGAGGTGCGCTGGCTGGGCACGCCCGTGGCCGACCGGGCGGCCTTCTTCCGGCCGCCGCGCAGCGCCTACACGCCGCAGGTCGCGCGGCTGTTCAGCGAGAGCCTGCGCGAGAATATCACCCTGGGCGCCGCCGCGGGCGAGGCCGAGCTGGCGGCTGCCGTGCGCGCCGCTGTGCTCGAGCCGGATCTGGGCGCGATGCCGGCGGGCCTCGAGACAGTGGTGGGGCCGCGCGGCGTGCGCCTCTCGGGCGGCCAGGTGCAGCGCGCGGCGGCGGCGCGCATGCTGGTGCGCCGACCCGAGCTGCTGGTCTGCGACGACCTCTCGAGCGCCCTCGACGTCGAGACCGAGGCGGCCCTCTGGGCGCGCCTGAAGGACGAGGGCGGCGACCCGAGGACGGTGCTCGCGGTGTCGCACCGGCCGGCCCTGCTGCGGCGGGCCGACCAGATCGTGGTGCTGAAGGAGGGCCGGGTCGAGGCGATCGGCCGGCTCGACGAGCTACTGGCTAGCAGCGACGAGATGCGCCGGCTCATGGGCGAGCGCCAGCTGACGGCCGACGAGAGCGAAGCGCGATGAGCGCACCAGTTCGCCAGCTGAGCCTCGACCTCTACCGCTTCTTCCGGCTGTCGGCCGCGGGGGCCACCCTCGTGCTGCCGCTGCTGGGGGCGGCGAGCGTCGAGCGGGGGCTGACGATGGGGCGGGCGAGCCGGCTGCTGGGGGTGGCGGCGGCCTTCCACGCCTTCGCCTATGTCCACAACGACGTGTGCGACCTCGAAGTCGACCGGACCCAGCCCCTGCGGGCGGCCTACCCGCTGGTGCGCGGGGCAATCACCCAGCGCGAGGCCATGGCGATCGCCCTGGGGGCGGCGGGGGCGGCCTTCGCCATCGACGCGGCGGGCGACGGGCGCCCGGGCGAGAGCTTGCCGCCTGCGGTCGGGCGGCGAGCCTGCCTCGGGGCCGCCCTGGCCCTGATGGGGGCCTACAACCGCTGGGGCAAGCGGGCGTCCTTCCCGCCCCTCACCGACCTGCTGCAGGCCCTCGGGTGGGCGGCCCTGATCGGCTACGGGGCCCTCTCGGAGGGTCGCCCGACCCGGCTGACCGGGCTGCTGGCGAGCTACGAACTCCTGCTGATCCTCATGGTCAACGGCGTCCACGGCGCCCTGCGCGACCTGGAGAACGACGCGGCCAGGGGCGCGCGCACCACGGCGATCATGCTGGGGGCGCGGCAGCGCGAGGACGGCGGGCTGGCCGTACCGGCGGCCCTGGCGGCCTACGCCCTCGCCCTACAGGCGGCGCTGCTGGCCCTGCCCCTGTGGGGCGCGGCAGCGAACGTCGCGGGGTATGCCCCCCGCGAGAGGCGGGCGGCCGTGGCGGGCGCGGGCGCGGTGACCGCCCTGACCTTGGCCCTGCTCGGCGCGGCGGCGCGGGGCGGGGCGCGGCCCGCCGACGTGGGCATGCTCCACCTGATCCTGCTGCTCACGGCGCCCCTGACCCTGGTGGCGCCGGGGATGCGGCCGGGGCCGCGGGCGGCGCTGCTCCTCTCACACACCCTGCCGCTGCTGGCCAACGGGATGACCTACGAGGCCCTGGCGTGGGTGGCGGGGGGTACTGCGCCGGGGCCGTAAACGGCCGAGTCCTGCGCTCTCTGGAAAAGGGGCTATACTAGATCGGGCAGCCTCTTGCACAGAAAGCGATCCCATGGCACAGCAGACAGACTACGATGTGATCATCGTAGGCGGCGGACATAACGGCCTGACCTGCGCGGGCTACCTGGCGAAGGCCGGCAACAGGGTGCTGGTCGTCGAGCGGCGCGAGATCGTCGGCGGGGCGGTCTGTACCGAGGAGGTCATCCCCGGCTACAAGATCGACGTCGGCTCGTCGGCCCATATTATGGTCCACCTGACCCCGATTGTGAAGGACCTGGAGCTCGAGCGTCACGGCCTCGAGTACATCCAGATGGACCCCTTCGCCTTCTACCCGTTGCCCGACGGCAGCGGCGCGATCAGCTTCTACCGCGACACCGAGAAGACCTGCCAGAGCATCGCCAGCGTCAGCCCGCGCGACGCCGAGGCCTACCGCAAGTTCCTGGCCTACTGGACGCCACTGAACGAGGCGGTGTTCGACGTCTTCCTCAACCCACCCTCGACGGCGCGCCTGTTCGCCAGCGTGGCCGCGGCGGTGCCGCGCCTGCCCCGCGGCGAGCGCAACCCGACCGAGATCTCGCGGCGGCTGCTGAGCAGCTACGCCCAGATCATCAACGAGACCTTCGAGAGCGAGCCGATGCGGGCCGCGATGACCTGGCTCGCCGCCCAGAGCGGCCCGCCGCCCGACGAGATCGGGGCGGGCGACTTCTTCGGCTGGCACTCGATGCTGCACAGCAGCGGCGCGGCCCACCCCCGCGGCGGCAGCGGCATGCTCACCCAGGCCATGGCTCGCTCGCTGCAGAGCATGGGCGGCGACGTGGCTCTCGGGGCGCCGGTGCGCCGCATCCTGATCCACCAGGGCCGCGTCGAGGGCGTCGAGACCGAGGACGGCCAGCGCTACAGCGCGCCGGTGGTCGTCTCGAACGCCCATGTCCTGACCACCATGCTGCAGCTGGTGGGGCGCGAGCACCTCTCGAACACCCTGGTCCAGCGCCTGGGCAACATCCGCGTGGGCAACGGCTTCGGCATGACCGTGCGCTGCGCGGCCGACGAGCTGCCCGACTACCTGGGCGCGCCCAGCGGCGGCAAACCCCACGAGAGCCACCACGGGCTGCAGCTGCTCAGCCCGAGCATGGGCTATGTGCGGCGGGCCTACGAGGACTATCTGCGCGGCGAGCCGTCGAAGGACCCGGCCGTGATCGCCATGACCTTCTCGGCGATCGACCCAGACGTGGCCCCGCCCGGCAAGCACACCGTCTTCCTGTGGGCCCAGTACTTCCCCTACGAGCTGAGCGGCGGGCGCCAGTGGGACGACATCCGCGAGCAGACGGCCGACAGCGTGCTCGAGGTGCTCTACCGCTACGCGCCCAATATGCGCGGCAAGATCATCGACCGCTTCATCCAGACCCCCCTTGACCTCGAGCGGCGCATCGGGCTGCTGCGCGGCAACGTGATGCATATCGAGATGAGCTTCGACCAGATGTTCTTCTTCCGGCCGCTGCCCGAGCTGGCCGGCTACCGCACGCCGATCAAGGGCCTCTACCTGACGGGCGCGAGCACCCACCCGGGCGGCGGGGTGTTCGGGGCCAGCGGCTACAACACCGCCCGCGTGGTCCTCGGCGACACGCGCCGGCGGCTGTGGGCGCCCCTGGCCGCCGCTGGGGCGGGGGCTCTGGCGGCAGGGTTCTGGGCGGCGGGGCGGGGCCGGCGGTAACGTGGC
>CAZKTU010000026.1:11004-24228 GCA_964555675.1 uncultured Oscillochloris sp.
GGCATGGCCCTGTCCCGCCAGCTGACCGACGCCGCCCGCGCCCGCGTCGAAGAGCAGGCGGGCCTGCTTCTGGAGGAGCGGCGGCTGCTCGAGCAGCGGGTGGCCGAGCGCACCAGCGCCCTGGCGGCCGCCAACGACGAGCTGCGCGAGGCCGGCAAGCACCGCGATCTCTTCCTGGCCGGGGTCAGCCACGAGCTGCGCACGCCCCTGAACATCATTCTCGGCAACGTCGAGCTAATGAGCGAAGGAGTCTACGGGCCGACGGCGCCGCGCCAGCAGCGGGCCCTGGTCACCATCGACGAGAGCGGCCAGCACCTGCTGCGGCTGATCAACGACCTGCTCGACATGGCCAGGTTGCAGGCGGGCGGCTTCACGATCGACCGCACGGCGGTCTCGGTCCGCGACCTCTGCACGCAGTGCGCGCGCCTGATGCGAACCGATCTTGAGCGCAAAGAGCTGAGCTTCGCCCTCGAGCTCGACCCGGCGGCGACTCTCATCGACGGCGACCCCCAGCGGGTGCGCCAGATCCTGCTGAACCTGCTTGGCAACGCCGTGAAGTTCACCCCCTGCGGCGGGCGGATCGAACTGCGGGCCCAGGCCACAGAGGACAGCATGATCGAGCTCATGGTGAGCGACACGGGCATCGGCATCGCGGCCGAGCAGCTCGAGCAGCTCTTCAAGCCCTTCAGTCAAATCGACCGGCGCCTATCGCGCGAGTACGGCGGCACCGGGCTGGGCCTGGCCCTGGTGGCGCAGCTGGCGGCTCTGCACGGGGGCGCCGCGGGCGTGTCCAGCACCCTCGGCGCGGGCAGCAACTTCTGGGTGCGCCTGCCGGCGAAGGAGGGGGCCGCCGGGGCGGCGGCCCACTAGAGGCAGGGTTTTGCCGTATCCACCCTTGCCTTACGCGAGCTGGGTCGCGCGCCTGGGCGCGGGCAGATCCTCGCCGATGAAGTGGGCCGCGCTCTTCGCGGCCTCCATGATCGTCATGAGACCGCTGCCAGGGTGGACGGCGCCGCCGATCCAGTAGAGGCCCTTGGCGCCCTGGTGGCGGATATGGGGGCGCAGGGGGCCGAGCTGGTTCCAGCTGTGGATCAGGTTGAAGACGGCGCCCAGGTGGGCGCGGTGCTCGTCGCGCCAGGTCTCGGCCGTGTACATGTGCTCGGCCACGATGTGGCGCTCGACGTCCTCGTAGCCCAGCTTCGCGAGCTGGCGCAGGATGCGCTCGCGGTAGGGGCCCGCCTTGGTGGCCCAGTCGATCGGGTAGCGCAGGTTGGGCACGGGCACCAGCACGAAGAGGGTGCTATGGCCGGCCGGGGCGTTGGCGGGGTCGACGATGGTCGGGTTGCAGACGTAGAACGAGGGGTCCTCCTCGTCGAGCACGGCGCTCTTGGCCCACATGGGGTCGCGGCGGCGGATGCTCTGCGAGAGGTAAAGCTGGTGGTGGGGCAGGTCATCCCAGCGGCGATCGACCCCCAGGTAGAGCATAAAGGTGGAGCAGGAGAACTCCATCTTGTCGAGCTTGCGGTCGGTGTAGGGGCCGCGGGCGTGGGCCGGGATGATATGCTGGAGGGCGTGGGCGAAGTCGGCGTTGACGATCACGGCGTCGGCCATGAGCCGCTCGCCGTCGGCCATGAGCAGGCCCTTCGCGCGCCCGTCCTCGACGATCACCTGGCGCACCGGGCGGTTGAGGTGAATCTTCACACCCAGGTCCTCGGCGGCGCGGGCCAGGCCGCGGGCCAGGGCGCGAAAGCCGCCCTCGGGGTGCCAGATGCCGTAGTGGAACTCGAGGAAGGTCACCAGGCTGAAGACGCTCGAGCAGGCCGTCGGGTGCATGCCCAGATACTTGGCCTGGTAGCCCATAGCGTAGACCAGGCGCTCGTCGGGGAAGAAGCGCTCGAAGTGCTGGTAGAGCGTCTCCCACGGGCGGAAGGGCAGAGCCGCGGCGATCTCGTCCGGGCGCAGGTAGCCCAGGGGCGAGCGCACGGGCGTGCCCAGGTAGGGGCCGTAGCCGATCACATTCTTGCGCAGATGCTCGGCGTACCAGCGCTCGAAGGCCGCGGGCAGCGCGGGGCCGAAGGCGGCCAGCTGGCTCTTGAAGGCGGCAAGGTCCGAGGTCAGGTCGAGGTGCGTGCCGTCCCAGAACTTGATCCGCGTGTTCGGGTCGAGGCGGATCAGCTTCACATAGTCGGCGAAGGTGAGGCCGCAGGCGTTGAACAGCTCGTCGTAGACGTGGGGGACCTGCAGGATGGTCGGGCCGGTGTCGAACTGGTAGTCGCCGAGCTCGAGGCCGCGCATGCGCCCGCCGACGCGGTCGGCGGCCTCGTAGATCGCTACCTCGTAGCCGGCTGCGGCGAGGCGCATGGCCGTGGCCATACCGCCCGGGCCCGCGCCGACGATCAGAATATGCTGGGTCACAATCGCCTCCAGGGCGCTCTGTAGGGTAAAGATGGCGGGGCTGACGCAGCTCGGAGGGGCGCGGCCCCTCCGATGCTCCCCGTGGGCCTGGATTCAGTATAACAGGTTATCTATATTTCTCGGCCCGCGCCACGCGGACCTCGGTCAGGTAGGCGATCACGGCATAGGTGCCGAAGTAGTGAGCCTGCAGATGAAGCATAATCTGCTCGGCGACCTCTGCCGAGACGAGGCTCTCGATGCGGACTTGGGCGCCCGTCCAGAAGAGCTCGCTAATCCCGCTTGCGCCGTGACCGTGGACCTCGCTCACGGTGTAGCCGCGGGCCCCAAGGCGCGTGAGCTCATCGAGCAGGCGCTCGCGCAGCACACCCTCGGCGATAATCGTGACCAGGGTAACGGGACTCGTGGTCATGGCCCCCTCCTTGAATATCTGTTATAGGCCGGCTGGCAGCACGGGGCAGGCGACCGCCCCGTAGCAGAACCACTGGGTATAGGCGTAGAGCAGGGGCAGGCCGATCAGCAGGTTGAACGGCAGGGTGATGCCGAGGGACGAGGTCAGGTAGACGCTCGGGTTGGCCTGAGGGAAGGTCGCGCGCACCGCTGCCGGGGCATCGATGTACGAAGCGCTACCGGCGATTGCGGCCAGGATGAAGGCGCCGCCGACGGACAGGCCGGACAGGCCGCCGAGGGTCGCGCCGAGCATGCCCATCAGCACGGGCATCACCATGCCGAAGGCCAGCATCCTGGGGCCGACCCTGGCGAACTCGCGTAGCTGCCGCGCGGCGACCATGCCCATCTCGACCAGGAAGAGCACCAGCACGCCGCGGAAGAGGCCCTCGGGGCCCTGGCTGAAGACCACGGCGATGCGCTCGAAGCCGGGCTCGCCGATCAGCAGGCCGATGATCAGGCCGCCCATCAGCAGGATCACACTGCGACCCCGCAAGGTCTCCTGCACGACCTTGCCGATTGCGTCGTTCCTGGTCCTGAGGCCGAGGCGGCCCCAGAAGAGGGCCACGACGATGCCCCACTCGGCCAGGGCGGCCATGGTGGGGATGAAGCCCTCGTAGCCGATCTCGGCCGCCTCGACCACGCCGATCGCGGCGGCGAAGGTGACCGACGAGACCGAGCCGTAGAGGGCGGCCACGCCCGCGGCATTGGCCGGGTCGAAGCCCATGAGTTTGCGCAACACGAAGTAGCAAAGGCTGGGCAGGAAGAGGGCGAGGAAGATCGTGGCGAGGGCGGGGCGGGCGAAGGCGCTGAAGGTCGTCCCCGCCAGCTCGACCCCACCGTTCAGGCCGATGGCGAACATGAGGTAGAAGGCGATGAACTTGTAGGCCTGCTCAGGGAACTCGACGTCGCTCTTCGCCAGGGTGGCGATCATGCCCAGCACAAAGGCCAGGGTCAGCGGCGAGAGGAAGTTGCGCTGTAGCACGCCCAGGGTCTCGGCGAAGTCCATGCGCGGTTCTCCAGGTGATTGGCGCGGTTATTGCGACAATAATATCACGAAACTATTGTCGCAATAACCACCTGAAGGAGGCGTATGGGCCTACCCGGACGGAGGGCGCTCAGCACATCACGCGGCACGAGCCTACCCGAGCAGGTCGATCAGCTCGCGCACGGCATGGCCGTGCTGAGCCGGGTGGCGCATGGGGGTATCGGCGTGGATCTCGTAGCGGTTGGTGCGCCCGTCGCGGGTGTGGCTGACGTAGCCGGCATCGTGGAGGTCGCGGAGGATACGCTGGACGGCGCGCTCGGTGATGCCGACCTGGCCGGCGATCTCGCGGGCGGTCGCGCTCTGGTTACGAGAGATACAGATCAGCACCTGCGCATGGTTGGTCAGGAAAGTCCATTGTGACATTGGCGTTCCGTGGGATCCGGTCGCCACACGGCCGTTCCGTGCGGCACGAAGGAAGACAACTCACTTCACGAGCTCGAGGGGGATGCTATCACCCCAGGCGAGATCGCGGGCCAGCCGCCAGAGCTCACGCTCGGATCTGCTGACTGTCATCGGCCGCAGACCATCTGTAGCACAGAGCGCAAGCTCGATGCGACCCGGCCGGATGGTCGGATGCCGCAAGATTCGGGCCCCGGGGAGCATCCCCGGCCGACGAGATACGGCGATGAAGGCGTACTTCTCGTCCTCGAAGCCCAGGGCGGCCCCCTTGGCGGCGCGATGGGCCCTCGAGCGGGCCAGGCGCTGCGCGAAATGGCACCAGTCCTCGGCGGGGTCTGCGGGCATCGGGCAGGCCCCCACGTGGGGGCAGGGCGCGACGATCTGGGCCCCGGCCGCCCGCAACTGCTCGCGGGCGGCCCTGATCGTCGCCCAGCCCCGCGGGGTGCCGGGCTCGATCAGCAAGAGCGCATCGGCGGCGCGCTCCCAGAGGCGGGCGACCAGGCTGGCGCGGGCCGACGCCGGCAGCTCGCCGAGGACATAGGCCGCGGTGACCAGATCGTGGGCCTCGGCCTCCCAGGGGCCGAGCAGGTCGGCCCGGATCCAGCGAGCCGGGCCTACGGCGCCGCCACCTTTTGCGGCGAGGCGCGAGCCAAGCTCGATCATGGGCGGGCTGCCCTCGATGAGCGTAGCGGCCGCGAGGCTGGGCCAGGTGGCGTCGGCGGCCCAGAGGGCCGCGCCTGTGCCGGCCCCGACATCGAGCAGGGTGCGCGGCGCACTGTCGGGTAGGGCGGCGGCCAGGGCCCCGAGGGCGGCCGCCACCGCCGCGAAGGTGGCCGGCATGCGGGCAATCGCGTAGGCCGCAGGGTCAGCCGGGCCGCCGCCGGTCTGCCTGTAACGTGACGAGAGGTCGGCCGCCTCGCGAGCGAGGGCGGCGCCGTCACGACCGCGCAGCTCGCGCTCGAGCGCCAGCCGCAGCTGATTGGGGAGTTCCATGGACGTCGCCGGAGTATCGCCTCTGGCATGCCCCTGGTGGGCTTGCACAACACCCTATAATATACCCGATCCCGTAAACGAGTGACCGTAGCAGCCCACCCTTGAGCGCCCGCCCGCCCATAGCCCTTGTAGGAGTCGTCATGAGAGCCCTCCAGCCTCCATCGCGGATCGCCCTGGCCGCCCTGGCCCTGGCCCTCGGCATCGCCCTCGTCGCCTTCGCCCTTCGCGCCCCTGACGCCCCGGCCGCCCTGGCCTCCGAGCGCAACGCCCTGCTCGGCCTGGTCGACGGGGCCTCCGGGTCCGGGGCCACGGCCGCCGCCCCCCTCGGCGCACCGTCGGCCCAGGTCGGCTTCGGCAGCTGGACGCTCATGCGCTCGGCCGAGGCCACCTCGGCCCCCTCGGCCGTCTCCTGGGGCCCCGGGCGTCTCGACGTCTTCGTGCGCGGCCGCAACGGCGAGCTCTACCAGAACTACCGCGACCGAAGCGGCCCCTGGTCGGGCTGGCGCGTCCCCGAGGCCTTCCGCGGGGTGGTGCTGCGCTCGGCGCCTTCGTGCGCCGCCTGGCGGGTCGAGCGCATCAGCTGTGTCGCCCTGATCGAGGGCAGCCGCGAGGTCTGGCACTTCTTCTGGGACGGCAGAGCCTGGGCCCGCCAGTCCCTCGGCGGCGAGGCCAGCTCGGCGCCCAGTGTGGTCTCGCCGGGGGCCAACCAGCTCGCGGTGTTCGTCGCGGGCGGCGGCAACCGCCTCTTCGGCCAGTCGTGGGTGCGCGACCAGTGGTCCGGCTGGCGCGATCTGGGCGGCGTGCTGCAGTCGGCGCCCGCCTGCGCGGCCTTCAGCGGCGATGCTGCGATCGAGTGCTTCGTGACCAGCACCCAGGGGTGGATCATGCGCCAGCGCGTGCGCGTCGGCCAGAACCTGGTCGAGCCGGTCGGCTCTTTCCAGCAGGTCTCGCTGCGCGTCCAGAGCGACAACGACCTGACCCTCGGCTCGGCCCCCGCGGCCACGGCCGTGCGCCCCGGGCGCATCGCCCTGATGGTGCTGAACAACGGCCAGATCCTCTACTCGACCACCTGGACCGGCTCAGACCAGGTGATCTGGCAGCGCTCGAACGACCCCTTCTCGCCCATGCTCAACTCGGCGCCCTCGTGCGCCGCCTCATCGACCGCCCTCGAGTGCTTCGCCCGCGGCCCCGACAGCCCGATGCTCAACGGCTTCGGGGACATTATGCAGTCTGTGGCCGGGCTGCCGTAGACAAACAGCTGTCTCCCGTAAGAGCGCACCCAGCCTCCCGTAAGGGCGCACCCATGTGTGCGCCCAACCCCGCAGAATAGCTCGGACGGAGTACTAAATATCGGGCGGCGGCTCGGGCTCGCCCATCATATCGCCGTACCAGCGCTCGAGCCACTCGAGGGCCTCGTAGAGGCGGCCCGAGGGCATACGCCTGTAGGACGAGATCCCGAAGTTGCGGTAGAGACCGCTGAGGGCGCCCCAGTACTCGTTGCGGCGGGTGCGCTCGCCGAGGGTGCGCGCCACCTTGCGCACCGTCTGGGCGATACGGGCCGCGGCCGGGTCATCGACCGCGCCGGCGCGGGCCGCCCAGGGGTCGGCGCCGGGGCCCAGGTCGTCGTCGTGGGGCGCGTTGAGCTGCCGCTCGATCAGTAGCTGCTGCCGGGCCATGGCCGCGATGGCCATCGCCCCGACGTAGGCCTGCTCGGCGTGGTCCTGCTGCTGCCGGGGCGAGACGACAATGTCGCCGCTATCGAAGCCCTGGGGCCTGAAGGCCTGCCAGAGGGCCGAGGCCGCCTCGCGCTGAAACAGCTCCAGGCGCGCGCGGGCCGCCTGCTCGCCCACCTCGCCCGGGTCGACGGTGGTGAGCCAGAGCGGCACGAGCTCGACCTTCAGGCAGAGCCGGACCAGGCTGTCGCCCTCTTCGGTCTCCACCTCGAGGCGCTTGGCGGCGCTCGCCAGGAGCGCGTGAGCCCGCACGCGCCGCTCCTCCTTCGCGCCCACAAGCCCAAGGCGCGCCGCGAGGTCGGCCACGGGCACGTAGGCCCTGTTGGGGTCGAGCTCGAGCCACGCTACAATGTCCTCAGCGTAGAACCAGTTCATCGCGCCTCCTTCGGGGGGGCTCGCGGCCCCACGCTATCCATAAGAGTATACGCGAAGCGGCCCCGCGGCGGCGCCGCCCCAGGCGAGAGGGTATACCCGTGCAGCTAGTGGTCAGAACCTTTCTGGTGCTCTTTGGCCTGCTCTTCGTCGGCCTGGGCTACTTCATGGGCGTGAGTTTTGCGGGCGAGGCCAGAGCCAAGGCCGAGCGCGTCGAGGGCCTCGCCCCGGCCGACGCGCCGACTCTCGCGAGCGCCGCGGCCGGTAGCGAGCTGCTGGTCGAGGGCCTGGTCAGCGAGCGCAACCAGCCGCGCTTCCGCGACTTCGTCGCCTATGTGCGCGAGGAGTTCCGCGGCGCCGACAACAACGGCGACGAGAAGTGGGTCGAGGACGAGCGCCTGACCCCGCCGCTGCTGCTCGAGGCCGGGGGCCTGGTGCAGATCGGCAACGAGGACTACGAGCTCGGCGCGCCCCACGCGCGCTGGCAGGAGGAGGGCCTGAACTGGAGTAGCCGCACCGAAGAGGGCACCAAGCGCTACAGAGGCCTGGTGGCCGGCCGGCCGGCCATGGCCCTCGGCGCGGTCGCGCCCGGCCGCGAGGGGAACGAGCTGCGCGCCGAGCTGATCTACGGCGGCACCCGCGCCGAGTACATCGCCGAGCAGCGCGGCGCCGCCGGCGTATTGCCCTGGGTCGGCGTCGCCATCGCCGCGGCCGGCGCCGGGGTGGCCTTCATCGGGGCGTGGGTGCTGCGCAAGTGGCGCTGAGCGCGGCGGGGCTTGCGAGCATTTACGCGTTCACCACCTCGTCCATGGCCTCGAGGAGCTTGCGCAGGCGCACCGGCTTGGCGAGATAGACGTTCGCCCCGGCCTCCAGGCAGCGCTCGCGGTCGCCCGGCATGGCCAGAGCGGTCAGGGCGATCACGGGGACGCTCGCCGTCGCCGGGTCCGAGCGCAGCCGCCTGATGGCCTCCAGCCCATCCATGCCCGGCATCTGGATGTCGAGCACCACGACATCGGGCTGGAACGAGTGGACCAGGGCCAGGGCCTCGATCCCCGTCCGCGCTGTCGCGACCTGCGAGCCCTGGCGCTCGAGCAGCTCGCTGTAAAGGCTCAGGGTGGGCTCGTGATCGTCGGCCAGAACCACCCGCAAGCCCGCCCCCAGTCCGTCCTTTATGGTCATGGGGGGCGCGACAGGGGGCGAGGCGTTGGCCGGCGCCGTGGGTAGGCACACCACGAAACGGCTGCCGCGGCCCGGGGCGCTCTCGACGCTGACACTGCCGCCGTGAAGCTCGACGAGGCGCCGCACCAGGGTCAACCCGAGCCCGATCCCGCCATACTCGCGCGAGAGCCGGCCATCGACCTGGGTGAAGGGCTGAAACAGGCGATCCATATCGGCCGGCGCGATCCCGATCCCGCTGTCCCAGACCGTGAAGCAGACCAGCTCTTGCGCGACGTCGTTGCTCACCTCGAGGCCGACTTTGCCGCCGGAGGGGGTGAACTTCACCGCGTTGTCGAGCAGGTTGACGACAATCTGGGTCAGGCGGCGCTCGTCGGCGCGCAGGGTCTGGGCCTCATTGATAATCGTCAGCTCGAGGTGCAGCTGCTTCTGCTGAGCGGCGGCGTGAACATACTGGAGCGCGGTTCGGCAGAGGGCGGCGATCGAGATCGGCCCCAGGTCGAGTACCTCGGCGCCGGACTCGATGCGGGCCAGGTCGAGGATATCGGAGAGCAGGGCCAGCAGGTGGCGGCCGCTCTGCGACGCCGTCGCCAAGGCCCTGCGCTGGCGCTCGGTGATCGGGCCGTAGAGCTGCTCGTCAAGGGCGTCGATGATCCCGAGCACGACATTGAGCGGGGTGCGCAGCTCGTGGCTCATCATGGTCAGGAACTCGTCCTTCAGCCGCAGGGCCCGAGCCAGCTCGGCGTTCGTCCGGCTCAGCGTCTCGGCGTAGGCCCGCTGCTCGACCTCGTCGCGTTTGCGCTGGGTGATGTCGCGGGCGGTCACGACACCCAGAGCGAAAGCGCCCTGCTCATCATAGAGCGCCGCGCCGTTATAGGTCAGCCAGCGCTGCTCGCCGCTGTCGGCCCGCTGCAGACTGAGCTCGATCCCGATGAAGCGCTCGCCGGCCAGCACCCGGGTGAGCGGCCATTGCTCGCGCGGGAGCGGTCCGCCGCCGCTGTCCCTCGTGGAGAATGGCGAAAGTGCCATCAGCTCTTCCCAGGTAGCGGGGCTTGCTTCGAGGGGCAGTTCGCGCAGGCGCTTGCCAGCAGAGTTCAGGGCAGCGATGGTCCCATCCTGGTAGAAAGCGAGCACACCCTCTTCGAGGGTCTCGATGATCGCCTCCAGCTCGCGCCGCTGGCGCTCGCGGGCTTGGGCTGCATAGCGTTGGGCGCTGACCTCGCTGACGATCGCCCCGACCCCGAGCAAGGAGCCCTCGGCGTCGCGCACCGGGTAGTAGCTGGCCAGCCAGATGCGGGATAAACCGCTGGCCACCAGCTCAGACTCGACCAGCTCGATATCGAGGAGCGGATCGCCGGTGGCGAGCACCTGCTTGAGCAAGCTCTCGAGCAGGTGCCCGGCTTTGGGCAGCAACTCGTGCGGGAGGCGACCGAAGTGCTCGGCCGAGCTCCGTTCGTTCATCGCGGCCAGCACAGGGTTGACCTGCCGGAAGCGCAGCTCGCGGTCGAAGAAGGCCATGCCGATCGGCGCGTTGGCGATCAGCGTGTCGAGCAGGGCCGCCTGCTCGGCGGCGGCCCGCTCGCTGGCCTCGAGGCGCTCGTTCATCTGGCGCAGCGTCTCGGCCGCCCGCACGCGCTCGGTCATGTCGTAGGTGATGCCGAACAGCTGGATGACCTGGCCCGCCTCGTCGACGATGGGGACATAGGTCACCTCGGAGTAGTATTGGCCCGAGGGCATTGCGAAGCTGAGCAGGCTGCGCTGCGGCTCGCCGCCGGCCAGGGCCTGATCGAGCAGCGGCAGATAGCCGTCGACGATCGAGGGCGGAAAGAGCTCCTCGTCGCGCCGGCCGAGCATGGCCTCGAGCTCCAGGCCGGCGACGGCGAGGCCGCGCGGATTAACGTACTGCAAGCGGCGCTCGGCGTCGTAGATCACAAAGGTCGACGGGAAGTGGTCGAGGGCCAGCCTGAAGCGCTGCTCGCTGGAACGCAGCTCGGCCTCGGCGCGCTTGAGCCGCGTCACATCGGTCACCACGACGCCGACGCCGACGATGCGGCCCGGAGCAAGGAGCACCGGATAGAAGCTCGCCAGACAGTCGATCCGCGGGCCCGTACCTGCGCCCACGCCGCCGCTGATCTCGATGTCGCACACGGCCACGCCCTCGCTGAGCACCCGGCGCAGGGTCGGCTCGAGCTTCTCGGCCATCTTGGGGAAGAGCTCGGCGATGCTGCGCCCCAGATGCGCGTCGATCGGGCGGCCGTTGAAGTCGGCCAGGGCCTGGTTGATGCGCAGAAAGCGCAGCTGCGGGTCGAGGAAGGCGACCCCGCTGGGCGAGCCGGCGATGAGGGCATCGAGCAGGGCCAGGGCCTCGTCGCGCATCGTTTCGGCCACATTCGCCTGCGCCCGCAGCCGCGCCTGCTCGGCCTCGAAGCGATGCCGCTCGCCGATGTCACGGTTGATCGCCACGAAGCCCTGGAGGACGCCCGCGGCGTCGTTATAGGCCTGCACACTGGCCTCGACCTCGAGGGGGCGGCCGTCGCGGTGGGTCTGTACGACCTCGCCCCGCCAGCGCCCCGTGAGCCGCAGGGTCTCTGCCGCCGAAGCGCCCGTCTCGCCGCTACGGTACAGCGCCACCTGTAGCACCGTAAGGGCCGAGCGACCCCTCAGTTCGTCGCTAGGCCAGCCGTACAGGACCTCGGCGGCGGCGTTACTGTAGCGAACCGTAAAGTCACGGTCGGTGACAATCACCGCGTCGAGCACCTGGTCGAACAGGCCGAGGCGCTCAGGGTCAAAGGGGTCGCCCATCGACAAGGCAGGCGACGGCAGAGCGAGCGCCGGTTCCTGCGCTCGCAGCCGCAACACCTCCGCGACCAGCTCGGCGTGGGTCATCGCAGCAAGATCGTGCATCGCTTGTCCGTGGAGTGGGCAGGAGGGGGCAGCGTATATG
The DNA here is from genome assembly GCA_964555675.1 of uncultured Oscillochloris sp. GTDB lineage: Bacteria > Chloroflexota > Chloroflexia > Chloroflexales > Chloroflexaceae > CAIWXH01. The sequence continues at coordinate 22,529 of CAZKTU010000026.1, forward strand.
GTGAGCCTACACGGTCAACAACCAGCATAGTAAAGCCTGACCTATTTAATTGCAAGAATAATTGCGACCCGGGCAAGGTTAAAACCTACAACTTTTCAAACCAGCGCTCCCGGCGGAGCTCGACAGCGAGGCGGCGTTGCCAGGGGGGATCGTCCTGTTTTTGGAACCACTTTCCGTCTGACGGAATATTTCGACGCGTGCTACAATACGATGGCAGCACCAACAGCTCAACGAGGAGGCGTTCCGATGAACCGCGCCCAACTGGTCGAGGATCTGCGCCGCATTGTTGGCCCAAAGGGCGTGGTCGCCGACCCCGACGCCCTGATGACCTACGACGCCGACGGCTGCGTGATGGACATCGGCGCGCCCCACGTGGTCGCCCTGCCGACCAGCGCCGAGCAGGTGAGCGGGGTCGTGCGCCTGGCCGCCCGCTACGGGGTGCCGATCGTCCCGCGCGGCGCGGGCACCGGCCTGTCGGGCGGGGCCACGCCGATGAGCGGCGGGATCGTGGTCAGCACGGCGCGCATGGACAAGATCCTGCAGGTCGACACGCGCAACGGCCGGGTCCTCTGCCAGCCCGGGGTGATCAACTGGGAGCTGTCGCAGCATCTCAAGCCGTACGGCTACCAGTTCGCGCCCGACCCCTCGTCGCAGAAGGCCTGCACCGTCGGCGGCAACATCGCCAACAACTCGGGCGGCCCCCACTGCCTGAAGTACGGCATCACCGCCAGCCACGTGCTGGGGGTCGAACTGGTCATGCCCGACGGCACGATCATCTGGACGGGCGAGGGCGCCCCGGCCGCCCCGGGCTACGACCTGACCGGCGTGGTCACGGGCAGCGAGGGCACGATCGGCCTGGTGACGGCGGCCTGGCTCAAGCTGACCCGCCTGCCCGAGGCGGTGCGCGTGGTGCTGGCGCTCTTCCCCGACATCGCCGGGGCCTCGAGCAGCGTCTCGCAGGTGATCGCCGGCGGCTTCTTGCCCGCGGCCCTCGAGATCATGGACCGCCTGGCGATCAAGGCGGTGAACGACATGTACCAGCTGGGCCTGCCCGCCAGCGCCGGCGCGGCCCTGCTGATCGAGGTCGACGGGGTCGAGGACGGGCTCGACGAGCTGCTCAACGATGTGACCACGGTCTGCTGGCGCAATGGCGCGATCGACGTGCGCCCGGCCCGCACCCTGGCCGAGCAGAACCAGGTCTGGGCGGCGCGCAAGAACGCCTTCGGGGCGATGGGCCGCCTGGCGCCCACCTACTACCTGGTCGACACCGTCGTGCCGCGCACGCGCCTGCCCTACACCATGGAGCAGGTCGGCCGCATCGCCAACGAGTATCGCCTGCCGATCGCCAACGTCTTCCACGCCGGCGACGGCAACCTGCACCCGATCATCCTCTTCGACCGGCGCGACCCCAGCCAGAACCAGCGCGCCCTCGAGGCCGCCACGGGCGTGATGCACGTGAGCATCGAGCAGGGCGGGGTGATCAGCGGCGAGCACGGCATCGGGGTCGAGAAGCAGGACTACATGACCCTGCTCTTCTCGACCGACGACCTGGCCGCCATGGCCGGCCTGCACCAGAGCTTCGACCCCCACGACCTCTTCAACCCCGGCAAGGTCTTCCCGCGCGGCCGCGGCTGCGGCGAGCTGGCGGCCCTGCGGCGGGCGGGGGTGGCCTGGGGCGAGTTGAAGGCCGCCGGGGCGGC
>CAZKTU010000026.1:24328-45511 GCA_964555675.1 uncultured Oscillochloris sp.
CGGCCCTGCGGCGGGCGGGGGTGGCCTGGGGCGAGTTGAAGGCCGCCGGGGCGGCGGGTTAGGTAGGGACCATCGACCAAGGACCATCGACCAAGGACCAGCAACCAAACTGGTTGTGCCCGATTGAGGTCAGGCTTATGCCGTTTAAGTTTGAGCAGCTTGAGGTCTGGAAGCGGTCGCTCGACTATGTTGACTTGATTTACCAGCTCGCAGCGCTGCTGCCACGAGCTGAGGACTACAACCTCAAGTCGCAGCTTATTCGCGCTGCCACCTCTGTGTCACTCAATATTGCCGAAGGCTCGATCGGTCAGAGCGACGCCGAGCAGGCCCGCTTTCTCGGTATCGCCATCCGCTCCCTTGTCGAGACAGTAGCCTGTCAACATCTCATCGCCCGTCGCAAGCTGATTGAGGATCGCGACGTACTTCGTCAGGCCTATCGCGACGCCGAAGCGCTCGTGGCAATGCTTCACTCAATGCGACGCTCGCTCACCGCCAGCCAAGGCCCAAGCAGCGTCAACGAGGAACCTGCACCATATCATTCTGGGACAGACCCTGACCAACTGCCCTTCTAACAGAAACACGAAAGGCTCTGGCTCCGGCAATTGGTCTCTGGTCCTCAGCTCTGGCCGTTGGTCTTTGGTCGTTGGTCTTTGGTCTCTGGTAGTCAACCCAATGAGCAGGTAGCAGTGATATGGCACTCACCACCCTTCAGCGTCAACTATCCGCGATCGCCGGCGTCGCCAACGTCAGCGCGGACGCGGCGCCCTACGCCATCGGCGGGCGCGCCCCGGCCCTGGTGGTCGCGCCCGGCTCGGTCGAGGAGCTGGCCCAGTCTGTGGCGGCCTGCCACGCCGCGCGGGTGCCCGTGGCGCCGTGGGGCGGCGGCACGCAGCAGAGCTGGGGGCGACCCCCGGCCGCCGAGCAGTTCGTGGTGGTGCAGACGGGGCGCCTGGACCGGGTGCTCTTCTACGAGCCCGACGACCTGACGATCTCGGTCGGCGCGGGCATGACCCTGGCCGCCCTCGATGCGACCCTGGCCGCCAACGGCCAGATGCTGCCGCTCGACGCGCCCCTGCCGGCGCAGGCCACCGTGGGCGGCCTGCTGGCCACAGCGATGGACGGCCCGCGCCGCCTGGCCTACGGCACCGCCCGCGACCTGCTGATCGGCGTCAGCGTGGTCGAGGCCACCGGCCGGCCCAGCAAGGCCGGCGGCATGGTGGTCAAGAATGTCAGCGGCTTCGACATGATGAAGCTCTACCTGGGCAGCCTGGGCACCCTGGCGATCATCGTCTCGGCCAACTTCAAGCTGCTGCCCCGCCCACGGGCCACGGGCGCGATCAGCTGCCGCTTCGCCGACCCCGCGGGCGCCTTCGCCCTGGCCGAGGCCATCGCCTCCAGCCAGCTGACCCCCGCCGCGGTCGAGTACCACGAGGGCTGGGGCGAGGGGCCCGCCGTCTCGCTCGAGGTGCGCGCCGAGGGGCTGCCCGCCGCCGTCGCGCGCCACTTGCGCGACCTCGAGGCCATGGCCGCCGCGGCCGGCGCGACCTCGGTACACCTGCTGCACGATGGCGACCCCGAGGTGCAGCAGCTCTGGGCGAGCTACAACGACCACCCGCAGACCCTCGAGCTGGCCCCCGACGAGCTGGTGACCCGCCTGAGCTGCCTGCCGGGCGAGCTTGGCGCAGCCCTGGGCGAGGCTCGCGGGCTGGCCGCCCGCCACGGGCTGGCCCTCAAGATCAGCGCCAGGGCCCTGAGCGGGGTGGCCTACCTGCGCCTGCGCGGCCCCGCCGAGGGCGCGCGGGCCTGGCACGCCGCCCTGCTCGAGGGCCGGCCCTTGCTGGCCGTGCTCGGCGCGCCGCCCGCCCTGGCCGCCGAGCTGCCGGTCTGGGGGCGCCCCCCGGCCAACCTCGAGCTGATGCGCCGGATCAAGGCCGAGTTCGACCCGGAGAATCAGCTCAACCCGGGGCGTTATGTCGTCTAACCCGCTGATCGACGCACTGTCCCAGGCCCTCGGCCCCGGCGCCGTGGTGACGCGGCCCGACGCTCTGGCGACCTACGACTCAGACGCCAGCTGGATCGTCGCCCGCGCGCCGCAGGTGGTGGCTCTGCCGAGCACCCCCGCCCAGGCCGCCACGGCCGTGGCCCTCGCCGTGGCCGCCGGGCTGCCCGTGGTCGCCCGCGGCGCCGGCACCGGCATCGCCGGGGGGGCCGTGCCCGTGCGCGGCGGCCTGGTGCTCAGCACGGCCCGCCTCGACCAGATCGAGACGATCGAGCCCCGCTCGCGCCGGGCCACCGTGCAGGCCGGCGTGGTCAACGGCGAGCTGAACGCGCGTCTCGCCCCCCTCGGGCTGCAGTTCGCGCCCGACCCCTCGTCGCAGCGGGCCAGCACGATCGGCGGCAACCTGGCCACCAACGCCGGCGGCCCCCACTGCCTCAAGTACGGCGTCACCAGCAACCATGTGCTCGCCGTCGAGCTGATCCGCCCCGACGGGGCGCTGATCTGGACCGGCGAGGGCCACCTGGAGGGCTCGTGGGCCGGCTACGACCTGACGGGGCTGGTGGTGGGCAGCGAGGGCACCTTCGGCCCGGTCACCAGGGCGATCGTACGCCTGACCCCCCTGCCCGAGGCGGTGCGGGTGGTGCTGGCGCTCTTCCCCAGCGTCGTCGCCGCCTCGGCCGCGGTCAGCAAGGTGATCGCGGCGGGCTACCTGCCCACCTCGCTCGAGGTGATGGACCACAACGCGATCAGGGCGGTGAATGGGGCCTATGGCCTGGGGCTGCCCGAGGCGAGCGGCACGACCCTGCTGATCATCGAGGTCGACGGGGTCGAAGACGGCCTGGATACGACCCTCGAGGAGATCCTGGCCCTCTGCGCCGAGCAGGGGGCCTTCGAGCTGCGGCCGGCCCGCACCGCCGCCGAGCAGGCCCGGGTCTGGGTCGCGCGCAAGTCGGTGGCCGGCGCGATCGGGCGCCTGGCCCCGGCCTACCTGCTGGTCGACAGTGTGGTGCCGCGCACGCGCCTGCCCCTGATGATGGAGCACGTCGAGCGCCTGCGCCACGAGCAGCAGATGGAGGTCTGCAACGTCTTCCACGCCGGCGACGGCAACCTGCACCCGCTGATCCTCTACGACCCCCGCGACCACAGCCAGGTCGAGCGGGCCCACGCGATCGCCGAGGGCGTGCTCGAGCTGAGCATCGCCCAGGGTGGGGTGGTCAGTGGCGAGCATGGCATCGGGGTCGAGAAGCAGGCCTACCTGCCCCTGCTCTTCACCCCCGCAGAGCTGCAGCTCCAGGCCACGGTGGCCTGCGTCTTCAACCCGGGCGAGCAGTTCAACCCCGGCAAGATCTTCCCCGTCGACCGCCCGCCGGCCCAACTGGCGGCCCAGCGGCGCGAGCGGCTGAGGGGAGCGACGACGGAAGACCAGGGGCTCAGGATCAAGGACCAAGGACCAAGGACCAAGGACCAGGGCCAGGGCCAGGGCTGGCCGGGTGTTGATGCAAGTGAGCGAGAGACCTACGCACCTGTTTCGGCTGGTGCATTGGCGCTGACACCTGATCTGCAAACGATCGTGGGCGCCGATTATGTCGCTCAGGGCACCGCGGGGCCGCTGGTCTGGCCCGCCACGCTCGACGAGCTGTCGCGGGTCATGGCGCACTGCCATAGCGCGGGCGTCGCCGTCGTGCCCTGTGGCGATCAGCACCCCGCCCCCGGGCACGCCAGCGCCGCGCCGCCGCGCGAAGCCTCCGCCGTGCCGACGGTGCGCATCTCGGTGCGGCGTCTGAAGCAAGTGCTGAGCTACGAGCCGGACGATCTGACGATCGGGGTCGAGGCGGGCATGAGCCTGGCCGAGCTGCAGGCCCTTGTGGCGGCGAATGGCCAGCAGGTACCGCTCGAAGTCGCGGACGCGACCGTCACCCTCGGCAGCCTGGTGGCGACGGCGGCCGATGGGCCGCGGCGGCTGGGGTATGGCACCATACGCGACTGGGCCCTGGCCCTGACCGTGGTCGAGCCCGACGGCACGATCGTGCGCCTGGGCGCCCAGGTGGTCAAAAATGTCACCGGCTACGACCTGGTCAAGCTCTATGTGGGCAGCCGCGGCACCCTGGGCATCATCGCGGCGGTGAGCCTCAAGCTCTTTCCGGCCGCGCGGGCCTCGGGCTGCCTGGCGGTCGCCTTTGCCGAGCGGGCTGGTGCCATGGCCATGCTCGACGAGCTGGCGGCCAGTCGTCTGCAACCCAGCGCGGCCGAGTATGTCGAAGGTGTCATCCTGGAGGGCTTCACCCCACAGCGGGCATGCCTTATCCTGTTAGCCGAGGGACACCCGCAGGCGGTCAAGCGCCAGATCAACGACCTGAAGGCCATGGCCACGCGCCACGGAGCGGCCTCCACCGAACTGGTGGGCGACGCGACCTGGGCGCCGCTCTGGCGGAGCCTGGCGAGCGCCAGCGCGCCAACCGCCCCCGCGGGGGCCGCGCGGATCAGGATGTGTGTGGCGCCGGCCGAGCTCGGCGCAGCCCTGGAGCATATCGCCGCCCTCGGCGCGGCCCGGGGTGTGCAGGTCGCGATCAACGCCCGCGCCCTGAGCGGGGTGATCTCCCTGCTGGCGGAGGGCCCGGCCGCCGGCCTGCGCGAGCTCTTCAGCGCGCTGGTGGAGCGCTGGGGTCGCGCCCAACTGCTCGCCGCCGACCCCGAGGTGCGGGCGGGGCTGCCGATCTGGGGCGCCGCGCCCCCTGGCCTCGAACTCATGCGAACGCTGAAGGCCGCCATCGACCCGGACAACCGCCTAAGCCCCGGCAGCTTTATCGTCTAGAGGAGCCAAGCTGTGACCACTGAGACCACGCCCGCGACAACCAGGGTCAGCATCCCCCTGGTGAGCTTCAGCGCGAAGGATAAGCCTAGCTCGGACATCATCAACACCTGTGTCCACTGCGGGCTCTGCCTCTCGTCGTGTCCGACCTACCGCGAGACCGGGCTCGAGATGTCGTCGCCGCGCGGGCGCATCTATCTGATGAAGGCGGTCGACGAGGGCCGGATCGGGCTCGAGAGCGACGTCTTCCAGGAGCAGATGAGCCAGTGCCTGAACTGCCGGGCCTGCGAGGCGGTCTGCCCCTCGGGTGTGCAGTACGGGGCCATTCTCGAGGCCAGCCGGGCCCAGATCGAGCAGGCCAAAGAGAGCGGCGCGATCGCGACGCCGCCGGCCCTCGAAGGGGCGAGCCAGGGGCAGAGTCAGGGGCTGCCGCCGCGGCCGGTGTGGCAGACGGCCCTGCGCGGGGCGGTCTTCGGGGCCCTCTTCAAAGACATGAACCTCTTCCGGGCCTTCTCGGGCTCGATGCAGCTCTATCAGAAGAGCGGGGCCCAGTGGGTCGCGCGCAAGAGCGGGGTGCTCAAGCTGCTGGGGCTGGCCGACACCGAGACCATGCTGCCGCCGATCAGCGGGCGCTTCGTCGTGCCGCAGGGGCAGATCTACCCGGCCGAGGGGACGCGCCGCCACAGTGTGGCCGTGATCACCGGCTGCATCATGGGCACCGCTTTTGCGAATGTGCACGAGGCCACCATCAGGGTACTGCAGAAGAACGGCTGCGAAGTCATCCTGCCGCCCGGGCAGGGCTGCTGCGGCGCGTTGCACACCCATGGCGGCGACCTCGACGGCGGGCGCGAGCTGGCGCGGCGCAATATTGTCGCCTTCGAGGGGCTAGGGGTTGACGCGATCATCGTCAACGCCGCGGGCTGCGGCAGCACCCTCAAGGAGTACGGGCACCTGCTGCACGACGACCCCGAGTGGCACGCGCGGGGCGAAGCCTTCAGCAAGAAGGTCAAAGATGTGCACGAATTCCTGGCCGGGCTCGAGCTGAACAAGGCCGGGCTAGGCCGCCTCGACGTGAGCGTGACCTACCAGGAGCCCTGCCACCTGGCCCACGCGCAGCGCATCACCGTGCAGCCGCGCACCCTGCTGAAGGCCATCCCCGGGCTCGAGCTGCGCGAGATGAACGAGAGCTCGCTGTGCTGCGGCAGCGCCGGGATTTACAACGTCACGCAGCCGGCCATGGCCGCCCAACTGGGGGCGCGCAAGGTGAATAACGCCCTGGCGACGGGGGCCCAGGTGATCGCCACGGGCAACCCGGGGTGTGCACTGCAGCTGGCCGGCGAGCTGCGCAAGCGCGGCGAAGACGTGCAGGTACGCTACGTCGTCGAGCTGCTCGACGAGAGCTACAAGCGTGGCGCCTCGGCCACTTAAGGGCATTCTGAAGCCTCAAATCATCATTCCCGCCTGCTGTCGTGGACAGCAGGCGGTTTATTTATACTGCACAGCAGTTGTCAACTTGCGAAAAATTACGCATATATGCTACTATAGCCCTGCTGCGGGGAAGGTTCCCTTGGGAGGATGGAACGTATTCCCCCCGCCTGAGTTCCCACAGATTCCCACCACCATTTCCCGGCTTTCCTATTCCTCCCGCATAGGTCTTCTAGGCCCAACAGGTATATGTCCCTACGCCTGTAGCCGCTGACCTTCTGTTATAATGGGCCTCGCAACCTAGTGCCGGCTTTCACAAAGTACGCGCCGGGGGTCCTCCGCCTGCCTGCCTAGTCTGGCTGCTGCCGATGAGTGACATCACCCTCCACTCGACCGAGCGCGAGCTCGATGCCGTCCGCACCCGCTTGCAGTCCGTCCGAGGGAAGCAGTTCTGGCGATCGCTCGACGAACTAGCGGACACGCCCGCCTTCCACGAACTGCTGAGCCGCGAGTTTCCCGCCGGCGCCGCCGAGATGACCGATCCGGTCACCCGGCGCACCTTTCTGAAGCTGATGGGCGCCTCGCTGGCACTCGCCGGCCTCTCAGGGTGCACCTTCGCGATCAAATCCCCCCAGGAGAAGGTCGCCCCCTTCGCCCGCGCCCCCTACGACCAGCAACCGGGCATCCCGCGCTACTTCGCGACGGCCCTCAGCCTCGACGGCTTCGCCATGGGCGTTGCGGTCAAGAGCTATGATGGTCGGCCGGTGAAGGTCGAGGGCAACCCCAACCATCCTGCGAGCCTGGGCGCGACCGATATCTTCGCCCAGGCCGAGATCCTCTCGCTCTACGACCCCGACCGCCCGGAGTCGGTGCTGAACCGGGGCGGGATCAACACCTGGGAGCAGTTTCTGGTCGACTTCGGCCAGGTGATGCAGCTGCAGCGGGCCTTGCAAGGCCAGGGCCTGCGCATCCTGACCCCGACGGTCACCTCGCCCACCCTGGCCGCCCAGCTGGCCGAGCTGCAGACCAACCTGCCGAATGCGCGCTGGGTGCAGTACGACCCGGTGGGCCGCTCGAACACCTACGAGGGCGCGCGGCTGGCCTTCGGCGAAGTGGTCGAGACGCGCTACCGCTTCGACCAAGCCCGCGTGATTGTCTCGCTCGACGGCGACTTCCTCAGCGAAGGCCCGGGGCGGGTGCGCTACGCCCGCGACTGGAGCGCCGGGCGCCGCGTCCTGCAGAGCACCGAGGAGATCAGCCGGCTCTACATCGCCGAGCCGGTGCTCTCGAACACGGGCATCGTGGCCGACCACCGCCTGCCGATCAAGGCGGGCGCCGTGGGCGCCGTGGGCTTCGCCCTGGCGGCGGCCCTGGGCGTACCCGGGGTCAGCGGCGGCGAGGGCGGGCTGCCCGAGAGCGCGGCCGCCTTCATCGAGGCCGCCGCGGAAGATCTGCGCGCGGCGGGCGCGGCCGGCGTGGTGGTGGCGGGCGAGGCCCAGCCGCCCCAGGTCCACGCCCTGGCCCACGCGATCAACGCGGCCCTGGGCGCGGTCGGCACCACGGTCGAGTACAGCGACCCGGTGGCCGTCAGCCCCAGCGACCAGACGGCGGCCCTGCGCGAGCTCGTCGCCGACCTGAACGGCAACGCCGTCGAGGTGCTGGTGGTGATCGACAGCAACCCGGTCTTCACCGCCCCCGCCGACCTGGCCTTCGGCGAAGCGATGGCCAAAGCCCGCTTCAAGGCCGTGCTCGGCTACTACCGGGACGAGACGGCCGCCCTGGCCGACTGGTACATCCCGGCCAGCCACAGCCTGGAGAGCTGGGGGGACGCGCGGGCCTACGACGGCAGCGCGACGATCGTGCAACCGCTGATCGAGCCGCTCTACGGCGGTCACAGCGCCTACGACCTGCTGGCCGCGATGAACGGCCAGAGCGGGCAGAGCGACTACGACCTGGTGAGCGCTTACTGGGCCGGGGCGAGCGGCCTGGCCGACGCCGAGCTCGAAGACTTCTTCAAGGGCAGCCTGAACAACGGCGTAGTGCCCGGCACGGCTCTCGAGCCGCGGGCGGTGAGCCTGAGCGGCGGCCTGAGCCTGACGGCGCCCGCCGTCCCCGGCGAGGGGCTCGAGCTGAACTTCCGGGCCGACCCCGCGATCTACGATGGGCGCTACGCCAACAACGGCTGGCTGCAAGAGCTGCCCCGCCCGACCACCAAGCTGACCTGGGACAACGCGGCCCTGATGAGCCCCGTGACCGCGATCAGGGTGCTCGGCCTGGGGATCAGCCCGAACGAGCTGGCCACAGAGGACAACCGGCTGGCCCAGGCCAACCTCGAGCGACTGGGCCGGGCCAACGGCACGCTGATCGAGCTGCGCTACCAGGGCCGCACCCTGACCATGCCGGTCTGGATCGTGCCGGGGCACGCCGAGAACACCATCACCGTGAACCTGGGCTACGGCCGCGGCGAGGAGGCCGGGCGCGTGGCCGCCGGCACCGGCTTCAACACCTACAGCCTGCGCACCAGCGACGCGCTCTGGTTCGGCCAGGGCCTCGAGGTGCGGGTGCCCGGTGGGAGCTACGTGCTGGCGAGCACCCAGGACCACTGGACGATGGAGGGCCGCGACATCATCAGGGTCGGCAACTTCGAGGAGTTCAAGGCCGATCCCAAGTCGATCTCGAAGGAAGTCTACCTCGAGGAGTACGGCAAAGAGACGCCCGGCCCCGGCACCGACGGCTACGAGAGCATCCTGCCGGCGGGGCGCGGCCAGGTGCTGCCCGGCTTCGACTACAGCGTGGGCAACCAGTGGGGCATGAGCATCGACCTGACGGCGTGCATCGGCTGCAACGCCTGCGTGGTGGCCTGCCAGGCCGAGAACAACATCCCCATCGTCGGCAAGGACGAAGTCGCCAAGGGCCGCGAGATGCACTGGATCCGCATCGACCGCTACTTCGCCGGCGACAACTTCGACAACCCCGAGACCTACCTGATGCCCATGCTCTGCCAGCACTGCGAGCAGGCCCCGTGCGAGCTGGTCTGCCCCGTGGCGGCCACGGTCCACGACGCCGAGGGCCTCAACAACATGATCTACAACCGCTGCGTGGGCACCAAATACTGCTCGAACAACTGCCCCTACAAGGTGCGCCGCTTCAACTTCTTCCAGTACAACGACCTGAATGAGCCGAGCCTGAAGCTGGGCCGCAACCCCGACGTGACAGTGCGCAACCGCGGCGTGATGGAGAAGTGCACCTTCTGCGTGCAGCGCATCTCGAGCACGCGCATCCGCGCCAAAGTCGAGGGCAACAGGCCGATCGAGGACGGCGAGGTCATCTCGGCCTGCGCCCAGGCCTGCCCGACCCAGGCGATCACCTTCGGCGACATCAACAACCCCCAGGCCGTCGTGACGCGCCTGAAGGCCGAGCCCCATAACTACTCGGTGCTGGGCCTGCTCAACACCAAGCCGCGGGTCACCTACCTGGCCCGGGTACGCAACTTCAACGAGGCCCTCGCCGGCGAGGAGTGATCTAGCTAGCCTTAGAAACGAGCGTACTGGTATGGCGCAAGCCTCTCACAAGCTGAAAGCCTCTCGACTGGCCCGCATCGCCTGGCTGCCCCTGTGCCTGCTCCTGGTGGCCTGCCACGTGGACATGTACGACCAGCCGCGCTACACGGCCAACCAGCCCTCGACGTTCTTCCAGGACGGGCGCTCGATGCGGCCGCCGCGCGAAAACACGGTGGCGATGGGCAGCTTCGACGCCGAGTCGGCCATGTTCACGGGCCGGGTCAACGGCGAGCTGGCCACCGAGCTGCCGATGGAGCTGACCGCCGAGCTGCTCGAGCGAGGTCAGACCCGCTATAACGCCTACTGCGCGCCTTGCCACGGCCTGACCGGCGACGGCAACGGCATCATCGCCTACCGCGGCGGGATCGTGGTGCCGGGCTTCCATAACGACCGCCTGCGCACCGTGGCGGTGGGCTACTACTTCGACGTGATCACCAACGGCGTGAACCGTATGTACAGCTACGCCAACCGCATCCCACCCGAGGACCGCTGGGCGGTGGCCGCCTATGTGCGGGCCCTGCAGCTGAGCCAGAACGCCGATGCCGCCGACCTGACCGCCGAGGAGCGCGCCCAACTTCCGTAGGAGATATCGCTCAATCTCCACGTCTAGATTAGCGAGACCCGCGATGTCAGCACAGGTATTCCCGCGTAACGCCAACGCGCTCGTCTGGGTGAGTATTCTCGGCCTGGGCCTGCTGGTCTTTGGGATCGTATCGGCCGGGATCGGCGTCTACCTCTCGCCCTGGTACACGGGCGTGGGCGACGCGGTCGAGCAGCCGGTGCCCTTCAGCCACAAGCACCACGTCGACCAGCTCAAGATCGACTGTCGCTACTGCCACGCCACGGTCGAGCGGGCCGCCCACGCCGGCTATCCCTCGACCGATACCTGCATGTCGTGCCACTCGCAGATCTGGACCAACAGCCCCTTGCTGAAGCCGGTGCGCGACAGCTATCAGACGGGCGAGCCGATCGTCTGGAACCGCATCTACGACGTGCCCGACTTCGTCTACTTCAACCACAGCATCCACGTCGCCAAGGGGATCGGCTGCGCCTCGTGCCACGGCCGGATCGACCAGCAGAACCTGGCCGCCAAATCCCAGGCCCTCTGGATGGGCTGGTGCCTGGGCTGCCACCGCAACCCCGAGGAGAATGTGCGCCCGAAGGACGAGGTCTTCAACATGGCCTTCGACCCGCTCTCGCTGCCCCTCGAGCAGCGCGTGGCCCTGGTGGAGGAGTACCAGATCCCGACCGATGGCCGTCTGACGAACTGCTATGTCTGTCACCGCTAGGGGAGCGCCACGATGAGTACGAACGAACACGGGCACGGCCACGGCGGCGAGGGCGCCTCTGCGGAGAGCGTGGCCGCCGGCTATGAGGTCACAGACTGGCAGATACGCCCCGTGGTCGTCCTGACGGCGGCCACCTTCGGCACCCTGATTCTGGCCTTCATCGTGATGGGCGCGATGCTCTTCGTCACCGGTTCGACCCTGGGCGACACCAGCAACACCCTGCTGCCCACGGGCGAGGCCCGGCTGCCCCCCGAGCCGCGCCTCGAGCAGAACCCGAACGTCGACAGCGAGCGCATGCTGGCCACGGCGGTCGAGCGCCTCGAGAGCTACGGCTGGGTCGACCAGCCCGAAGGCCCCGCCCACGTGCCGATCGAGCGGGCCATGGAGCTGCTGGTCGAGCGGGGCATCGAACCCTTCGCGGCCGGGGCGGACACAGGCGGCGAGGCGGCGCCGGCGCCCACTACCGCCCCCGCGGCCGGCGGCGAGGTGGTCTTCGACGCGGCCCTGGCCGCCCAGGGCGAGCAGCTCTTTGCCAGCGTGGGCTGCGCGGGCTGCCACCGCAGCGACGGCGCGGGCATCGGCCCGAGCCTGAACGGGATCTACAACCAGCCCCAGACCCTGACCGACGGCAGCACTGCCGTGGCCGACGAGGCCTTCCTGATCGAGTCGATCCTCAACCCGACGGCCAAGGTGGTCGAGGGCTACCAGCCGATCATGCCGCCCTACCAGGGGCAGCTCAGCGACGATCAGGTCGCCCAGCTGGTTGAGTATATCAAGTCACTTGCCCAGTAGGCGGCCGCCGCTCGGCCCGCCCCTGTAACCCTAGATCTGGGAATGTATGACCACAATGCGTCGGCTCTTCGCCCTGGTGCTCCTGGCGCTGCTCGCGGCGCCCGGCGTCGCCATGGCTCAGGGCGGGCACGGGCACGACCTGGACGAGGTCTCGTTCGAGCAGCGGCTCGGCGAGCAGGTACCGCTGGATCTGGCCTTCGTCGACGAGACCGGGGCCGCGGTGCGTCTGGGCGACTACTTCGGCGCGCGGCCCGCCGTGCTGGTGCTGAGCTACTATGAGTGCCCAATGCTCTGCCCCCTGGTGCGCGACGGCATGGTCAAGGCCATGGGCGAGGTGCAGGGCCTGAAGGCCGGCGTCGACTACGATGTGATCAACATCAGCATCGACCCCGCCGAGACCACCATGAACGCCGCCAACACCAAGGCGGCGGTGATGTCGCGTCTCGGGCAGCCCGAGGCGGCGGCAGGCTGGCACTTCCTCACCGGCCCCCAGGACAGCATCCAGCGCCTGGCCGACAGTGTCGGCTTCAAGTACTTCTACGACGAGACGATCGACCAGTACGCCCACGCCGCGGGCATCCTGTTGCTCACGCCCTCGGGCGAGCTGGCGCGCTACTTCTATGGGATCGAGTTCAACCCCAGCGATCTGCGTCTGGGCTTGGTCGAGGCCTCGGGCAACAAGATCGGCAGCCCTGTCGACCAGCTGCTGCTGCTCTGCTACCACTTCGACCCCGCAACCGGCAAGTATTCGGGCCTGGTGATGACGGTCCTGCGGGTGGCCGGCGTGATCACGCTGCTGGGTCTGGCCGGGTTGGTCTTCCTGCTCAACCGCGGATCGGGCCGCCCCGGCGGCGCCCCGCCCGGCCCCGCCCCGCTCGCGGGCTAACAGCTCCCTCTGGGAGGGCAGTGTACGGCGGGAACTCCCGCCCCGGACTAGGAAGCAGTATGCGCGACTTCCCCTTGTTCCCGGAACAGGCCTCAACCTTCGCAGGACAGATCGACGGGCTCTACTGGCTGCTCGTGGCCCTGAGCCTGATCTTCGGCGGCGTGCTCCCCTTCATCATCCTGTACCTGATGGTGCGCTACCACCGCAGCCAGAAGGTCAACCGCTCGAACCAGATTCATGGCAGCATCCCTCTGGAGCTCACCTGGACGGTCATCCCGCTCGTCCTGGTGATGGCGGTCTTCTTCTGGGGCGCCTTCCTGTATGTGCAGATGCGCACGCCCCCGGCGCAGACGCTCGAGATTTATGTGATCGGCAAGCAGTGGATGTGGCACACGCAGCATCCTAACGGCAAGCGCGAGAATAACGAGCTGCACGTGCCGATCGGCCAGCCGGTCAAGCTGATCATGACCTCGCAGGACGTGATCCACAGTTTCTATGTCCCGGCCTTCCGCGTCAAACAGGACGTGCTGCCGGGGCGCTACACCACCATGTGGTTCGAGGCGACGAAGGCGGGCGAGTACCACCTCTTCTGCGCCGAGTACTGCGGCACCGAGCACTCGCGCATGGGCGGGCGGGTGGTGGCGATGACCCTGGCCGACTACGAGCTCTGGCTCACCACCCCCGGCGAGGTGATCCTGCCCGACGGCAGCGTCGGCGCGGGCGGCGGCAATACCACGGCCCCCGCCCCCGTGCCGGCCGGCGGCGACCCCATGGCCCTGGTGGGTGGGCAGCTCTTCGCGGACCTCGGCTGCGCGGGCTGCCATCGCAGCGACGGCGCCGGGGTCGGGCCGAGCCTCGAGAACGTCTTCGGCACCGAGCAACCCCTGGCCGACGGCTCGGTCGCCCTGGCCGACGAGAGCTTCCTGGCCGAGTCGATCCTCAACCCGGGGGCGAAGATCGTCGCGGGCTACGGGCCGGTGATGCCGGCCTACGAGGGCCAGCTGAGCGAGGACCAGGTCAACCAGCTGATCGCCTATATCAAGTCGCTCTCGTCTGCGGGCGCCGCGGGCGGCGCGACCGACGGCGGCGCGACCGCAGGGCCCGAGGCCACGGCAGCCCCCGGCGCCACGGCCGAGGCCACGGCCGAGGCGGCGACCACAGCTACCAGCGCCCCTGCGGCCACGGCCACCACTGCGCCAACGGCCACCAGCGCGGCCACGGCCACAGCCGCGGCCACGGCGACCAGCGCCCCCGCGGCCACGGCGACCAGCGCCCCCGACGGTGACAATGACGCCGACGATCAGGCCTTCGACGCGGCCCTGGCCGCCCAAGGCGAGCAACTCTTCGTCAGCCTTGGCTGCGTGGGCTGCCACAACCCCGCCGGCGGCGGGGTCGGCCCGAGCCTGGTCGGCATCTACAACCAGCCGCAGCCGCTGGTAGGCGGCGGCAGCGCCGTGGCCGACGAGGCCTACCTGATCGAATCGATCCTCAACGCCCAGGCCAAGGTCGTCGACGGCTACCAGCCGATCATGCCCGCCTACCAGGGGCAGCTCAGCGACGAACAGGTCCGGCAGCTCGTCGAGTATATCAAGTCCCAAGGGGAGTGACCCATGGCAACTACAGCGCTTCCGCAGCCGGGATACCTTGACGACGACACGCCGACGATCTGGTCGTGGGTCAAGTCGTGGCTGCTGACCGTCGACCACAAGCGGATCGCCATCCTCTACCTGCTGGCGATCAACTTCTTCTTCCTGCTGGGCGGCCTGGCCGCGTCGGTCGTGCGCATCGAGCTGGTCACGCCTCAGGGCGACCTGCTCAC
Source organism: uncultured Oscillochloris sp. (assembly GCA_964555675.1). Lineage (GTDB taxonomy): Bacteria > Chloroflexota > Chloroflexia > Chloroflexales > Chloroflexaceae > CAIWXH01. The sequence continues at coordinate 38,908 of CAZKTU010000026.1, forward strand.
GTCGGACCTGTACAACAGGGCCTTCACGCTGCACGGGATCATCATGGTCTTCTTCTTCCTGATCCCGGGCATCCCCTCGGTGCTTGGCAACTTCCTGGTGCCCCTGATGATCGGGGCCCGCGACCTGGCCTTCCCGCGGGTCAACCTGCTCAGCTGGTACCTGTATATGATCGGCGGGATCTTCGCCCTGTGCGCGGCCGTCTTCGGCGGCGTCGACACCGGGTGGACCTTCTACACGCCGTTCAGCTCGACCTACTCGAACTCGAATGTCATCCTGACGATCGCGGGCGCCTTCATCATGGGCTTCTCGTCGATCGCCACGGGGCTCAACTTCATCGTCACCATCCACACCATGCGCGCGCCGGGGATGACCTGGTTCAGGCTGCCGCTGTTCATCTGGTCGAGCTACGCGACCAGTCTGATCATCGTGCTGGCGACGCCGGTGGTCGGCATCACCCTGCTGCTGCTGGCGATCGAGCGGATCTGGGGCGTGGGCATCTTCGACCCGGCCCTGGGCGGCGACCCGGTGCTCTTCCAGCACATGTTCTGGTTCTACTCGCACCCGGCGGTCTACATCATGATCCTGCCGGGCTTCGGGGTGATCTCGGAGCTGATCGCGACCTTCTCGCGCAAGCGCATCTTCGGCTACGAGTTCATCGCCTTCTCGAGCATGGCGATCGCGCTGCTGGGCTTCCTGGTCTGGGGCCACCACATGTTCGTGAGCAGCCAGTCGGTCTACGCCGGCCTGGTCTTTAGCTTCATCACGATGCTAGTGGCCATCCCCTCGGCGATCAAGGTCTTCAACTGGACGGCGACGCTCTACAAGGGCTCGATCAGCTACCGCACGCCGATGCTCTACGCCCTGGGCTTCATCGGCCTGTTCGTGATCGGCGGCCTGACCGGGATCTTCCTCGGGGTGGTGGCGGTGGATGTGCATGTGACCGACACCTACTTCGTGGTGGCTCACTTCCACTACGTGATGGTCGGCGGCACGATTATGGCCTACCTGGGCGGCATCCACTTCTGGTGGCCGAAGATGACCGGCCGCATGTACAACGAGGTCTGGGGCGGCATCAGCGCCCTGATCATCTTCGTCGGCTTCAACATGACCTTCTTCCCGCAGTTCGTGCTGGGCTACCTGGGCATGCCGCGCCGCTACCACGTCTACCCCGAAGAGTTCCAGATCCTGCATGTGCTGTCGTCGGCCGGGTCGACCATCCTGGCGATCGGCTTCATCATCCCCCTGATCTACCTGATCGGCTCGCTCTGGGTCGGCAAGATCGCCGGCGACAACCCCTGGGACGCCACCGGCCTCGAATGGAAGACCTCGTCGCCGCCGCCCACCCACAACTTCGCGCAGATCCCGGTGGTGACGACCGAGGCCTACGCCTACCCGCCCGAGGCCGCCGAGCTCGACGCCGCCAACTGGCGCCCCGGTTCGCCCCTGTAGGGGCCGCATGCTGCGCCCCCGGGCGCGAAGCCTGAAGGAGAGACGCCTTGGCGACGACGACGAAACCGCACGGGACGGCCCACGGCCACGCCGCCCACGGCCTCGAGCTACGCCACCACTTCGAGACGCCGGCCCAGCAGAAAGAGGCCGCGACGATCGGTATGTGGGCCTTCCTGGTGACCGAGGTGATGCTCTTTGGCGGGATCTTCCTGGCCTACACGATCTACCGCTGGGCCTTCCCCGATGTCTGGGCCGAGTCGGCCCACCATCTCAACACACCCCTCGGCACGGTCAACACGGTGGTGCTGCTGGTCAGCTCGCTGACGGTGGCTCTGGCGGTCAACGCCGCCGAGGAGGGCAAGCGCAACCGGCTGATCCAGCTGCTGCTGGTGACGATTGTGCTCGGCTTCGCCTTCCTCGGCATCAAGGCCTACGAGTATAGCGAGAAGTTCGCCCACTGCTCGGGCTACGCCACCCCGCTGGATTGGGCCACCAGCGGCGCCCCTCTGGGCGAAACCGAGTGCCTGGTGCCCGGGCGGGCCTTCGTCTTCCCCGCCGAGGCCGAGGCCGCCGCCGCGGGCGAGGCGACCGCAGCCGAGGGCGAGGGCGCCCACGCGGCCGTGACCCCCGGCCTGAAATCGCCCTACCAGCTCTTCTACTTCCTGTACTTCGTGGCCACGGGGCTGCACGCCGTCCACATGGTCGTCGGGCTGACCCTGATGTCGATCCTGACCTTCCTGTCGTGGCGCGGCACGATCACCCCGGCCTACTTCACCCCGATCGAGATCGGCGGCCTCTACTGGCACCTGATCGACATCATCTGGGTCTTCCTGTTCCCGCTCTTCTATCTGGTGCACTGATGGCAACACACGCAAATGACGGCCACAGCGCCCACGACCACGGCGCGGGCGGCCACGTCCACACCACCGGCCATATCGGCCGGGGTACGTACTACCGGATCTTCGCCGCCCTGATGGTGCTGATGGCCCTCACCGTCGGCGCCTACTGGCTCGAGGGCTTCGTCGAGATCCCGCGCCTGCTGGGCGTGGCAATCGCCATGGCGATCGCCAGCGCCAAGACCGCCCTGATCGTGCTCTTCTTCATGCACGTGAAGGTCAGCAGCCGCATTGTGCAGCTCTACGCCGCCACCGCCTTCATCGGGCTGGTGCTGCTCTTCGTGCTGATCATGGGCGACTACTTCGCCCGCGGCTGGCCCCCGCCGGCGGGGCCCCTGCCCTAAGCTCCAGTACCGTCGCGAGAGAGGCGTGGAGGGGTTTGCCCTCCACGCCTCTCTTTGTAGCTTCGGCGCAAGCCCGCGCAGGCGGGCCTCCCCCCCCCACGCCCGGCCGGTAAACCGGCGGGCTAGGGGGCTACGAAGCCCGCCTGCGCGGGCTCGGGAGGCCGCGTAGGCGGCCTTCGCACCCCCCTGCCGGGCCGTTTACGGCCCCGGCGCAAGATGCTAGCCGGACTTTGCATCAGTCCCTGCGTGCATTGGCCTCTGGATTGCCTATGGCTTGACTGCAAGGTATACTGAGGCAAATGACAGCAGGACGTGCGACGCGAGGAGACGATCATGGCTGTAGATGCACATGCCCTCGAGCTCAAGCTCATTCGGCGGGCCGATGGCATCGAGCTCGACCTACTCCCGCTTCAGGGGTTGTGGACACAAGAGCAGTACCTCAAGCTCACTAACCAGACCAATCACCTCATTGAGTTTTCTGACGGCGAGATCGAGGTACTCCCTATGCCGACCAGTGGGCATCAAGTGATCTTGCTGCTGCTCTATGAGCTGTTTAAGGCCGTCGTGCAGCGTGCAGGAGGCAAGGTACTGGTCGCGCCCCTACGCCTGCAGGTGCGCCCTGGAAAGTTTCGCGAACCCGATATTCTTATGCTGCGCGACGCCACGGATCCCAGGTATCAGGATGCGTTCTGGCTTGGCGCCGACGTCGTCGTGGAAATCGTGAGCCCGGACCGGCCCGAACGCGACACGGAGGAAAAGCCTCGGGACTACGCCGAGGCAGGCATCCCCGAGTATTGGATTGTCAACCCGCTCACTGAGACGATCACTGTACTCGAACTGGTGGGTGAGGTTTACAGCGAGCACGGCGTTTTCCAGCGTGGTGAGCATGCCACCTCAAAGCTGCTCGCTGGCTTCACGCTGAGCGTGGACGAGGTACTCGACGCCAAGTAGATTGTGGACGAGGTACTCGACGCCAAGTAGATTGCGGAAAACGCCTTACACGCTCAGTTAGATACCCGCAGGTCCGGCTGGTCCAGCGCCCGCTGAGCACAGGCGTCGACACGCCCGTCGTCGCGGTGCCCTGGGAGCCGGCCCTAATTAGCTGGCTGTCGGCGGGGCTGCGGCTGATCGTGCTTTAGCCACGGCGGCGAGCAACTGCTCGAGGGGCAGCGCGTCGAGCGAGGGCAGCACGAGGTCGGCGGTGGGCAGGGTCAGCCGGCTGGTGACCGCCCCGGGCACGGCGACCACGGGGCAGCCGGCGGCGCGGGCGGCTAGGATGCCATTCGGCGAGTCCTCGAGCACCAGGCAGGCCGCCGGCGGCAGGCCCAGGCAGGCCGCGGCGGCCAGGAAGAGCGCCGGGTCGGGCTTGGTGCGCGCGACGTCGTCGCCGGTGAGCACGCAGGCGAAGCGCTCGCGCAGGGCGAGGCGGCCGAGCCAGCCCTCGATCCAGACGCGCCCGCTGCTCGAGGCCACGGCGCAGGGCAGACCGCGGGCACGGGCCTGGTCGAGCAGGCTGACCACCCCGGGCAGGATGGGCTGGCCGGCGCTCAAGCGATCCTTGAGCTCCTGGCGGCGCAGGCGCAGCGCCTCGGCCTCGGCGCGCAGGGCGGCGGCGCGCACGCCGTCGGCGGCGCCCACCAGGGTGATCAGGTGCTCGAGGGCGTCGAAGCCGTGGTTGGTGCCCAGGGCCCCGGCCCAGACGTCGAGGCCGATCGCATGGCCGTGCTCGGCGTAAATGACCTGCCAGCTCTCGAGGGCCGGGGTTTCGGTGTCGACGATCAGGCCGTCGAAGTCGAAGATCAGGGCCTCAATCACATGGCACCTTCCGGGGCAGCCAGCGGCCGGGGCAGGGCCAGGCCATCGGCGGAGTCCTCACCGTGGTCCACCTGCTCAAGGCGCTCGACGGCCCCGTCGCGCAGGTGGATGATGCGGTCGGCGTAGCGGGCGACCGACATATCGTGGGTGACCAGCAGCAGGGTCAGGCCCTCGTCGCGCACCAGGCGGCGCAACAGGGCCATGATCTCGCCGCCCGTGCGGCTGTCGAGGTTGCCGGTGGGCTCGTCGGCCAGGATGAGGCGGGGCTTGTTGGCCAGGGCCCTGGCGATGGCCACGCGCTGCTGCTCGCCGCCGCTCAGCTCGGAGGGGCGATGGTCGCCACGCTGGCCCAGGCCGAGCTGCCCGAGGATCTCGAGGGCGCGGGTCTTGCGCTGGGCCGGGGGCGCGCCCGCCAGCATCATGGGCACGGCCACATTCTCCCAGGCGGCCTTGATCGGCAGCAGGTTGAAGCTCTGGAAGATGAAGCCGAGGGTGTCGCGGCGGTAGACCACCAGCTGCTGGTCGCTGCTGCGGCCCAGCTCGAGGCCGTTGACCCAGACCTCGCCGCCGGTGGGGCGCACCAGGCCGCCGATCAGGTGCAGGAGGGTCGACTTGCCGCTGCCGCTGGGGCCGACCAGCGAGACGAACTCGCCCGCGGCGACCTCGAGGTCGACGCCGCGCAGGGCGTCGACGAAGGTCTTGCCGAGCTGGTAGCGCCGGGCCAGGGCGCTCGTCCGAATAAGTGGTTCGCTCATGCTTTCATCATAGCACGAAGGGGCGCAGTGATTACTGCGCCCCTTCGTACATACGGCGCCGGAGCGCCAACCGAGTCTACTTGAGCCCCTCGGCGACCTTGAGGGCCTCGTCGCCCGCGAGGGTGCCGGCGACCACATAACGCACCCCGGCGTCCTCCCAGCGCAGCAGGCTGCCCTGGCCGTCGCCGCCGGTGACCAGGGTGGCGGGCAGACCGCCGACGCTCACCTCGGCCACCTGGCTGCCGGCCGGCGGCTCGCGGTCGCGGCCGACGTCCTCGTTGCTCTGGACAACGCTGACGCTGCCGGCCTCGCCGGCGTAGTTGAGGATGACCGTGCTGGTGCCGACCACGCGCACCTCGACCAGGGCCAGCCCGGCGGGCACGTAGCTCGGCTCGCGCAGGGTGAACGAGACGGAGGTGCGGGCCTCGTCGAGGGTGGCGGCGGTGGGGGCCTGCATCTGGGCGGCCAGCTCGGCGGCCTGGACGATCTCGGCGTCGGCGGGCGGGGTGAAGCTGAAGCGAGCCGGGTCGATCGGCTGGTTGGTCTCGATGCTCTGGACCTCGACCGTGCCGCTGCCCAGGTCGCTGGCGTCGAGGGTCAGCTTGAGCGGCAGGGCCAGCTCGCTATCGACCCACATGGTGCCCTCGATCAGGCTGTCGAGCTGCAGCTGGGCGCTGGTCTCGGCCTTGGGGGTCACGCTGACCTTCCAGGTGTCTTTGCCGGCCACCTGCTCGCTGCCGAGGACCTCGAGGTCGACGGCGTCGAGGCCCTGGCTGACCAGGTCGGTCAGCATGGTGGCGGCGCCGGCGGGGGTGGCCGCGGCGGCCTCTTTCATCTGGCCGGCCTCGCCGGTGATCACGGTATTCTCGGCCGGGCTATAGAGCCAGAAGGTCGTCCCATCGCTGACGGCGACCGTGCCGGCCAGGTCGCCCTCGCTAGCCTCGCGGACCTCGGCGCGCATGCGCGAGACCGGGTTGCCGGCGGCGTCGGTCGCGCCGGTCTTCTCAGTCCAGGCCTCGACCACGATCCGGCCCGACTGCTCGGGCGAGCTGAAGTCGAGCGAAACGGTGGCGTGGGCGCTGGTGGTGGCGGCGCGGGCGGCCTCCATGCGCTCGACGATCTCCTCGGCGGTAGGTACGGTCGCGCCGCAGGCCGCGAGGGCCAGGGCGCCGATAAGGGTGAGCAGTAGCAGTGTATAGCGTCGCATCGGTCGTTCTCCTGATAGTTCCTTCCATACTGGTTGTACCACGCGGCGCCCGGGCCGATCCAGGCCAATGCTGTTAGCCAATTGTTACCGAGTGTTACAGCGGCCCGGCTTTGTGCGTTTTATCACCTCCATCTCAT
>CAZKTU010000027.1:0-45377 GCA_964555675.1 uncultured Oscillochloris sp.
GGGGGCCCTCGCCTCGCGCCTGCCGTAAGGGCAGTCCCGAGTGTCTGCCCCGGGCCACCACCACTGGTGCTCTGGCTATAGAGATGCCCACGCCGGCGCCGTGGGCGGCGATCGTCGCCGGTAAGCGTGCGCCGTTTCTCATCAGCGCAGACAGGGTTGGCATGTCAGACGCAGGCATCCTGGTCGCAGGGACCTTCCCACTGGTCTTTTTCGTCGTCTCGATCGTGATCGACGCCCTCATGCTCTTTCAGCTGAAGTGGGCCAAGCTGCCGGGGGCCTTCCGCGACTCGGCCATCGCCAACCTGGCCTCGGTGGTCGTGCTCGCCCTGCTGATCCAGCTCATCCTGGCGATCGGCAACGTCTTCCTGGCCCTCCTGGCCGCCCTGGCCGTGGCCTGGGCCGTCGAGGGCTTCGTCCTCATGCTGCTGCGCAAACGCACGCCCTCGGCCAGCTACCTCGCGGCCCTGGTCGCCAACTTCTCCGCCTTCATCTTCGCCTACGCCTACGTCTTCTCATTCATGCTGATCTAGCCTCACACCCATAGCATAGCCAGGTCCCAGGCGACACCCCCCTCACGCGGGGGCGGGCAGGGGGCGACAGCCCCCTCTCGCGGGGGTCAGCAGGGGGCGACAGCCCCCTCACGCGGGGGACAGCAGGGGGCGACAGCCTCCTCAAGCGCGGGGGCGGGCAGGGGGCGAAAGCCCCCTCACGCGGGGGTCGGAGAGGGCCAGCGGCCCCCTCGCGCGGGGGGGTCAGCAGGGGGGCGACAGCCCCCTCACGCGGGGCTCAGCAGGGGGCGATAGCCGCTCTCACGTGGGGGTCGCAGGGGGCCAGCGGCCCCCTCACGTGGGGGGTCAGCAGGGGGTTCCCCCCCTGCTCGCAACGCTCGCGGCGAGCGCCCCTACTTCTTTTTGCCCCGGGGCACCGCGGGCGGCGCCGCCTTGCCGCGGGGGGCCTCCTGGGCCTTGGGCTGGGGCGTCGTGGCCTGGCGGATCTTCTCGGCCTCGGCGGCGAGGGCGGGGTTCTCGGCGCGGGCGGGCTGGGCGCGGGCGACCAGGGCCGCGGCGGCGGGCTGCCTGGTGGCCTGGGCGGCCAGGATCGGCATGATCTCGTCGACCTTGTCGATGTGGCAATCCTTGAACTTCTTGCCACTCCCGCAGGGGCAGCGGTCGTTGCGCCCGGGCAGCTGCACCGTCTTGCGCTGAGGCTTGGCGGCCAGGTTCTCCATCTCGCTGCTGCCGCCGGCGGCCTGCGCCGTCGCCAGGCGCGCCTGCTGCTCGGCCTCGATCTGGCGTAGGTAGCGCTCGTAGGCGAACGACTGCGGGATGATCTGGTAGACCACGTCGCGGGTGATGTTCTCCTTGAGATTGTCGAACATCGAGAACGACTGGCGCTTGAACTCGACCAGCGGGTCCTTCTGGGCGTAGGCCTGGAGCATAATGCTCTGGCGCAGCTCGTCCATCGCCGTCAGGTAGTCGATCCACTGGCGGTCGATCGCGCCCAGCATCATGCGCCGCTCGACGAAGCGCATCATCTCGGGGCTGATCGCCTGCTCGCGCTCCTCGTAGGCCCGCTCGATCTCGTCGACCAGCCAGCTCTCGATCTCGTCGCGGCTCTTCGTGGCGAAGGTGCCGCTGCTGATCGAGGGGGCCAGGTTGGGGTTAATCTGGCGGTAGCGCCGCAGCAGCTCGTCGAGCTCCCAGCCCTCGGGGTCGCCCTCGGGCATGTGCTCGTCGACCAGGGCCGCGATCTCCTCGCCGACCATCTGCAGGATCTGCTCGCGCACATCCTTGCCGTCGAGGATCTCGCGCCGGTCCTGGTAGATCACCTGGCGCTGCTTATTCATCACGTCGTCGAACTCGACGGTGTGCTTGCGAAGGTCGAAGTTATAGCCCTCGACCCGACTCTGGGCGCCCTCGATGGTGCGGTCGAGGATACCGGCCTCGAGGGGCAGGTCCTCGTCCATGAAGCGGTTCATCAGGCCCTTGATCCGCTCGACCGGGCCGAAGCGGCGCATCAGCTCGTCCTCGAGCGAGAGGAAGAAGCGCGACGAGCCGGGGTCGCCCTGGCGGCCGGCGCGGCCGCGCAGCTGGTTGTCGATGCGGCGGGCCTCGTGGCGCTCGGTGCCGACGATATGCAGGCCGCCCAGCTCGCGCACCTGCTGGCCCTCGGCCTCGGTGAGCCGCTTGGCCTCCTCGCGGGCCGCGGCCAGCTGATCGGGGGCGGCCTCCTCGAACTTGATCCCCTGTGCCGCCAGCAGGTCGTCGACTAGGCCGTCGGGGTTGCCGCCCAGCAGGATGTCGGTGCCGCGGCCGGCCATGTTGGTGGCCACCGTCACGGCGCTCTTGCGCCCGGCCTGGGCCACAATCGTGGCCTCGCGCTCGTGGAACTTGGCGTTCAGCACGCTGTGCTTCACGCCGGCCCGCTTGAGCAGCTCGCTGACCCGCTCGGAGGTCTCGACCGAGGTCGTGCCGATCAGCACCGGCCGGCCGAGCTTGTACATCTCCTCGACCTCGCGCACCACCGCGTTGAACTTGGCCTCTTCGCTGCGGTAGATCTGGTCGGGCAGATCATCGCGCACCGAGCCCTTGTTGGTCGGGATGATCACTACCTCGAGGTTGTAGATCTTGCCGAACTCCTCGCGCTCGGTATAAGCTGTGCCGGTCATGCCGGCCAGCTTGTTGTACATGCGGAAGTAGTTCTGGAAGGTGATCGTGGCGAGGGTGACATTCTCATTCTTGATCTGCACCCCCTCCTTCGCCTCGACCGCCTGGTGCAGGCCGTCCGACCAGCGCCGCCCCGGCATGGCCCGGCCGGTGAACTCGTCGACGATCACCACCTCGCCCTCGCCGGTGACCATATAGTCTTTGTCACGCTGGAAGACGAAGTTGGCCTTCAGGGCGTTTTCGACATAATGGGTCTTCTCGAAGTGCTGGGCGTCATACAGGCTCTCGCCGTCGGGGATGCGCAGCAGCCGCTCGATCCGCTCGATGCCCTCTTCGGTCAGGGTGATGCTGCGCGTGCGCTCGTCGATGAAGAAGTCGCCGTCGGGCTCGTAGCCCTCCTCCTTGACCTGCTTCTGGGTGACGCTCGAGCGGCGCAGCCCCCGCACCAGGCCGGCCACCTGCCGGTAGAGGTCCGACGACTTCTGGGCCGGGCCCGAGATGATCAGCGGGGTGCGGGCCTCGTCGATCAGGATGTTGTCGACCTCGTCGACGATGGCGTAGTGCAGCTCGCGCTGGGCCATCTGCTCCTTCTCGTAGGCCATGTTGTCGCGCAGATAGTCGAAGCCGAACTCGTTGTTCGTGCCGTAGGTGATGTCGGCGTGGTAGGCCTCGCGCCGCGGCACCGGGCGCCAGTGTACCAGGCGCTGGTCTTCGGGGTTGGCGTTCGGGTCGATGAACTCGGGGTCGTAGACCGCGCTCTGCTCGTGGGCGATGAAGCCGACCTTGAGCCCCAGGAAGTGGTAGATCGGGCTCATCCAGCCCGCGCCGACCTTCGCCAGGTAGTCGTTCACCGTGACCAGGTGCGCGCCCTTGCCCTCCAGGGCGTTCAGGTAGAGCGGCAGGGTGGCCACCAGGGTTTTGCCCTCGCCCGTCTTCATCTCGGCGATTTTGCCGTCGTGCAAGACGATGCCGCCGATCAGCTGCACGTCGTAGTGGCGCATCCCCAGCGTGCGGCGCGCAGCCTCGCGCACGGTCGCGAAGGCCTCGGGCAGGATATCGTCAAGGTCCTCGCCGTCGGCGAGGCGGGCCTTGAATTCGGCGGTCTTTCCGGCCAGGGCCTCGTCGGGCAGGGCCTGATACTCGGCCTCGAGGGCGTTGATCGCCTCGACGAGGGGCTGGATCTGGCGCACCGCCTTCTCGTTGGTGTCGCCGACAAGCTTCTTGAGCCAATTGAACATTGCGAACTCCGTTCGCTGCAATCACAATCTGAGAGCCACCCGGCAGGTGGCACAGCCTTCATTATACCTGACGCCGGCTCGCCCGGGCAAGCTTCCCTGATGTGTGAACGATGAAGGATCTGTGCAGATCAAGCCAGGCTCTCGGCCAAAAGCCGCGCCAGCTCGCCCGGGGTGAACGGTTTCTGGAGGTAGCGCGCCCCCGACTCGCTGATGCTCTGGTCCACCAGGGCGTTGTCGGTGTAGCCCGACATGTAGACCACCCGCAGCTGGGGTCGCCTGGCCAGCAGGGCCCCGGCGAGCTGCACGCCGTTCAGGCCGCCCGGCATCACCACGTCGGTGAGCAGCAGGTGGATGCTGCCGCTGTGGGCGCCCGCTATGGTCTGGGCCGCGTGTCCGTCGGCCGCTTCGAGCACCGTGTAGCCCTCGCGGACGAGGATCTGCCGCGCCAGCGAGCGCACGTCGTCATCGTCTTCCACCAGCAGCACCGTTTCGCTGGCCGTCCGCTTCGTGGGCGGCGCCGCCCCCTGCTCGGGCGTCTGTACCTCTTCGGCCGCCACCGTCGGCAGGTAGATCTTGAAGCAGCTCCCCTGCTCGGGCTCGCTCGCGAACCAGATGTGCCCGCCGCTCTGGCGGACGATCCCGTGGACCGTGGCTAGCCCCAGGCCGGTGCCTTTGCCGCGAGCCTTGGTGGTGAAGAAGGGCTCGAAGATGTGGGCCTTGGTCTGCGCGTCCATGCCCGCGCCCGTGTCCCTCACCGTGAGCACCGCGTACGCGCCCGGGGTGACCTCGGGGTGCTGGCGGGCGTAGCCGGCGTCGAGCAGGGCCTCGTCCGTCTCGACGCTCAGCCGGCCGCCTGCGGGCATGGCGTCGCGCCCGTTGATGCACAGGTTCATCACTACCTGCTCGACCTGGCTCGGGTCGGCCCGTACCAGCGCCAGGTTCGGCGTCAGGCGCATGCCCAGGGCGATATCCTCGCCCAGCAGGCGGCGCAGCATCTGCTCCATGCCCCCGACCACGGCGCTCAGGTCGATCAGCTCGGTCTGCAGCACCTGGCGACGGCTGAAGGCCAGTAGCTGGCGGGTCAGGGCCGCCGCGCGGGCCCCGGCCTGGCGGATCTGCTCGGCCGACTGGGCCTGCTCGCTGCCGCGCGGCGCTTCGTCCAGCAGCATGTCCGCCTCGCCCAGGATCACCGTGAGCAGGTTGTTGAAGTCGTGGGCCATGCCCCCCGCCAGCCGCCCCAGGGCCTCCATCTTCTGCGCCTGCCGCAGCTCCTCCTCGGCCCTGCGGCGCTCGCGCATGTCCCGCACGATCGTCGAGAGGAACTCGGGCTTGCCGTCGGCCCCCTTGTGGGCGATGATCACCTGCGAGACCGGGATCTCGACCCCGTCGCGGGCCAGGATGACCATCTCGCCCGACCATGCCCCCTCGCTCACAGCTGTGGGGATGGCCTCGTTGCGCAGCAGGCCGTGCAGCCGCTGCGGGTAGAGCTCGATCACCCTGGTCCCGATCTCCGCCTCGTCGTCGCCCAGGGCCAGCATGCGCCGGCCCGCCTGGTTGAGAAAGAGGATGCGCCCCGTCAGGTCGGCCATGCTCACCAGGTCTGTGGTCGCCTCGATGATCGCGGCTAGGCGCCCATGGGCGGCCTCGACCAGGCGGCGGTCGGCCAGCTCGCGCCGGGCGTCCTCGTAGAGCCGGGCGTTCTCCATCGCGGCCGCCGCCTGGGCCGCGAAGGCCGTCGCCAGCCGCCCGTGCTCGGGCGTGAAGTAGCCGGGCTCGTGTTTGTCGAGCGTGATCAGGCCCACCAGGCGCTCGCCGAAGATCATCGGCACCCCCAGCCACGAGCGGATCGGGTCGACGTTGTACGGCTCGCGCTTGAACAGCTCATAGACCGCCGGCCCGTCCGCGAGGATTACCGGGGCGCGGCTGCGCGCCACCTGGGCGTTCGGGCTGGCCTCGGCGACCAGCGAGAACTGGGCGCCCATGACGGCTGAGGCCTGGACCATGCCGTAGGTGCCGATGATCGTCGCGGTGTCGCCCGACAGCTCCTGCACCGAGGCGCTGTCGAAGGGCACGACCTTGCGCAGCTCGCTCAGGATCAGCGCGAGCACCCGGTCGCGGTCGAGGGTCGTGCCCAGGGCCTGGGTGGCCGCCCGCAGGGTCTCGGCCTCGTAGCGGCGTCGCTCGGCCGCCTCGAGGGTCGCCCGTAGCCTGGCGACGGTGCGGTCGAGGCTGCGGCCCAGGGCTCCCACCTCGTCGAGCCCTTCGGCCGGGATGGGCGCCCCCAGATCGTCGGCGCCGATCCGCTCGGCCGCCGCCGCCAGGGCCCGCACCGGGCGCAACAGCTCGGCGGTGAGCAATTGGGCCAGAGCCAGGGCCAGCAGCATGCCGCCGACCGTGATCGCCACGATCACCAGCTGGCTCGTCTCGACCTCGCCGATCAGCCTGTTGAGCGGCTGCTCGTAGACGACGGTCCAGTGGACGCTGCTCTGGCCCGGCGGCTGCACGCGAGTGAAGACCTGGAAGCTCAGGGGACGGTCGCGCGATCCGATGATCGTCCCCGCCGACTGGCGCAGGATGGTCTGGGCGTCGTTGGGCTGCAGGTCGGCGAGTGTCTGCCTGGGATCCGCGCTGCTCGCGCCCGCGTCCTCGGGCAGCAGCAGGAAGCTCCCGTCGGCGTCGATGACGTATGAGCTCACACTCGGGTCGGCGTCGACCAGCACCTTCAGGATGGGCCCTAGGGGGGCTTCGAGCACGATCACTCCGGCCCCGGCGCCTGAAGCGCCGGGGTAGAGGAGCGAGTAGCTCAGGGTGTCCGGCGCGTCGTTCGGGCCGGCGCCGTTGATCGCGATCGGGCGCCCGTCGGGGATGCCGGCCTGCCGCAGGGCGTCGAGAAAGATCGGCGCGTCTTTGCGGCTGACCAGCTCGGTCGCTGGTGTGCGCTCAAAGCCGGAGCCGTTATTGCGCACGCAGGCGAGCTCCTGGCCGTCTGTGTTCAGCAGGCAGATCCCGCTGTAGCGGCCGATCGACTGGCGCAGAAAGTCCTGGAAGGTGGTCGCGACTGCGTCGACGGCGTCGGGCTCGCCGCGGGCGAACTGGCGCATGGCCGGCGCCTGTACAATGAACAGCAGGTCGGCGCCGCCCTCGGCGATGCGGCTCTCGGCCGCCGCGGCGCGCGCTTCGGCGACCCGTAGCTGCTCGGCGCTGATCCGACTCAGCAGGACGCTTCTGGTGCGCAGCAGGTTGTACGCCGAGATCGCCCCTGTCGGGATCAGCATCACAACCATGAAGGCCAGGATCAATTTGACCTGGAGGCTGGTCTGGGCGCGGCGTACCATCGGTCTCTCGCCTTCCGGCCTGTGTTAGCCCCGTGTCGGTCGTCGCGCACCCGGCCTGTCTGCAGAGCGAGCGCGCCGCCACGCGGCGGCGGTCACGGGCGGCGGGCAGACCGGCGCCAGTGATACGGGCTCAGGCGCGAGCGAGGCGAGATGGGCGTGTGACCAGCGGCGAGATCGCATTCCGATGCGGGGGCCGGGCGCAGCACGCTGCGCTCAGACGTACACTCCCATCGGCGGTGCGGGGCTCACTCGCTCGTCGGCGCCGGGTAAGTACGCTCGTGCGCTGCAAGTAGGCTCAATTATAGGGGATGCGATTACCGGGGGGATGGTAAGCCGACAAAGGTGGATGTGGAGGGCCTGGCCCTCCACATCCACCTGTTGGCGGGGCCTGAGGCCCCGTACCCCAGCGCGTCAGGCGCGGGTGAAGCTCAGGGTGCTGCCGTCGGCCGAGGTGATGGTGAGGGTGTCGTCGGCGATGGCGTAGCTCGCGGCGGCGCCGAGGATGGTGAGGAAGGTCTGCTCCTGCTGCATCAGGGGCTCGGGGCAGGCCATCATCGTGCCGGCGAGCTGGCCGACGGTCAGGGTGGCGCCGTCGACTGTGTAGCCGCCCATCATGCGGTTACAGCCGCTCGAGCCGGCGATCCGGCCCGCGTCGTTGAACTCGATCCCGGCGGGGCGCTCGCTGGCGATCGGGGCCGCCCCGTTGATTGCGCTCAGCGTCCAGCTCGTGCCGGCCAGGTCGCCCGCCGCCGGGGCCGCCGGGGCCGCGGGCGTCTTGCTGACCAGCTCGATCAGGATGTAGCGCAGCGACGAGCCGTCTGCGGGCGGGTTCGCGACCTGCTCCGTGCGGACCTTCAGCTCGTATGCGAAGCCCTCCTCGAAGGTGAAGCCCTCGATCTGGTTGTAGAAGAGGGTCCACGGGCCGTCGGGGCCGGCGGCTACCTGCATGCAGCGCATCGGGCCTACGCCGGTGCAGTCCTTCAGCTCGGGCGCGATGAAGATGGTCTCCACAGTAGTGTTGTTCTCCTCCGCCGCGGGGGGGGCGGGCGTGGGCTCGCCCTGAGCCCCGGGAATCTGGGTCGGCGCGTCGGCCGGCGCGGTCGGGCCTACGGGGGCGGCGCAGGCCGCCAGGGCCAGGGCCGCCAGGATTAGGACGAGGGTGATACGCGAGTTCATTCGGGCTCCTTACAGTCTACCTCAGGCATCTGACGGTGCCCCCAACCGATGGTTCAGGTTGTGGCACGCCTTAATAACGCTTGCCCTTGGCCGAAAGTTCCCCGCCCGCCCCCTGGCCCCGCGCTGAACCAGTGGAATATATAGCAATGCAGATTGATGGAGAAAACGTCAGAGCAAGATCTATGCCGCGATTCACACCTGTTCGTATCCAGACACACTATATGATGTATTCTTAACCTCTGCTTAATGAGAGATTGCAATTCTGTTAACAGAGGGCCTTTACCATAGCGATGCGCTATCACGCGAATCAAACTGTGCCGTGTATGCATCGCTTTAGTGAGGGGACTCGAACCATGGTCCGTTCGAATGTGTTTCGCGCGTCCGTTATCCTGGTAGTGCTCGTATCGCTGCTGGCCCTCGTGGCCCCGGCCCAGGCTCAGAGCTGGACGCCTCGCCCCGTCAGCGCCAGCCTGCGGGGCTCGGGCGCGACCTTCCCCGCGCCGCTGTACGCCGCCTGGATCGAGGCCTACAAGAAGGTCAACCCCTCGGTTACCCTCAGCTACCAGCCGGTCGGCTCGGGTCAGGGTCAGCGCGACTTCATCCGCTACCTGACCGACTTCGGCGGCAGCGATGCGGCCCTCACCGCCAGCCGTGTGGCCGCCGAGGCCCCCGACGCCCTGCACGTCCCGACGGTGATCGGCGCGGTCGTCCCGACCTACAACCTGCCCGAGGCCCCGAACCTGCGCTTCTCGCCCGAGACCCTGGCCGGCATCTACCTGGGCGCGATCCGCAAGTGGAACGACCCCCGCATCGCCGCCGATAACCCCGGCGTGCGCCTGCCCAGCACCAACATCACCGTGGTCTACCGCTCGGACGGCTCGGGCACGACCTCGATCTGGACCGACTACCTGAGCAAGGTCAGCGCCGATTGGCGCACCCGCGTCGGCTCGGGCAACAGCGTGCGCTGGCCCGTCGGCGTGGGCGGCCCCGGCAACGCCGGCGTCGCGAGCACCGTGCGCAACACCAAGGGCGCGATCGGCTACGTCGAGCAGGTCTTCGCGGTGGCGAACAAGCTGCCCCTGCCCGCCGTGAAGAACGCCGCTGGTAACTACGTCGTCGCCTCGCTCGAGGCCACCTCGGCCGCCGCCGACGGCATCGTCGTCCCGCCGAGCCTGGTCGTCTCGCTGACCAACTCGCCGAACCCGAACGCCTACCCGATCGCCGGCTTCACCTACATCCTGGTCCGCGGCAGCACCTACACCGACCTCGCCAAGGCCCAGGCCCTCACCGACTACATCTACTGGGGCCTGACCGAGGGCACCGGCGCCGCCACCCGCCTCGGCTACTCGCCCCTGCCCGCCAGCCTGCGCGTCAAGGCTATCGAGCAGCTGCGCAGTGTCCGCGTCAACGGCCAGGTCGTGTTCGACGCCCCGGCCCGCTAAGTGCCTGTGCTGAGAGCCGAGACGCGGGGAGGGCCTGTCCTCCCCGCGCCTCGGCGGTTTTGGAGCGTGATGGGTAGAGGCTAGAAGAGGACTCAGCGGCACACTCCGCTGAGCTATATTTTTGTCACGGAGCGCCCCAATGGCAGATGTTAACGCCGCGCCGCGTACGGACGCCCCGAGCCGCTGGGCGCGCCAGACACAGCACGGGGATAGGGTCTTCTGGCTGCTCACCCTGCTGTTTTCCCTGGTGATCATCGGGCTGGTGGTCGCCGTCGGCGTGGTCACCTGGCAAGGCTCGGGCGAGGCCCGCGCTCAGTACGGCTGGAGCTTCCTCTTCCAGGCCGACTGGAACCCGATTGAGACCGATCTGTTCCCCGCCTCGTTCGGCGCATGGCCCGCGATCCGCGGCACCCTGCTCTCGTCGCTGATCGCCCTGCTCCTGGCCGGCCCGATCGGCGTCGCGATCGGCGTCTTCCTCTCCGAGCTGTGTCCGCTGCGCATCAAGCAGCCCCTCGGCTTTCTGGTCGAGCTGCTGGCCGCTATCCCCAGCGTGATCTACGGCCTTTGGGGCGTCGCCGTCTTCGTGCCCTTCTTCACGACGTATATCGCCACCCCGATCTCCGAGACGATCGGCCAGGTCGTCCCCTGGCTCGCCGGGCCCGTCTCGGTCGGCCGTGGCCTGATAGTCGCCAGCGTAGTGATCGCGCTAATGATCCTGCCCACCGTGGCCGCGATCACCCGCGATGTGCTCCAGGCGGTGCCCAACACCCAGCGCGATGTGATGCTCTCGATCGGGGCAACCCGCTGGGAAGTGATCTGGCTCTCGGTGCTGCCCTACGCCCGCGCCGGGATCATCGGCGGCGTGATGCTCGGCCTGGGCCGCGCCCTCGGCGAGACCATGGCCGCCACCATGCTGATCGGCAACAGCACCCGCATCGAGCAGTCGCTCTTCCTGCCGGCGACAACCTCGGCCTCGCTCATCGCCAGCGAGCTGACCAACGCCAACGACTCGCTCCACGAGAGCGCGCTGATCGCGATTGCTCTGGTGCTCTTCGGCATCACCCTTCTGCTTAATCTCGCCGCGCGCTTCCTGGTATGGCGAACCTCGCGCGGCCCTGCGGGGGCGCGCGCATGACCATCCAGACCAATATGACCAACTACGCGGGGCGGAGGGTGGTGGACCGCACCATGCGCGGTTGTACCATCCTCGCTACGGGCCTCGCGATCATCCCGCTGTTCCTGATCATTGGCTATGTGCTGGTGATTGGTGGCTCGGCCCTCAGCGTCGACTTCTTCACCCAGACCTATAAGCCCCCCGTGCCGGCCGACGCTGGCGGCGCGATCGACCCGGCCACAGGCCTGCCCCTCGATTTCGGCGGCATCGCGATCGACCCGGCCACCGGCCTGCCGATCGACCCGGCCACCGCCCCGGCCGAGGGTGCCCCGTCCGCCGAGGTGGTCTCCCAGGGTGGTGTGCTTCACGGCATCATCGGCACGATCATGATCACGGTGACGGCCCTGCTGATCTCGCTGCCGATCGGGATCATGACCGGCATCTTCCTGTCCGAGTACCCCGATACGCCCTTCAACACCTTCATCCGCTTCGCCTGCGACGTGCTCAGCGGCGCGCCCTCGATCGTGATCGGCGTGGTCGGCTATACGCTGCTGGTCCAACAAACGCGTACCTACTCAGGCCTAGCAGGATCAGTCGCCCTGACCTTCCTGATGGTGCCGACCATCGCCCGCACCACCGAGGAGATCCTCAAGCTGGTGCCGAACGCCACCCGCGAGGCGGCGATGGCGATGGGCGCGCCGATGTGGTACTCTACCCTCACCGTGGTCGTGCCCACCGCCCTCAGCGGCATCGTCACTGGCGCCCTGCTGGCCTTTGCCCGCGGCGCCGGCGAGACCGCCCCGCTGCTGCTGACCATCCAGGGCAACAGCAACGTCAGCTTCGATATGCTCGCCCCGATGGCCGCCTTGCCCCTGCTGACCTACAAGTACATCGAGTCGCCGTTCCCCTCCGAGAACCAGCTGGCCTGGGGCACGGCCTTCGTGCTGATGATGCTCGTGCTCGGCGTGAACCTGCTGGTGCGCGTCGCCACGGGCCGGCTGAAGAAAGGCTAGGACGATGGCGGTCGCCACCGCAAAGCAGACAGCCCCCGCCGGCGCCCATCAGGCTCACAGCATGACGGTGCGCGGCCTCAAGCCCTTCTACGGCAAGCGCCAGGCCGTCAAGGCCGTCGATATGGACGTGCGCCCGAACCAGATCCTGGCGATGATCGGCCCCTCGGGCTGCGGCAAGAGCACCGTGCTGCGCTGCCTCAACCGCATGCACGAGGCCATCCCCTTCGCCCACGCCGAGGGCACCGTCAAGCTCGACGACCTCGATATCTACGCCCCCAGCGTCGACGCTACCCTGGTGCGACGCAAGATCGGCATGGTCTTCCAGCAGCCGATCGCCCTGCGCACGCGCAGTATTTTTGAGAATATCGCCGTCGGCCTGCGCCTCGGCGGCATGAACAATAAGGCCGAGCTCGCCGCCCGCGTCGAGAAGGCTCTGCGCGACGCGAATCTCTGGGACGAGGTCAAGGACAAGCTCGAGCTCTCGGGTCTGGCCCTCTCGGGCGGCCAGCAGCAGCGCCTGAGCATCGCCCGCACGATCGCGATCGAGCCCGATGTCATCCTCTTCGACGAGCCCTGCTCGGCCCTCGACCCGATCTCGACCCTCAAGGTCGAGGAGTTGCTGCTGCAGATGCGCGAGAAGTACACGCTCGTGATCGTGACCCATAACATGCAGCAGGCCGCGCGCGTCTCGGATCGCACCGCCGTCTTCATGGTCGAAAAGACCGGCGATGTGCCCGTGGGCCTCCTGGTCGAGGAGGGTCCGACCAATCAGATCTTCTCCTCGCCGAGCGATTCGCGCACCGAGGACTATATTAGCGGAAGGGTGGGCTAGCATGAGCGACGCACAGGTCCGGAGCACGCCGCTCGCCGGTAGCTTCGCCACGACGGCGGCCGCTCGCGCCAGGACGCGCGATGACGCGGCCGTCGCCGCGACGAAGATCGAGGCGAAGGAGTTCCACTTCTACTATGGCGCCTTCAAGGCCCTCAATAACATCAGCATCGCCATCCCCCAGGGCGAGGTGACCGCCCTGATCGGCCCCTCGGGCTGCGGCAAGTCGACCCTGCTGCGGGCAATGAACCGCATGCACGACAAGACCGTCGGCGCCAGGGCCGAGGGCGCGCTCACGATCGACGGCAAGCCGGTCTACGGCGAGGGTGTCGACCCGATCCTGTTGCGCCGCCGCGTGGGCATGGTCTTCCAGCGCCCCAACCCCTTCGCCAAGTCGATCTTCGACAATGTTGCCTATGGCCTGCGCGTGCTCGGCGAGCGCGACAACAATAAGATCAAAGAGCGCGTCGAGTGGGCCCTGCGCCGCTCGGCCCTCTGGGACGAAGTCAAGGATCGCCTCAACTCCCCCGGCACGGCCCTCTCGGGCGGCCAGCAGCAGCGCCTCTGCATCGCCCGCGCTGTGGCCACCGCCCCCGAGGTTGTGCTGATGGACGAGCCCTGTTCGGCCCTCGACCCGATCGCGACCCTCAAGGTCGAGGATCTGATCGCCGAGCTGCGCGGCGAGTTTACGATCGTGATCGTGACCCACAATATGCAGCAGGCCGCCCGCGTCTCCGACCGCACAGCCTTCATGCTGATGGACCCCAAGACGCGCGCCGGCAACCTGATCGAGTACAGCCCGACCAACGAGCTGTTCACCAACCCCAGGGATACGCGCACCGAGGAGTACCTCAGCGGTCGCTTCGGCTAAGCGTAAGGCGCCAGGGGTTTTGCCCCTGCCAACCTCCAGTCTCCGAAGGGGCCGCCGCCGGCCCCTTCGCGCTCCCCCGCGCCAGGCGAAGCCCCGGAATGGGGCCAACCATTTATGGTACACTTGCGGCGCAAGGCCAGCTCATGAAGGGGGTACTCATGCTCACGCCGCAGCAGCTTGCCGACGCCTTCAAGCGCAATGTGCAGATCGTCAAGATGCAGGCCGCCGACCTCAGCCACGCCGAGAGCCTGCTACAGCCGCCCTTTCGCGGCAATTGCATGAACTGGGTGGTTGGCCATATCGTCAGCAGCCGCAATACCGTGCTGCGCCTGCTCGACCAGGGCCCCGCCCTCGACCCCGCCGTGGCCGCCCGCTACGCCCGCGACGCCCAGCCGATCACGGGCCTCGACGAGGCAGTCGTGCCGCTCGAGCAGCTCCTGGCCGCCCTCGATGAGGGCCAGGCCCGTATCGAGGCCGCCCTCGCCGCCGCCAGCGACGAGGCCCTCGCCCGCGAGCTAAGCCTCTTCGGCGGGAGCACCCGCTCCGTCGGCGCCTGGCTCTTCTTCCAGTACTTCCACGATACCTTCCACGTCGGCGAGACAAGTGTGCTGCGCCAGCTGGCCGGCAAGGACGATAAGGTGATCTAGGCGCTGCCGTGGCACGAGGACGCTACCCGGCGCGGTTGAATGTGTCGCCGCCGCCCCCAGAGCTCGCCGCGCGCTACCTGCGCGTCTGGCCCGGCCACGCATTGTACGCCGGGCGCGATGGCTTTCCCGCCGTCTCGTCGCCTGGCCTCTTCGGCGATGATCATCCCCTCGAGCTCGACCTGGGCTGCGCCACCGGCGACCTCGTGCTGGCCCTGGCGACCATGCGCCCCGAGGCGAACTATGTCGGGGTCGATATTGTCGGCAAGCCCCTCTGGCGCGCCGTCGAGCGGGCCGCTCAGGCCGGGCTGAGCAACGTGCAGTTCTTACAGGCCGATGCGCGCCTGGTCTACGGACAGATCCCCGACCGCGCCCTGCGCGCCGCCTACATCCATTTTCCAGCCCCCATGCTGCGCAATAGCCAGCGCAAGGGCCGCCTGATCTCCGCCCCTATGCTCGCCGAGATGCAGCGCTGCCTGCGCCCCGGAGGCGTGCTCAGCCTGATGACCGACCAGCCCGCCCTCTTCGCCGAGCTCCAGGCCCTCCTGCCCGCGGCCCCCGGCCTCGCCGTCGTCCCGCCCGAGCACTGGTCGGTGGCCATGACCGAGCTGGTCAAGTCGCACTACCACCGCCGCTGGGAGGAGCGGGGCCGTCCAATCCTGCGCACCGAGTTGCTGCGCCTGGACCCCTAGCCTCTGCCCAAACTGCCGCCACCCGTACGGGCGCACCCATGCCTGCGCCCCGCCACCCGTACGGGCGCACCCATGCCTGCGCCCCGCCACCCATGTGTGCGCCCAGTGTGCGCCCCGCCACCCGTACGGGCGCACCCATGCCTGCGCCCCGCCACCCGTACGGGCGCACCCATGTGTGCGCCCAGTGTGCGCCCAGTGTGCGCCCAGCCCCGCAGCGTAGCTCGGACGCTGCACTACGGTCGCTCGTGCTCGGCCACGTAGGCATCCCGCCGCGCCTCGAGGTCGGCGACGATCGCCGCGGGCACGACCCCACGCAGGGCCGCAATGATCGCCGCCGCCCGCTCTTCCTGCGCGGGGATCGGGAAGGCCGGGATGGTGACCATGCGCCCCTCGCCGACGACCGTGAGCCGCTCGGAGCTGCCGCCGACTGGCGGGAGCTCCATCGCTCGCCAGCTCTCGCGAAACAGACCCTCCTCGATCATCGCCCCATACAGCCTATCCAGCTCGGCCCGCGGCACGCTGAACGGCTCGCTCCAGACCGGCACGCCTTCGCCGGGGTAGTCGGGGATCATCGTCACCTCGCCCGCGCCGTCGGCCTGAAGCGTGATCCTATACTCGTAGTGGTAGGGCGGCGGCAGGCTGCCCTCGTACCACTCATAGGTCGCCAGGAAGTCGTTCGGGGCGGGGCCGACGGCGCCCCTGTTCGCGCAGCCCATCAAGAGGGCCGTGGCTGATAGGCCCAGCAGGGCGACCATAAGTGTGCGAGGCTGCATCATGCTCCCTCCTGAGGTAGCTGAAGGTCGAGTGCGCTGCGGGAAGGCCTGGCTTCCCCCTAGATATGAACGACCTGCAGCGCGCCGCTCGCCCGCTCTACAAGCAGCTCGGCCACGACGAGACGATGGCACTCCTGGGCCTTGCTCTCGTAGCAGAGCAGCGCACACGTCTCGCTCCGAGCGAGGCTGAGGGCCTGATCCAGGCTGTCGCCCTGGGCTGCGAAGAGCGGCCTGACTGCGCGAAAGAGGGCCGCATAGTCCTTGCTGCGCCGTACCTCGTCGCGCAGCGGCTTCGGCGTGCCTAGCTCGGCCAGGTGACAGTAGCTGAGCCCGAGCTCGCCAAGGTGGGCGGCCAGCCGCTTCTTGTTGAAGTCGGGCTTCCGGCTGTATGGCCGCTCGCGGATGTCGATCAGCCTGCTGACCCCATGGCCGAGCAGTAGATCGCAGAAGCTGCCGAGGCTCTGGCCCTGGTAGCCGACCGTGAACAGGGTGGCCATGGTTCGCATCCTTTTAGAAAATTCGTTCTTGACGAGGCTGACAACCTTTGCTATACTTTAGCACAGGCGAGCTAGAAGCACAAAAGAGCTATTTCTCTCGCGTAGTCACCGGGGAAGGTGCCGCGCGTCAGACCGCACGAGGAGGACCACGATGGCAGTCCAGAGTCGCAACCTAGGCCCCGATCGGCGCTCCCCGATCAGCCTGCCTGTCGGCAATGTCGGCAATATCGCTTATCTGATCACCGGCATCCTGGCCCTGCTGGCCGCCTACGTGCTGCTCAGCAGCGCGATCGGCTTCGGCCGCACGATCATCGACGACGTGAAGTACGGGCGCCCGCGCACCTTCCATCTGACGGCCACGGTCGGCCGCCCCGAAGAGGCCAACGCCCCTACACATCTGATCGCCATGAACCTCGAGCGCCAGGTCGTCATCCTCGAGATCCCCGGTGGCGACTCGACCAAGGTGCGCACCCTGCCCGGCCCCTACCTCTTCGGCGCCGGCGAGGATCTCACCCCCGTCACCATGCGCCTGGCCGACATGAACGGCGACGGCGCCGATGATCTGGTTGTGCGCGTCAAGGACGAGGAGATGGTCTACCTCAACCGCGACAACAGCTTCAATCTTATCACCGCCGAGGAGCGCCAGCAGCTCATTCAGGGCGCCGGCAGCTAAAGCCGCGGGCGCACTTCCCCGCGCCCTTCTGCGCCATCAGGTCTTCCAGTAGCGCCGCGGCATCTGTCGCGGCGCCTCTTTATCTAGCGATCGCTGCCGGTCGGTACAAACAGGGTCGGCAGGCGCTGGGCCAGGCCCAGGTTTCCGCTCACCCGCAGCTGCCGCAGCGCGATCGCTCGCCACACCGGGGTCTGGTAGGTCATCAGCTTGCAGAAGATGTCGGCGCTCGCGAACCAGAAGCGCACGTCGTTGGTGCGCGCCATGCCGATCTTGCCAAGCCCACCCCCCGGCCCCACGCGCACGTACCAGCTGCCTCCGCCCTGGCCCTCGATGCTGAAGCCGATCGTGGCGTGCAGGTCGCCGCCCCGCTCGGGCCAGTAGGTCAGGCCGAACATATGGATAAAGCGGTTAATCTGACGCCGCATCATGCCCGGCTGAAAGTAGATCCAGATCGGTCGCGAGCGCGCCACCGCCAGCTGGCCGCCGTGGACGATCCCCGCATGGGCCAGCGAGCTGCCGAAGATCTCGGCCACTGTGGGCGCCGCCCCAAAAAAGGGCACCGGCACCATGCGCCCCAGATCATCACGCTCGAGCGTCGCGGCCAGCCGCGCCGCCTCGTCCAGCGCCCCTAGGAACGCGCCCACTAGCTCGGGCACCGGCGTCCCTGCGCGGGCCTCGATCGCGGCTCTGTTCGCCTCCCTGAGATCGCCGCGCTCCCTCAGCCCTGCTATCTGCACCGGGCGACCCTCCAGCCCCGCCTTTATGCACTCGTTGTAGACGTGGGCGACCACCCCGACATGGGCCAGAGCCTGCCGGCGCGTCCATCCCGTCGGCCGCCGCTCGGTCCGCTTGAGCCAGTCCTCTTCCTTCACGCGCTCGAAGGTGCCGCTATAGATCTCGCGCAGCTCGAGGAAGTCGGCGGCCAGGGTGTAAGAGGTGAAGGCCCCGATCCGATCCTCGAGCCTCTCGAGCGCCGCCTCGGCCGCGATCTGCTCTTCGCTCAGCTCTTCGGCAACGGGGGGCGCGATCTCGTCCTGGGCCGCCTCGTCGGGCGGTAGCTTCTGCTCTTGTGCCATTGCCATCCTCACCGGCCCCGGCCGGCGCTGCCTAAAGATCGACGCGCTCGACCCCGGCGACCTCGGTGATCAGGTCGGGGCCATACATCCCGGCAGGGGTCTGAAAGCCCGCCTGCCACTCCCCGGCGAGCACCTTCTCGGCGATCAGCACCGCGGTGAGCGCCGTCAGCGTATAGCCCTCGGGCGTGCGCATGCGCGTCGCAACCCTCCGGCCCGCGCTGTCCGAGGCCTCGCCCCAGAGCAGGCTCAGCCCGCGGCCGCGCTCCTCCTCGTCCGGCCCCGGCTTCTGTCGGCGCACCAGCCCGCGCAGGACATCCTGCACCGCCCGCGTCTCGAGCAGCGGGCCGAGCATGCCGCTCAGCTTCACCATCCTGATCATCGCTGGCGGCATCGCCATGTAGACGGTAATATTGGGGATGCCCGTGCTGTAGAAGGCCGTGCTTACGTCGCCCCAGGGGATGGCCATCGTCGCCACAGGCCCGCGCCCAAAGTCCACCTGCCGGGTGAGCCGCCCGATCGGCACGGACACGATTTTGCCATCGCGGCGAACCGCCCCGCCCTTGCCCAGCCCCTCGACCGCCGTCGTCGCCGTGCCCCGCGATAGCCCGCCCAGGCCCCGAAAGGCGAGCTCGAGGCTGCTGGCCTCTGGCAGGCGCCGCTTCAGGTGGGCCGCCAGACAGTCCGAGGGCACGACGTCGAAGCCGACCCCCGGCAGCAGCATCACCCCCGCGGCTTTCGCCTCGGCGTCGTGGCGCGCCAGTCGCTCGAAGACCGCGATCTCGCCGGTGATGTCAAGGTAGTGAACCCCGCCGCGCAGACAGGCCGAGGCCATCGGGCGACTCGTCCGCTCAAACGGGCCGGCGCAGTGGATGACTGCCCTGTGTCCGGCCAGCGCTGCGTCCAGGCCGCGCTCGTCGTCCAGACTCACTGTCAGCGCCGGCAGCCCGAGCCGCCCCGCCACAGCCGCGACGCCCTCGGCGCTGCGGCCGGCCAGGGTCGGGCGCAGGCCACGCTCGACCGCCCGACGCGCGATCAGCTCGCCGGTGTAGCCGTTGGCCCCGTAGATCAGTACGCTTGCTTGTGTGGTTGACATACGTCGTTAGTATAGCACCCTCGGCCCTCGGCCCGGATCTGCTGTATCATGAATCGAAGCCCTCCCTATTGCATAGGATATCTCTATGTCCGCCGAGATCTGCGCCATGACCGCGGTCGAGCAGGCGTCGCGTATCCGCTCTCGTGACCTCTCCTGCGTCGAGCTGCTTGAGGCCCACATCAGCCGCATCGAGCAGGTCAACCCTCTGGTCAACGCCATCGTGACCTTCCTGCCCGAGCAGGCCCTGGCTGCGGCCCGCGCCCACGACGACGCCCTCGCCGCCGGCAATGCGCCCCCGGCCGAGGAGGCCCCGCTCTACGGCCTGCCCGTGGCCCACAAAGATCTCAACGAGACGCGCGGCGTTCGCACCACCTATGGCTCGCCCATCTTCGCCGACCACGTGCCCGCCTTCGACTGCCTGATCGTCGAGCGCTTGCGTCAGGCCGGCGCGATCTCGCTCGGCAAGACCAACACCCCCGAGTTCGGCGCCGGCTCCCAGACCTTCAACCCGGTGTTCGGCGCCACCCGCAACCCCTACGACCTCGGCAAGACCTGCGGCGGCAGCAGCGGCGGCGCCGCCGTCGCCCTCGCCTGCGGTATGCTCCCCATCGCCGATGGCTCCGATATGGGCGGCAGCCTGCGCAACCCTGCCGGCTACAATAACGTGGTCGGCTTTCGCACCAGCCCGGGCCGTGTGCCCGTCTGGCCCGACCTCGCGCCCTTCGTGCCGCTCTCGGTCGACGGCCCCATGGCCCGCACCGTCGGCGATGTCGCCCTGATGCTCTCGGCCATCGCCGGCCCCGACCCGCGCGCTCCTCTCGCCCTCTCCGAGCCCGGTCGCCTCTTCGCCGGCCCCCTCGAGCGCGACCTGCGCGGCCTGCGCGTCGCCTGGAGCCCCGACCTCGGCGGCCTGCCGGTCGACGAACGCGTCGCCGCCGTCTTCGCTGCCCGCAAAGCCGACTTCGAGGCTCTCGGCTGCGAGGTCGACGAAGTGAGCCCCGACCTCGCCGACGCAGACGAGGTCTTCACGACCTTGCGGGCCCTGCGCTTCGAGTTAGGTATGGGCGACCTGCTCGACAGCCACCGCAGCCAGCTCAAGGATACGGTGATCTGGAACATCGAGGCCGGGCGCCAGCTGACCGGCCCCCAGATCGGGCGAGCCATGCGCCTGCACAGCGAGCTGCTGGCTCGCATGCGCGGCTTCTTCTCGCGCTACGACGCCCTGGTCCTGCCGGTCAGCCAGGTGCCGCCCTTCCCGATCGACCAGCCCTACGTGACCGAGATCAACGGCGCGCCCCTCGAGAACTACATCGCCTGGATGCGCTCGTGCTACTGGATCACCGTGACCCTACAGCCGGCTATTGCCGTGCCCGCGGGCTTCACGACCGAGGGCCTGCCGGTCGGCCTGCAGATCGTCGGCCGCCCCCGCGACGAGCTCGGGGTGCTCCAGCTCGCCTATGCCTACGAGCAGGCGACCCGCTTCTACCGCCGCGCCCCGGCCCTCTAGCCGAGTCTGAAGCGCGCGAAGACAAAACGCTCTGAGGGCCAGAAGCCAAGGCCTTTGTAGGCCTCGAAGGCGCCCTCGTTCTCGGCCATCACCATGAGGTAGACCCGCGGCGCCAGCCCGAAGCAGGCCTGGGCCAGGGCGCTCGTACATGCCTGTGCGAGGCCCTGGCGCCGATGGGCTGGGTGGGTGACAATATTGCCGATCTCAATCACGTCGGGGGTTGCGAAATGGGTCGTCGCCATCGCCGCCAGTTCGTCGCCGACAAAGGCCCCGAAGGCCGGGCCGTGACCCAGCACCTCGGGGCGCCAGGCCATCAGCCCGCCCAGCGCGGCCAGGGCGCCCATAGCCGGCAGATCCTCCGGCCGCAGCCGGCGCACCAGCGGCGAGTCGTTCCGCCGCAGCGTCTCCGGCTCGACCACCATCTGGTACTCGACCTCGAGCGACTCGATCTCGGTCGCGGCGGCCAGCTGCCGGGCCCGCTGCTCGGGGATGACCGTGCCTAGCGAGGCGCCCCGCAGCTCGGGCGAGCGCTCGGCCAGGGCCCCGAGCAGGGGCGCCAGCGCCCCGTCCAGCTCGACCGCGAAGGCCAGCCCGGGAAACGGCAGGTCCTTGTAGTGCGAGGCTACTCCGACCACGCTGCCCCGGCTGTGGGCGACAACCACCTCGCAGCGCTGCCGCAGCTGAGTCACATTCGAGAGCGGGATGGCGTTGCGGTAGGGCCAGCGTCGCAGATAGGCAACCGTGGCGGCCTGCCAGTGATCGTCCAGATTGGAAATCCCCAACTCCATGGTTGCTCCTCAGCTGATCCGAAAAGCCGCGCGCTATTGTAGCATGCAGTCCTCCGAACCTGAGCGCAGGAGTGGCGCCAATGTCCGAGCAAGAGTCGATCGTCAGCGTCCGTGACCTGCCCGCCACCGTGGCTTCCCTGCGGGCCGACCTCCAGAACCTCGGCGTCGGCCCGGGCATGACCCTGATCGTACACTGTAGCCTGAGCCGCCTCGGCTGGGTCTGTGGTGGCCCCGTCGCCGTGATCCTCGCCCTCGAAGAGCTCCTTGGCCCCCAGGGCACCCTGGTCATGCCGACCCACAGCGCCGAGCTGTCCGAGCCCTCGGCCTGGGTTGCGCCGCCGGTCCCGCCACACTGGTGGCCCGTGATCCGCGAGAATCTGCCCGCCTTCGACCCCGCTCTCACCCCTACTCGCCAGATGGGCGCCGTCGCCGAGACCTTTCGCCGCCAGCCGGGTGTCCTGCGCAGTGCTCATCCCCAGGTCTCGTTTGCGGCATGGGGGCGTCACGCCGCCTTCGTCACCGCCGAGCATCATCTCGAGGTCTGTCTGGGCGAGGGCTCGCCCCTCGCGCGCGTCTACGAGCTCGGCGGCCACGTTCTGCTCCTCGGCGTGGGGCACGCCAACAACACCTCGCTCCACCTGGCCGAGTATCGGGCAAAGCTGCCCGGCCGCGAGCGGATCACGACCGGCGCGCCGATCATGGTCGACGGCGAGCGCCGCTGGGTCACCTTCGAGGACATCGCCTGGGACGACTCGGACTTTGCGCGCCTTGGCGCCGACTTCGCCGCCGATACCGGCCTCGAACGGCGGGGCCGGGTGGGCGCGGGCGAGGGCCTCCTGGCCCCACAGGCGCCCATGGTCGACTATGCGATTGCCTGGATGGAGCGTTTTCGCACCGCGATCTAATAGTGGAGGATCACATGGAGATCAAAACGACTGACCTGTCCGATGCTCACCCCGAGGTTCAGGTGGGCGAGCCCCTGCTGCGTCACTTCGGCGGGGTCGCCACCTTCGGCGGCCCGATCGAGACCCTGCAGGTCTTCGAGGACAATGCTCTGGTGCGCAGCGCCCTCGAGGAGCCGGGCGCGGGCCGTGTTCTGGTAGTTGATGGCGGGGGCTCGCTGCGCTGCGCGCTCGTGGGCGACCAACTCGCCGCCCTGGGCGCGCGCAACGGCTGGGCGGGGGTGGTTGTCCACGGCTGTGTGCGCGACACCGCCGATCTCGCCGCTATCAGCCTCGGCGTCATGGCTCTTGCGCCGCACCCGCGGCGCAGCGTGAAGCGGGGCGAGGGGCTGCGGGGGGTCACCCTCCATTTCGCTGGGCTCACCCTGACCCCCGGCCACTACCTCTACGCCGACGTCGACGGCATCATTGTGGCCGAACGTGCTCTTCTCTAGGGCAATTCGGCTGATTGAACCCCTCGCGCAGAACGTCCGACCATCGCAGCTACTTCGCGACGGCGCGCTCCTGCTCGGGGCTCGCGTCGCGCAGGGCTCGCCGCAGCACCTTGCCGATCATCGTCTTTGGCAGTTCGCTGCGAAACTCGACCGTCGTCGGCGCCTTATAATGGGCTAGCCGCTCGCGTACAAAGTCGATGATCTCACCGGCTGTGGCGCTCTCACCCTCGCGCAGCACGACGAAGGCCTTCACTCGCTCGCCTGCATAGTCGTCGGGGACGCCGACGACTACTCCCTCGGCCACCTTGGGATGCTGGGAGAGCACCTCCTCGACTTCTCGGGGGAAAACATTGAAGCCGCCGACGATGATAAGGTCTTTCTTGCGATCGGTGATAAAGAAGTAGCCCTCTTCGTCCACCGTGCCGATGTCGCCCGTGTAGAGCCAGCCGTCGCGCAGGGCCTCCGCCGTCGCCTCGGGCTGGTTATAGTAGCCGAGCATCAGCGTCGGGCTGCGCAGCACGAGCTCGCCCTGCTCGCCGGGGGGCAGATCGCCGCCGTGCTCCAGGCTGACGACCTTCACGTCGACGTCGGGGAAGGGCACGCCGATGCTGCCGAGCTTGTGCTGGCCGAGGTAAGGGTTCGCCATAATCGCGGTTACTGCCTCGGTCAGCCCGTAGCCCTCGATCATACGGCCGCCGCTCTTGGCCTCAAAGCCCTCTTTGATTGTCTGGGTGAGCGGCGCCGCGCCGACGAAGATGCCCTTGAGGCTGTCGAGCTTGTAGCGCTTCAGGTCGGGCAGCTTGCTGAAGGCCACGAACATGGTCGGTACGCCCGTGAAGAAGGTGGGTTTGCGCCGCTGGATCGTCGCCAGCACCTCGCGGGCGTTGAAGCGCGGCAGCAGGATGATCTCGCCACCGGCTAGAAGCGCGGCGTTCATATTGACGCTCATGCCATAGCCGTGGAAGAGCGGCAGGACGGCCAGGACACGGTCTTCTGGCTGGAGGTGACCCCAGGCCTTGAGCTGGTGAGCATTGGCGACGCAGGCCGCGTGCGAGAGCATGATGCCCTTGGCGGCGCCCGTCGTGCCCCCGCTATAGAGCAGCACCGCCATGCTGCCCGGGTCGACCGGGGCCGGGCTGAAGCCCTTGCCGGGCGGCGAGGCGAGCAAGGCCCGCAACTCGAGGGGGCGTGGGCTTGGCACCGGGCTCAGCTGGCGGCTTTCGCGCAGGCTCATCAGCAGGTTGAGCGGCGCAGGTAGGTAGTCGGCCAGCCGTGCGACCATCAGGCGTCGCATTGGGGTCTTACCGCGTAGGCTGGCGGCCGTGGCGGCGAAGAGCGGGACGGTGATCAGGGTCTCGGCGCCACAGTCGGCGATCTGGGCGGCGAGCTCGTCGGCGCTGGCCAGCGGGTTAAGGCTGGTCACAACTGCACCCGCCTTCAGGGCGCCGTAGTAGCAGATCACAAAGGGCGGGCTGTTGGGAAGCAGCAGGGCTACTCTGTCGCCGACGGCAACGCCCAGGCTGCGCAGGGCGTCGGCTAGCCGGTCGCTCTGATCCTTCAGGGCGCCGTAGCTAATCGTCTTGCCGAAGAAGTTCGTCGCCGGCCGGCGCGGGGTGCGCTCTGCAGCGTCGTCGAGCAGGCGGTAGAGGGGCACGCGCGGGTAGTCGAGCTGCGCCGGGATGCCCGCATCGTAGTGTTTGTGCCAGGGTCGCTCCACGTCGAACCTCCTTGCTGCGTTCGCAGAAGTGGGCGTGGATCATACCATACTGGCGGGCGAAAATATAGGGGGTCAGAGCTGCCCTGTCGCCTGGAGCTTCTGGACGAGCAGTGCTGCCTCGACCCGATTGCGCACCTGGAGCTTGAGCAGGATATTGCTGACGTAGTACTTGACCGTCTTCTCGGTCAGGTTGAACGAGGCCCCAATCTCTTTGTTGCTGAGGCCGGCCGCGATCTGCAGCAGGATCTGCTGCTCACGGGGGGTTAGCTCGCTCAGGGGGGATTGGGCTGCCGCCGGCTGCGGCGAGGCCAGGCCGCTGATCAGCACGGCGCCCAAGCTCGGCGGTACGTAGCCCTTGCCGGAGCGGATCGTGCGCAGGATACTCACCAGTTCGCGCGAGCTGACGCCCTTGAGAATGTAGCCGCGCACCCCGGCCCGAAACGCCGCAATGGCGTTCTCTTCATCGCTCGAGGCGGTGAGCACCACCAGGCGTGTAGCGGGCGCCACCTCTGTGGCTTTGGTCACCACAGAGAGGCCGCCCCCGGGCATGTCAAGGTCGAGCAGCAGCAGGTCGGGCTGATGCTGGCGCAGGAGCGTGATTGCATCCTCGGCGCTGTCGCCTTCGGCGACGACGTGCAGGTCTGGCTCGCTGTTGAGGATGTGAGCTACGCCCTCTCGAAACAGCGGATGGTCGTCGACGAGGACGACCCGCGTGGGCTCACTCATACGTTTCCTGTGAAATCTGGAGGGGCAGCGAGGCAAAGATGCGCGTGCCGCCGCCTGGCTGGCTCAGAATGGCGAACTCACCACCGAGGCTTTCCACGCGCTCGCGCATACCGGCCAGGCCCATATGCTCGCCCCACTCGCCGGGCGGGGGTGGCGAGAAACCGGGGCCTTCATCGGCGACCCAGAGATGGATGTGATCGCCGGCGCCGCGTAGCTCGACGCGCTGGCTGGCGCCTTTGGCGTGTCTGTGGGCGTTGTTCAACCCTTCCTGGACCACTCGATAGACGGTGATCTTCGTGGCCTGACAAGGATGTTCGGGTACCTCGTTGAGCCTGAGGTCGACCCGCGTGCCGGTGCGACGCTCGTGGGAGCGTACAGCGCGGGCGATCACCTCGCTGGTCTCAAGCTGCTCGAGTTGGGGCAGACCGAGACCGGCGGAGATGCTGCGCACCTCCTGCATCGCCTGGGTCAGGGCCGTATTGATCTGCTCAACATCGTCGAGGGCTTTGCCCGGATCTTCAAGACGCTCGCAAGCCTCCGCGACACGGTCGAGGCGTAGAATTGCCAGTCCAAGATACTGGGCCGGTCCATCGTGCAGTTCGGCGCTGATCCGGCGCAGGAAGCGCTCGTTGTAGGCCGCAGAGCGGGCGGCGGCGCGGCGCACGCGCTCACTGAGGTCCTCGTTCTGGGCCAGCAACTCCTCGAGGCGGGCGACTTGGGCTCGCAGCTCCCCCTCCTGGCGGACGATCGTGGCGCTCGCGCTCTGGACGTAGCCGCCCAGTAGCAGGTACATCGTCAGGGTGACTGCCATCACGATGAGCCACGAGCGCTGCTGAGCCCCGGCGATCAGGGCCTCGAGCTCGTCGACCCGCTGGTAGAACTCGGCCACGGCAATAACTTCGCCGCTGCCCTGGGCCCGCACAGGGCTGTAGATCTCGAGCAGCCGGCTGGCCTGCGGGCGCTCGCGGACGTTCTCGGCATCCTCGAGGTTGCTGAAGTCGGCGGTGATCCGCCCTTCCCACGATGCCTGTAGCTCCTCGCCTACAGGGAAGATCTGGCCGATCAGCGCACTGTCGCCACTATATACCACTCGTCCACCAGGGCCCCAGACCTTGAAGGCTACGACCTCTTGGCCGAGCGTGGTGTTATTGAGCAGCTGTTCGATCTGCAGGATCGCCTCGGGAGGGAGCTCGTTGCTGGTGCCTAAGCTCTGGAGCGACTCGGAGATGAAGCTGTCGACATAGAGGGCAGTGGTGAAGGCGGCTCGATTCAAAACGCTACGCTCGATCTGCGAGCTGATCCACCAGCCAATCCCGGCCATGCCGCAGAGGAGGATAAGCAGGCTCGCGATCATGAAGCGCTGGGCCGGGGTCATGCGACCCAGAAGGCCCTGCTTATCCGAAGCTGCCGCTACCGGTTGTACTCCGAATTGTCGGACTGTACTCTGCTCGCCCGAGGTAGCGGCCACGACGTGCTCCGGTGCAACCATTTCTAGTCCGTACTGTAGCTGCGATGATCTGGTTGATATTTGGTTAAGGACTTACCGCGTCCTAATGCGCATTTCGCCACTATTATAGCATGTCATACACGGCGACTTCAAGTACTGCCATGCTTGCTCTAGTGAAGCTTCTGTCACTTCGTTGCTAGACGAGCCTGGCCGCTGAATCTTCTGTGGGTGCGCGCAACATCCCGCTTTCCCGCATAGGTAGCGTGAATCAGGAACATAGAACCGACGATCCGCAATGCCGGATCGTCGGCTTAGGCTCGTATCAGTTTATTCATTTGGCAGCTCAATGCGAAAAGACAAACTCAGACCGTCGGCGTAGAGCCGACGATCTGAGCAAGCGAGTTTGCTGAGGTTATGAGATCAGCATCGAGAGATAGGGCTGGGGAAAGTAGGCGCCACCTGTGGCTATGGCGCGCAGGATCGCGATCAGCTGACGGGCGCTGACGCCCTTCAAGATATAGCCCCGCGCCCCGAGCTGGATCGCCGTGACTAGGTCATCCTCTGCTGCCGAGACGGTGAAGAGCACCACTTTGGCGCCGGGGCAGTCGCGCGCGATCTCCGCGAGGGCGTTCAGTCCGCCCCCCGGCATATCCACATCGAGCAACACCAGGTTGGGCTGATGTTGACCCACCAGGTTGACCGCTTCGGCGGCGTTGGCGCCTTGACCCACGACATCTATATCTGGCTCGCCGCTCAGCAGATCGGCAACTCCAGCGCGGAAGACGATATGGTCATCGGCAATGACGATTCGTATCGCTGTGCTCATAAACGTAGCGCCCAACATATTGCCCTCGATCTGGCACCGGCACCTGAAGGTGTGGAGGTTGTTGCCAATCATCATAGCGGGTAAGGCGGAGTTTGGGCACCGTCGAAATGCTGGGACTTTGGTGTACCTCAGTGAGATTGCGCCCCGCCTCCCGCCGGGTGTTGTCGCCCCTCCGGCATCCGCCAAAGGTCTTGGTCCTCACCCCTGACTTTGGTCTGGAGTTCTATGGCCCCGGCCCCGCCATGTCGAAGGCCAATCGCTTGCCCGAAGTAGGGCTCTGCCGCTGGCCTTTCGTTGGCTCTGTTTTATGCCACGTAGGAAGATAATTCAGATGTCCCCGAAATGATTGCACAAGCCGTGCAGGCCATTTATCCGGAATTGGCCGGCCTTCTCCCCCAGAAGGTCGCAAGGCGAGCGTAGTCAAGCGGGCACACCAGGCCAGGTCTAACCCCGAGGCCCGGCGCAACGGCGGCGAAGCCGCAGCGAGTAACGGACCAAGCGATATTGAGGAGACCCAGGGAATGCAGATCGAGAAAAAGACCAAGTTCACCCGCCTTCGCTCCACGCCGCGCCTACTCGTCGCCGGCCTTCTGGCCGTGATTGTCGCTATCGCCAGCTCGGGGCTGGTCGCTTTTGGTGCTTTCCATAATAACGGCGCAGATGGCCTCGCCGCCGTCGGCCCGGTCTCGGGCGAGTATGGCTTCCCCACTTGGTATAAGGATACCAACGGCATTCGGCTCGAGCCCTGCCTCGACATCGATACCCACTGTCTGCTGCTCACCGGCGATGTTCCCTTCGCCGATCAGCCTATCTCGTTCCCCGATAACTTCCCCGGCGAGATCTTCTGGTTCGCCGCCGACTCGCTCTTTACCACGCCCAGCGGCCTCGACGCGACCCTGATCCTGGCCCTCGAAGGCGCCTTCGCCTCGGGCGAGGTGCCGATCGACGGCGACCAGGTCGCTTTCGGCCGCGTCCGTATCCGGATTGGCGGCCTGGTGCCCGGCGCCCAGTACACGGTGACCCACCCCTACGGCACTGATATCTTCGTCGCCGAACCCGACCCGAAGAACGCCGCTCTCGGCGAGATCAACTTCACCGAGGACATCGGTATCGGCGCCTGGTCCGGCCCGCTCAGCAGCCGCATCGGCCCCTTCCTCACCGCCGTTAACCCGCCGCCCCCCGCCGGCTATATCGGCTCCGCCGCCGTCGAGCAGACCGTGACCGGCTCGCCCTACAACACCAACTACTTCATGATCCAGGGCCCCGGCGTGCGCGCGGCTGGCGAGACCCACGCCTGCCCCGCCGACACCGCCAACACCGATACCACCTGCGCCTACAACGACCTCTTCGCGGTGGCCGGTAAGCTCGCCACCAACGCCGGCGTCGACATCAACACGGTGCTCTACAGCCGCGACGCCGCGGGCGCCTCTACCCTCAATGTGTACGCCAGCTCAGAGGCCGGCCAGTCGATCCAGGTCGACGGCGCCAACTTCTTCGTGACCAACGCTGTGGCCGACGGCCCGAACTACTACGCTCGCATCGACCTCGGTTTGAGCGACCCGGCGCAGGTCACCGTCACCAACCAGAGTGATAACCCGCCCACCAGCAAGAACTTCGCGAAGCCGATCGATATCGTGACGATTGGCAATGCCACCTACGATACCGATACCAAGGTGCTGACCGTCGAGGCCGCCTCGAGCGATGAGTTCAGCATGCCCACGCTGACCCTCGAGGGCTTTGGCGACCTGGTCGGTGGCAGCATTACCCGCACCCTCGAGGCTGCCCCGCTGTACGCGACCGTCCGCTCGGCAAATGGCGGCTGGGACACCGAGCAGGTGCGCGTCGTCGGCGCCGCCCACGCCCCGATGGCGGTTCTCGCGAACCCCGGCGCTATCCAGACGGTGACCACCGGCGGCGCCGTGGCCCTGAACGGCACCTCCTCGCAGGGCGAGATCCAGTCTTACCTCTGGGAGCAGGTTGACAACGGCGCCCCCGCGGTCACCCTGAGCAACGCCAATACGGCCATCGCGACCTTCGTGGCCCCCGCCAACCCCGGCACTACGGCCCTGGTCCTGCGCTTCAGCCTGACGGTGGACGGCCCCGGCGGCCCCAACACCGCCTTCGTCAACGTCCGCGTCCGCCCCAGCGGCGTGCCGCCCGTGGCCCGCGCCGGCGCCGACCAGACCGTGCTGCGTGGGACGTCGGTCACCGTCGACGGTGCCGCCTCGACCAATGGCCTGACCTACAGCTGGACCCAGGCTAGCGGCCCTGCGGTGGTCATCAACAACCCGACCAGCCCCCGGGCGAGCTTCACATACCCGCAGAGCAACACGGCGGTGGTCCTGACCCTGACCGTGACCGGCCCCGGCGGCAGCAACAGCGACAACATTCGCATCTCGCCCCTCGCTGACAGTCTGGCCATTACCTCGGCCCAGTTCACCCGCGGCACCAGCGAGTGGCGCGTCCGCGGCACGGCCCTCGCCGCGGCCGGCAACGTCGCCTACATCTACAACAGCACTAGCTGCCCTGTCGGCGGCCCCAACTACGAAACAGTGGCCGGTCGGGCGCCCCTCGCCACGGTGCCTGTCGATGCCTTGGGCGCCTGGGAGCTGCGCGGCACGGGCCCGACCATCAACGGAACACGGGTGAGCGTCTGCACCCTTGGCGGCGCCCGCGTCGCGAACTTCGTGGTCCGCATCCGCTAGAAGCCCGTCTGACCGCCAGGCCGCGCGTCTCCTGTGAGGGACGCGCGGCCTCAAACGTCGATTGAGAAATTTTTAACAAGCTGTTATCTGCAACCTCAACAATGTACATCTGGCTATTCATTTTGACGTAGTACGCTCTTTCACGGAAATCCTTTTTCCAGCCCCACCTATACCCATCAGCAAACCAACCACAGGAGGCCCAGTTTGGCCACTCACGCTCTGACGCCAGCTCGCTTGTCGCGGACCCGCGGCACGACCCGGGCGATCGCCGCTCTGATCGGGCTCCTGGCCCTGCTGGGACTCGGCTTGAACCTCAGGCAGGCTGTCAGCAAC
This sequence comes from uncultured Oscillochloris sp., assembly GCA_964555675.1. Taxonomy (GTDB): domain Bacteria; phylum Chloroflexota; class Chloroflexia; order Chloroflexales; family Chloroflexaceae; genus CAIWXH01. The sequence continues at coordinate 30,578 of CAZKTU010000027.1, forward strand.
GGCGGCGTGATCTGGGCTGCTGGCATCGGCGATGAAGTGGCCATCCCGGGCGGGGCGCTCCGCGTCGACGAGGCAATCCCCGAGCACCTCGACCCGATGAACCACGGCCAGTTTGCGCGGCTGGGCATGACCATGACCGCGATGGTGCCGGATGCCACTCCTGAAGGCCAGCGCACATTTACTCTGCTCGTCACGCTCATCGGTCGGGGGGCCGATGGGATCGCGGCGAGCAGCGATCAGTTCACCGTCAGCGGGCCGGGCTTCTCGGCCGTCACGCCCCTACGCGCCGACCTGGGGGGAGGTCTGGTGCCATCAGGGAGCGCTCTGACCGGTGTGCTGGTCTTTCGGGTCCCCGAGGCGGCGCAGAGCGTGACTCTGCGCTACGCCGGGGGCCGCTCGATCGCCGTGAATCTTGGTGAAGCACCCGACCATCACTAAGTAGGACCGCAACGACGGACCAACTGCCGGACGAGGGAGAACGGACGGCGGTTGGGCACCCAACATCAAACTACTACATCGTTCAGCGCAGTACCACAAAGGTAAGGGGGGTAAGTTGAACCACACTCGCAAAGGGCTTACTGTCGCTCGACAGTCAGCCATAGCTCTCGCTATGGCCGGGGTCTTCGCCTATGGCGGCGGCTTCTGGCTCCACTTGATTCACAGCGCCGCCTCGGGCGGCTCGGTCGAGGCCTGGCTGCGCGACGCAACCTTACTTGTGCCCGCTGCCCTGATCGGCGTCTTGGTCGGGGGGCTGCTGGCTCGCCGAGTGGCGCCCCAATCGCGCCTGATGGCCGTGGCCCTGACGGCGGTTTTCGCCAGTCTCGCTGCCGCTGCCGCCGGCCCGTTCTATGCCTGGAGCGCAAGTCAGATCTTCGCCCCTGAGCAGGCTGAAAGCTTCTTCCTCTGCGCCGTCGCCGGCGTCGATGCTGCTGGGGGTGGCTTCTCTGCCTCGACCCTGGCGAGCGATTTGCTGCTGCTGCTGCCGGCCAACCTGTTGCTCGGCCTCGTCTGCGCTCTGCTGTTCGCCCTGCCGGGCCGCCTTGTCGCCCTGGCGCAGCACGGTCGCCGCCTGAACACTGCTGCGAACCGCCGTGCCGCCTTTGGGGCCGGTGCGCTCGCCGTTGTGGCCCTGAGCCCCTTCGGCGGCATGCTGACAGTCACTCCGGCCGCGGCTGCCCCGGCGATGTGCGATGCGAGCGTCAATCCTGCGCGCACCTACGATGTGGTGGCGATCAATGTACGCATCCCGTACAACCGCTGGGGCGATCACGACCCCGATGGGATGATGTACGCCCTGGCGAGCGACGAGTCGGCCTACAAGAACTGGTTCCAGCCGCTTAATCCGAACCCGGCCAGCCCGAGCGAGAACCGCCGCCTGCGCCCGCGCCCGCTGGTGATCCGGGCCAACGCCGGCGAGTGCGTCAAGATCACCCTGACCAACAAGCTCAACGCCACCCAGTGGGGCGGCCGCCTGGTCGACCCGCGTGTCTCGATGCACGCGATCGGCGTGGCCTATAACGCTGCCACGAGCGACGGTGGCAGGGTCGGCTACAACCCCGATACGACCGTGGGTATCGGCGAGAGTGTCACGATGTACTGGCTGGCCCCCCAGAAAGAGGGTATCTACCACTTTCGTGACACGGCCGCCCCCACAGGCTCGGAGGCCGACAGCGGCAGCATGGGCCACGGCCTCTTCGGCGCCCTGGCTGTCGAGCCCGCCGGCTCGCGCTGGTACGACGCCGTCACTGGCAAAGAGCTCTACACCCAGACCGGCGATCTCTCGGGCGAACTGTATATCGACGCGATGATCGCCCCGCCCAACGGGCAGAGCTTCCGCGAGTCGATTTATCTCTCGCAGGATGAGAACCCGACTGTCAATGCGAACGGCCTGAAGGTGCTGAGCTACGGCTTCAACTACGGCACCGAGCCCGAGCATAACCGCGATGCCGAGCGCTGCCCCGACTGTCTGGGCGAAGAGACCTCGCTCTCGTCGTGGGTCTACGGCGATCCGGCCGCGGTCAAGCTCGCCTCGGGCATTGGCCCCTGGCGCCCGAGCTGGCAGGCCGAGGGCGAGGCCGACCCTGAGAACTGCGGTCTCGGCACACCCGGCTTCAACGCCGACAGCTGCTGGACGGCGGCGGTGACCCGCGCCTATCGCTGGGACCGCTACAAGCTGCGCTTCGGCATGGCGACCAGCTACGAGACCCACATCTTCCACCTCCACGCCAACCAGTGGAAGCCCCAGCCTGACGATACGACTTCGACGACGATCGACTCGCAGACCTTCGGCCCCGGCGACGCCTTCACCGCCGACCTGCTAGGCGGCGCGGGCAGCTTCGCCGGTACTGTGGGCGACTCGATCTTCCACTGCCACCTCTACCCCCACTTCGCCGAGGGCTTCTGGGCCCTGCTGCGCGTCCACGACACCCTCGAGGACGGCAGCAAGGTCAACCCTGACGGCATCCGGGTGCCCGCCCTGGCCCAACTGCCCGGCGCCGGCAACCTCGAGGGCTACGTTCCGCCGAGCGAGGAGCAGCTGGGCCGCCCCGGTTACCCGCGCTTCATCCCCGGCGAGTTCGGCTGGCGCGCCCCGCAGCCGCCCCTGGGCATCAGCGAGCAGCGCCCCGAGAACCTCGATGCCGACGCGAGCAACGATATCAAGGATGACCCGACCACCCTCGAGCGCGAGGACCTGGTGCCTAGCGTGCGCATGGTGGCCGGCAAGGCGATCGACGGCGTGAACGTCGACCCCGCCTTTGTCGACCGGGTGGCGATCGAGCAGCAGGCCATGACGGCCATCTACAACGAGAGCGCCGCGGTGGACGGCAAGTTCTCGCGCGGCGCCCCCAAGCCGGGCGCCCCCTTCGCCGACCCCTGCCCGGTCGGCACGCGCGAGGTGACCTACAACGTCTCGATCATCCAGACCCAGGTGACCTACAACGACGCGGGCTGGTTCGATAGCCAGGCGCGCTTCCTCATCCTGGACGAGACCCTCGAGGCCCACAAGGACGAGATCCTGGCCGGCACCTACCAGGCCGAGCCGCTCTTCTTCCGCATCAACCAGGGCGACTGTGTCAACTTCAACCTGACCAACCGGCTGCCCAACTGGTTCGGCGACGACGCCTTCGTGCAGCTGGCCCAGACCAATATGATGGGCGGCCACATTCACCTGGTGAAGTTCGACGTCCTCGCCTCGGACGGCTCGTCGAACGGCTGGAACTACCAGCAGGCCGCCTACACCCAGCTCCAGACGAAGTTCAAGAACGACATCCTGACGGGTGATGCCTCGTGCTCGGCCGATGAGGCCACGAGCGCCTGCCGCATCCCGATGTCGGCCGCGAGCAACTACACCCCTGCGACCCAGGGCCTCTGGCCGGGCCAGACTCTGCACGAGCGCTGGTGGGCCGACACCGAGCTGCGCACGATCTTCACCCACGACCACCACTTCGCCGCCCTCGACCAGAACCGCGGCCAGTTCGGCGCCCTGCTGGTCGAGCCCGCCGGGATGGACTTCCGCCACCCGAACACGGGCGAGTTCTACCAGCCGATCAACCAGGGCGGTAACGGCCCCGTGTGCGGCAGCGCTTGCAACGCCAACGCCGCCGGCACCAAGATGGACGTGATCGGCCCCGGCCCGAAGGACGACTTCCGCGAGTTCGGCCTGGGCATCCAGGACTTCGTCTCGCTGCACAAGCCGACCGCCTGGGGCAACGAGGCCCGTCTGCAGGACCCGGCCTTCGCCATCAACCCGCCCAAGGCGCCCGAGCCCTTCCCCAAGCACAACCCGGGCACCTTCTCGGTCAACTACCGCAACTCGCCGCTGCAGGAGCGCCGCACGCGCAACGGGCAGCCGGTCGACCCGGCCTATGTCTTCAGCTCGACCGTCTGGGGCGACCCCGAGACCCCGCTGCTGGAGGCCTATGCGGGCGACCCGGTGCGCTTCCGCCTGATCCAGGGCTCGCAGGAAGAGCAGCACACCCTGACCATCCACGGCATGAAGTGGCGTCAGGAGCCTGACGACCCTGAGTCGCAGTATGTCAATAGCGCCACAATCGGCATCTCCGAGGCGTTCAACGCCCATGTGCCCGGCATGAGCTGCGGCTGGGACGAGGACTGCCAGGGCGACTATCTCTACTCGGGCGGCTCGAACGACGACATCTACCAGGGCCTATGGGGCATCTTCCGGGTCTACGGGCGCAACCGCAACGGTCTGCTGCCGCTGCCCGACACCCAGCCCCAGAACATGCAGGGCAATGTCACCTTCAAGCCGACGGGCAATCCGCCGCCGCCGGCCAACCGGCCAGGCACACCCTGCGTGCCCGGCTCGCCCACGAAGTATTTCACCGTGGTCGCCCACAACGCGACGATCACCTACAACGAGTATGGCTACCACGACCCCTACGGTCTGCTCTACACCGTAGTGCGCCCCGGCGAGACCTTCGAGCAGGCCATGGCCCGCAACGCGGCCAAACCCGAGCCGATGGTGCTGCGCGCCAATGAGGGCGACTGCATCGAAGTCAGTCTACATAACCGCATCGACCCGAGCTGGCTGAACCATGGCCTGCTGGGCGTGCGCGACGGCGACCCCAACCTGCCCACCGAGCCGGCTGCGGGCACGCCCGCCGGCCTGCGGGTCAGCCTGCACGCCAGCCTGGTGCAGTACGACGTGCGCGGCTCGGACGGCGCCACCGTCGGCTACAACAAGGACCAGACGGTCGGCCCCGGCGAGAACATCGTCTACCGCTGGTTCGCCGACGACGTGACCCCCGGCGAGCTTGGCGCGATCAGCCTGACCGAGTACGGTGACGTGCGCGGCCATCGCCACCATGGCCTGCTTGCGGGCCTGGTGATCGGCCCGCGCGGCGCCACCTATCACGACCCTGTCAGCGGCGCCGAGGTGACGGATGGCGCATTCGTCGACGTGCGCGTGGCCGGCCAGCAAGACTGGCGCGACCTCTCGGTCTTCTACCAGGATGGCCTGAACCTGCGCAAGGCCGACGGCAGCTTCGTTCTGGACCCCGAGACCGTCAAGGCGCTGACCGAGACCGGCGAGGTTGAGGGTGGCGCGAACCCGCTGCACCCGGCGGGCGAGGGCGCCGAGCAGAACATCGGCGAGAAGGGCTTCAACTACGGCAGCGAGCCGCTGCCCGAGCGCCTCGGCCGCGATGCCATGTTCGCCACGGTGGCGAACCCGCTCAATGGTCGCGAGCTGGCCGACCTGTTCAGCTCGTGGGTCCACGGCGACCCTGCCACGCCTATCCTGCGAGCCTACGCCGGCGACCCGGTGCGTGTGCGCCTGATGCAGACCAGCGACCGGCCGCGTCAGCACATCTTCCAGATCGGCGGCCACGGCTGGCTCGACGACCCGTGGGACGCCAACTCGCGCTACACGGGCGGCCTGAATGGCGTGAGCGTGCCCCGTTCGTTCAATCTGCACCTGCCGAGCGCCGGTAGCGCCCTGCAGGCGGCGGGCGACTACCGCTACGGCTCGGCCGAGCGCACCTTCTTCGAGTCGCAGGGCCTGTGGGGGATCTTCCGGGTCTACAGCCCGCCGGCGAGCAGCCCGCTGCACACGCCGAGCGCCATCGAGGCGCAGGATAACCCGTATACGCCCGGCTACGCTCCGCTGCTGCCGCTCGAGTTGGCGACCGTGAGCGCCACCGTCTACGGTGATCAGAACATGAACGCGGCCAGGGGCAATGCCGAGGGCGGCGTCGCCGGGATTACGGTCAGGCTGAAAGATACGGCCGGCGGCGTGCTGGCCAGCAATACCACCGACGCCGACGGTAACGTCAGCTTCAATGTGCGCCGCGGTGTCTACGACCTCGAGGTCGTGGCCCCTGCCGGCTACAGCAGCACCTCGCCGGCCCTGCTGCGGGCCGACGTGCAGGCCGAAAACAGCCGTGTCGTCGCCAGCTACGGTCTGGCCCAGCTGGTGACCCTGACGGCCAGTGTGATCAACGACCTAAACGGCGATGGCCTGCAGGACCTGGACGAGAGCGCCCTGGCCGGTTGGACGGTGCGCCTGCACCAGGGCAATACGCTGCTCGGTACGGCGGTCAGCGCCGTCGACGGCAGTGTGAGCTTCCCGGAGCTCAAGGCGGGCAGCTACAAGCTGAGCGCCGTGGCCCCGGGCGGCTGGTTCGCTACGACGCAGAACCCCGTGGCTGTGGGGGTGAACGGCGAGGATGTTGCAGTTACCTTAGGCTTCGCCGCCAAGGCGGGCCTGAGCGTGGCCCTCTTCAACGACGCCAACCAGAGCAACGGGCGGAACAGCGGCGAGCGTAACCTGAGCGACTGGAAGGTGACCATCTCGGGCGGCCCGGCCGACCTCGAGCCGGTCGCCATCACCGGGCGCACCGGCCTGAACGGGGCGATCACCTTCGATAACCCCGACCCGGCCATCGACGGCCTGCTGCCCGGCGTCTACAACGTGACCATCGCGGCGCCGCGCGACTGGCGCTGCATCGGGACCGGTGTGTCGGTGAATATTGGCCTGGCGGGCGCCACCAGCAGCTGCAAAGACAACAGCTTCACAACCGAGCTGCTGGCGGGCACCTCGCAGAACGTCAGCTTGGCCTACTATACGCCGAACCACTGGGTGGTGGCCGAGCCCTTCAACGACCTGAACCGCAATGGCGTGCGTGATACGGGCGAGGGCAAGCTGGTGGGCTGGACGGCGCGCCTGAAGGACGCCGCCGGTAACCAGATCGGCCAGAGCCTGACTGGCAACGACGGTCGTGTGACCTGGACGATCAAGCCGGGCAGCGCTACGGCGCAGCCCTACAGCATCGAACTGACGGCGCCGACCGCTCCGGCGGGCAGCATCCAGTTCGTGGCCACCGGGCCTACGATCAAGCAGCTCAGCGTGCAGCCCGGCGACACGGGTGTGGCGCAGGTCGGCTTCGTCCAGACCAGCTCGGTGGGCGTGCGTGTCTTCGAGGATCACGACCAGGACGGCGTCTGGGACAGCCACGAGGGCGCCCTGGCCAACCGCAACGTGGTCTTCTACGACCGCAACAACGCGACTGTGCTGGGCACGGCGACGACTGACGCGAACGGCATGGCTGCCTTCAAGATGACGGCGGGCCGCACCTACTACCTGGAGGTGCTCGCGCCGACCAGCTGGAAGCGCACCGCTCCGGTGAGCGCCAATGGCGCTGCGATTGCGCGGCTCAAGGTTGTAGCGCCCACCAGCGGCGCGGGCCTCGAGGTGACCTTCGGCCAGTACAACACCCTGGACACGACTCCGCCGCCCGCGCCGACCCTGAACACCAACCCTGGCAGCTACGACCAGGCTCTGGGCATCACGGTCGACTCGGAGAGCAACGTGCGCTTCCGCTACACGCTCGACGGGACGGAACCGACGGCGACGACGGGCTACCCGCTGATCGACCCGATGATCACGGTTGCGGCCCCTGGCGTCACGACCCTCAAGGTGGTGGCGATTGACAAGGCCGGCAACATCAGCCCGGTCACGACGGGCGCGTACACCATCACGTACGCGGCTGCCCCGATCGAGGCGAGCTTCATCACCAGCGTGAAGGACTGGAGCGTGATGAAGGGTGGCATCGCCGCCGGCTACTCGCACTGGATGGCCTACCTCGGCGACGGCCTCCAGATGACGCCGCGCACCAGCCGGCTGTGGGACGGTGCGAAGTGGATGCACATGAGCGATGGCTACGGCAGCCTGACGCTGCCGGCCGGCCAGCGGAGCCTCGCCAGCATCGAGGTCACTCTGACCGACAAGCACAGCCGCGTGGGCGCCGAGCAGCACATCTACCTCTACAACTACCTGACGGGCCAGTGGGACAGTGTGCTGGGCCCGATCTGGAAGCCGGACCTGAACTACGCGACCGAGGTCGCCCACGTGGACGTCGATGCGGGCAACTATGTCGATGCAACCACCGGCGAGATGCGGGTGCGGGTGTATAGCTTCCTGGCCAGCGCGAGCTTCACGGACGGGATTGATCGACTGACGGTGCGCACGCGCTACATCCCGTAGTGCGGGCCTGGGGTCGAGCGTCGACGCCTGGCGTCGACGCTCGGACCAATTCTTGCGATAGATTGCGCTGCCCGTAACTAGTCAGGCTCTATTCCGTTTGAGGTAGTAGACCCAATCTCGATGAGGAAGCGATGGTCATCAGAGGTTCGTACCTGAAGACCCTGTCCGCGCAGCGCCGGACGTTCAGGCTGGCTGCTGTTGATTGGCGGGGCGTGGCCGCCTTCGGCCTGCCATTTCTCCTCTACGTCCTCACACTGGCGCCGACGATCTACAACCTTGACAGCGCCGAGTTGACGACGGCGGCCGCCACCGGCGGTCTGACCCGAGCTACGGGATACCCGCTCTACCTGATGCTCGGGTGGCTATGGGCGCATCTGCCGATCGGGGATGTTGGCTATAGGCTCAACTTGCTCTCGGCGGTCTGTGGGGCGGCCACGGTGTACCTGGGCGACAGGATCCTGCGGCGCCTCGCCGTCGGCACCTGGGCCAGCCTGGGGGCCCTGGGGCTGCTGGCGACGGCGCCCTTCTTCTGGGGGCTGGCGCTGGTCGCCGAGGTCTACACCATGCACACCGCCCTGATGGCCGGGGTGGTCCTGCTGCTGTTGCGCTGGCGCGAGCAGCCGACGGCTCTACGGCTGGGGCAAGTCGCCCTGCTGGGTGGCCTGAGCATGGGGCACCATCTGGCGACGGCCCTGCTGGTGCCGGGGTGTCTGGCCTTTGTGCTGGGAACGGCGCCGCGACAGGTCATGCGCCCGCGCTCGCTGGCGGCGATGGTCCTGGGCGGCCTGGCCGGTCTGGCAGTTTACCTCTACCTGCCGATTCGCTCGCTGGGCGCCCCTGCCTTCAACTACGTCGGCATGTACGACGCCGCGGGGGTGTTCCGGCCGGTAAATCTGTGGGTGCCGGCCAACCTCTGGTGGCTGGTGAGCGGGCGGCAGTTCTCCGAGCAGATGCTCGGCTACGACGCCGCCGGCTGGGTAAATGAGGCCCTCGGGTTCGGCGAGCAGCTCTTCCGCAGCTTCTTCGCCGTGGGCATCGGGCCGGGGCTGCTTGGCCTGATTGTGTTGCTGCGACGGGACCGCTGGTTGGGGCTGAGCCTGTTGCTGATGTTCCTGCTGAACGCAGGGTTCTACATCGGCTACAGGGTCGTTGACAAGCAGACGATGTATCTGCCGGCCTACCTGGTGTGGGCGCTCTGGGCAGGCATCGGTTACCAACAGCTCGTGGACTGGATCCGCCAGGATGGGCGGTCGCGCCTCGAGACGCTGTTCTTGAAAGGGGTCCTCCTGGGGGCAGTTGTGGCTGCCCTGGCCTGGAATTTGCCGTTGGCCGACCGCTCGCACGATTGGAGCGCGCGAGAGCGGGGCGAGGCCGTTCTGGCGACAGTCGAGCCGAATGGCCTGGTGTTCGGCTGGTGGGAGACTGTGCCACTGGTCGAGTATCACCAGCTCGTCGAAGGTCGGCGACCCGACATTATTGCGATCAATCGTTTCCTGATCACACCTGACGACATGCTAGCCCTGATCGAGAACGAGATGCAGGTTCGGCCGGTCTATATCGATGTCCCGACTGCCGAGCTGCTGCGCCGCTACAGCGTCGAGCCGGCAGGACCGATCTACCGCCTAGGCCCACGGGCTCAGCCCTGATTGGGCGTCCGTACTGACCATGACGTCATGTTAGAATGGGGTGTCTCATGCAGTCCAGGAAACGATTTGCGCTTGCGCTGGTGATTATGCTTTCGGGGTTCCTCCTCGTTCCGTTCGTCGCGCTGCCGAAGGAGAGCTTTCGGTGGCAGCAGTTCGCAGGGGCCTACGGCGCCGAGGAGGCCATCGGTAGCAACCACGCCGATGGCGGCCCGGGCAGCTACTTCTTGATCAGCGGGTTCGGCTTCACGCCCGGGGCGACGCTGAGCCTCAAGGTCAACGGCAAGGTGATCGGCACGGTGGTCGTCGACGCCAAAGGCGAGTTCAGGGTTCAGCTCAGCACGGCCGGCGTCGGAGAGGGCAGGTACGTGATTGCTGTGGATGACGGCTCGGCCGCTGCCCTGGCGGCAGTGCTGGCCTCGACCAGCTTCGACGTGATCGAGGGCGCCGCGCTGCGCGGCCCGACCGAGGGTGTGGCCACCTTGACCGTGCCGAACCTGCCGGCGGGTCTGGGCGATGTGAAGTCCTGGCTGCCCCTGGTTGCGAAGTAAGACCTGGCTCGTAACCGAGGTACGGTCTTCGCCGCTGCCTGTGGCGGGGGTACGGGGCCTCGGGTCTGGCAGCGGGTGGATGTGGGGGGCCTAGCCCTCCACGCCTCCCTCGAGCTAGCTATACCCCCCCTCCTCTGAGGCGCCTGCAAAGCCGGCTCGGGGGAGGGGGGAGATTCTGCACTATGGCCGGTGAGGCGACGATAACCTGGGGTCGGCTCCGGGCGGCGCGCTGGGTCTGGGCGCCGGCCCTGGCCTTCGCCATCACGCGACTGGCGATTGGCCTGGCCGCCTATTTCGGGGCGGCTCTGCTGCCCGACGGCCCCAACATCTACCACCTGCGCGGGACTGACAATCTGCTGCTCGACGTCTTCGCGAGCCGATGGGATACCGGTTTCTACATCAGCATCGCGGAGGAAGGCTACAAGAACGAGGGGGTGCCCTTCCCCTCGACGGCCTTCTGGCCGCTGCTGCCGCTGGCGATGCGGGCCGTCGGCGCCCTGACCGGCGATGTTGCGATCGCCGGCGTGCTGGTCGCGAACCTGGCCCTGCTCGGCGCGATGATGCTGCTCTACAGACTGGTCGATGGCGAGTGGGGCGAGGAGGTCGCGACGCGCAGCGTCTGGTATATGTTGATCTACCCGGCCTCGTTCTTCGGCTCGGCGATCTACACCGAGTCGCTCTTCTTGCTGTTCGCGATCGGCTCGCTGTACCTGGCCCGGCGCGGCTACTGGGAGAGCGCTGGCCTGCTGGGTGCGGCGGGGGCGGCGACCCGGCTGGTGGGCATTATTCTGGCCCCGGTGTTGCTGGCCGAGTGGTGGCGGCAGCGGCGCGCCGGGCCTCCCCGTCCATCGCTCGTTGCGGCCCTCGCCGCCGGCCTGGTGCCGCTGGGCACGGCGGCCTATATGCTCTACCTGCACCTGCAGTTCGGCGACGCACTGGCCTTCGTCCATGCTTCGGCGGCCTGGGAGCGTGAGCCCCGCTCGCCCCTGGGCCTGATCGGCGAGCTCATGGCTGCCCCCGAGGGCGGCTGGCCACTGGCGCTGCTGTCAGGGCGATTTCGGCTCGGCGACTGGATCGACCTGCTGGCCGTGGCCTTCTTCCTGGCCCTGGGCGTGCGGCTGCTGTTCGAGCGGCGCTGGCCCGACGGCCTGCTGGTCACTTTGGGCGTGCTGATGCCGCTGAGCTCGGGGCTGCTGATGAGCCAGCGCCGCTATATGTGGGTGCTGTTCCCGGCGTTTGTGCTGCTGGCGCGCTGGGGGGGTAGGCCGTGGGTCGACCGGCTGATCACGGCCGTGTCGCTGACGCTGCTGGCCCTCTTTACGGCACTGTTTGCGAATGGCTACTGGGTAGGCTGAGGAGGCGAGCCGTGGGCTCTGCGCTGTGTTGCGGGGGGCCTGCGATGGCGCGGCGCCTGCCCTTGCTTGTCCTGGTCGCCCTGGCAGCGTTGATGTTTGGGCCGACACCAGTCGCCGCCCACCCGCTGCTCGTGCTTGCGGAGCCCGCCCCCGGCGCCCTGCTGGTCCTGGCGCCCAGCAAGGTGCTGCTGGAGTTCAGCGAGCGCCTGGAGCCAGGGTTCAGTCGCCTGCAGCTGCTCGACGCGGACGGGCGGGTGGTGGCCGAGACGTCCGAGGTCAACCCGGTGCGCCCGGTGCGCCTGCTGCTCGAGCTCGGGCCGCTGCCGCAGGGAGCCTATGTGGCGGCCTGGCGGGCCCGCTCGGCTGAGAATGGGCAGGTCACGGAGGGGCTCATCCCGTTTGGGGTGGGCGTGTCGGCCGATCTGGCCGCGGCCCTGCCCGCGCCGGGCGCGTCTGGGCCGGCCCTCGCGCCGCCCGAGCCGCTTGCCGCCCTGGGGCGCTGGCTGGCCCTGACGGGCGCAGCCCTTGCCGTCGGGTCGCTGGCCTTCGGGCTGCTGGTCTGGCGCCCGGCCTGGCGGGCCGCAGCATACCCTGAGCAGGAGGCCGCGCGACGCGCTGCGGAGGTCGACAGGCTGATGGCAGCGGCTCTGGGCCGGCTGACCGTGGGCGGAGCCACCCTGGTGGCGATCTCGACGCCGCTGATCTTGTTTGGCCAGGCCCTCGCTGTAACTGGGCCAGGGGAGGCGCCCCTGGCTGCGCTGCCGGGTCTGTTTGGGGGGACAGCCGGCCTGCTGACGGCCGGAAGGCTGCTGATGGCGCTCGCGCTCGCGGCCCTGGCCCTCGATCTCCCGAGCCTCGGGGTGGGCGCGGCGCGAGGCTGGTGGGTCTGCCTGGCCCTCGGGGCGTTTCTGCTGCTGACCTTCCCGCTGACGGGCCATGCAGCTACGGCGGGGGCGCCGGCCGTCGCGGTTGGTTTCCTCCACGTGGCGGCCGCGGCCCTCTGGGTGGGCGGGCTGCCCGGCCTATTCGTCGCGGCGGGCGTCACGCGGGAGACCAGCTATGTGGGGCCAGAGCTGATGGCCCTGGTCCGGCGCTTCACGCCTGTGGCGCTCGTCGCGGCGGGGGTCGCCGGGCTGTCCGGCGCCGCGGCGGCCCCGGCCCTGGTGGGCTCGCCGGATCTGCTGACGACGACCACCTACGGGCGGGCGCTGCTGGTGAAGCTGGGGCTCGCAACGGCGATGGTCGCCCTGGCGGGGCTCTACCTGGTGCTGGCAGGCCGGCGGCGGAGGCATGATCGGCCGACGGGAGGCGCGCTCAGGCCGGCGCTGGGCGTCGGTTTGGGGGTGGCCCTGGCGCTGCTGGCGGCGGCGGCTACCCTGCCGAGCACGGCGCCGAGCAAGGTGGCCTGGGAGGCGCAACAGCAGCTTGGTCGCCGCCTAGAGGCCCGGGTCGGAGGGGTCGGCCTGACGCTCTGGGTGAAGGCGGGCCAGGCGGGCGATACGCTGCTGGCTCTCGACGTGGCCGACGGGCGGGCCGGTGGCGAACCTACGGTGACGCTGCGTCTCGCGCCGCCTGGGAATGGGACGGCGGCCCGGGAGTTGGAAGCCGAGGCCGCCGGGGACGGGCGCTACCTGGCGCGGGGCAGTCTCTTTCCTCTGGCGGGGTCCTGGGAGGTGGAGGCGACTGTGCGGCGGGCGGGGCTCGAGGAGGTGCGGCAGCGGTTCGTGGTGGAGGTCGAGGAGTGAGCCTCAGAGGGGCAGGTCGTCGGGGTCGGCGGGGCGGGTGTTCTCGACGAGGCGGGCGGCGCTGACGGCGGCGTCGATGGTGAGGCGGCCGTGGTCGGGGAAGTTGACGAGCAGGATCTCGCGGTCGTTCTCGATGCGGCTGCTGAGGACCTCGCCGCGCCCGTAAGGGGTGCAGACAATCTGGTCGCCGCGGTGGAAGCGGCTCTCGCCCGCTTCGGCGGGCGCGCTGTGCTGGCGGGGCGGCGGGGGCGACGAGGGGCCGCCCTGGCGCTCGCGCTGCTCGCGCATGCGGCGTAGGCGCTCGACCATTGCGGCGGCGTCCGGCAGGGCCTCGGGCTCTGGGGGCGGCGGGGCGTTGCGCCGCGGGGGGGCCGCGCCCGGCGGCTGCGCGGGGGGCAAGGGCTGCTGGCGGGGCGGGGTCGGGCGAGGCGCCTGCGGGCCTGGTGGGCGCGGCGGCTGCCCCTGGCGGGGTGGTTGCCGGGGGTCGTTCTGGGGCGGTCGCTCGCGGTAGTCGGGGCGGGTTGAGCCGCCGCGCTGAGGCGGGTCGGGGTTGCGGCCGGTGCGCGCCGGGCCGGGCGGCGGGTCCGGGGCCTGCTCGGCTTCCTCGCGGCGCTGGCGGGCAAGGCGCTCGCGCTCGAGGCGGGCCTGCTCGGCTTCCTCGCGGCGCTGGCGGGCGAGGCGCTCGCGCTCGAGGCGGGCCTGCTCGGCCTCCTCGCGCTCGCGGGCGAGGCGCTCTTGCTCGAGGCGGGCCTGCTCGGCCTCTTCGGCGCGGGCGCGGGCCTCTGCGGCGGCCTGCTCGCGGGCGAGACGCTCGCGCTCGGCCTTCTCGGCGCGCTCGCGAGCCTCCTGGGCCTCGCGTTCGCGGGCGAGGCGCTCGCGCTCGGCCTTCTCGGCCCTGGCCCTGGTCTCGCGAACGGCGCGCTCTTCGGCCTCGCGAACGGCGCGCTCTTCGGCCTCGCGCTCGGCACGCGCCCTGGCCTCGCGCTCGGCGCGCTCGGCGCGCTCTTTGGCCTCGCGGGCCTCGCGCTCGGCGCGGGCGCGAACGGCGCGTTCCTGGGCTTCACGCTCCTTGGCCTCGCGCTCGAGACGCTCGCGGGCCTCTCTGGCACGAGCCTGCTCCTCCTCCCAGGCTTTGCGCGCGGCGAGCTCCTGGGCCTCCCAGGCTTCGCGCTCGGCGCGTTCCCTGGCCTCGCGCTCGGCGAGCTCTTTGGCCTCGCGCTCGGCGAGCGCCTGACGCTCGGCGCGCTCTTGCTCGGCGCGGCGGGCCTGCGCCTGACGCTCGGCGCGCTCTTGCTCGGCGAGGCGGGAGCGCTCCTGGCGCTGGACGAGCTCCTGGTCGGCGCGTTCTTGCTCATCGCGCTCGCGGGTGGATGGGGCGGGGCGGGAGCGCTCTTCGCGCTGAGCGCGCTCTTGCTCATCGCGGTCGCGGGCGGCCTGGGCGAGGCGGGCGCGCTCTTGCTCATCGCGCTCGCGGGTGGCCTGGGCGAGGCGGGCGCGCTCC
>CAZKTU010000028.1:0-44490 GCA_964555675.1 uncultured Oscillochloris sp.
CAGGTTCAAGGCCGAGATCGCCTCGATGCGCCTGTAGCCGATCGCGGCCGCCTCCTGGGCATTCTCGTGCAGGAGGGCGAGAACGCGCTCAACCTCGCCGCTCTCCATGAAGACGTAGGCAAAGTTGTTGCGGGCGTTGGCGACCCTGCGGCGATCACCCCGCCCCTCGGCGAGCTCGAGCATCTTGTAGCTGTAGGCGAGGCACTCGGGGAGGTCGCCCATCTGGCCGTGGATGCCCGCGATCCCGTCGAACACATCACAGAGCCCGTCGTCGACCGGCGGGCCGCCCTCCGCGCGCAGGGCCTCAAAGAGGGCCTGGGCTCGCAGCAGGCGCTCCATCCCGCGCGGGTGGTCGCCTGAGCGCATATCGAGGTAGCCCTGAGTGCGCAGGCTGTAGGCCATGCCGCGCCGGTACGGCTCGCCGTGTTCAACCTGGGCGTCGGCGAGCGCATACGCCGTCTCGGCGAGGGCCATCGCTCGGTCGGTGACGCTATCGCTCAGTTCCCAGGCCAGCGCATTCAAGAGATCGATACGCCTGGTGGCGTCCACGTCGGATACCCCGTCGGTCTCGGCGAGGGCGCGCTCCAGCGCATCGACCGTCTGCAATACAGTCATGACCGGGTTGTCCAGGTGTGAGGGGTGCAGCTTAGCGCGCTGTGATGAAGCAGGAAACAGAAGCAGGCCTAGGAGGGAGCTGGCAGTGCCGCCTTTCTCGACGACAAGCTGCCTAACATGCATGATACCATTGATCGTAGGACTTTTTTAGTGGTACTCGTCGAGGGAGTGCGTCTGCGCGCCCGCTCCGGCTAAATGCTTCCAACCTGAAGCTGCGTCACGGGAGGGTCGCAGGGAGGGCAAGCCCTCCCTGAAAAACTCCTCTTTCGTCCTACGGCGTGCCGCAAGCATGGCTTGCGAGCATTTAGCTCGCGGTAACGCCCGACGTTGTCGAAACGACGGACTGCACGTAGCGCTGAGCACGTTGCCAGGTATCAGGAGGTCGCCAGTGTGGTGAGCCCCGCTGAACATCGATAGCGAGGAACTATGCCTCCCACCCAGATCGCCCTCCTGCGCGGCATTAACGTCGGTGGCAAGAACACGGTCGCTATGCCGGCGTTGCGCGGCCTCTGCGCCGACCTCGGCTGGCTCGACGTCCAGACCTACATCAATAGCGGCAACGTGATCTTCCGTGCCGACGCCCTCGCAGCGGAGCTGGAGGCGGCCTTGGAGACGGCCCTTGTCAGCAGCCTCGGCCTCGCCATCGCCGTTGTTGTGCGGCCTGCCGCCGTCTGGCCCGCCTATCTGGCGGGCAACCCCTTTCCGAACGAGTCTGAGCGCGAGCCGAACCTGGTGATGCTGGCCCTGGCTAAGGCGCCGCCGCGGCCGGATGCCCTCGCCGCCCTGCGAGAGCGGGCGGGCGCCGGCGAGCAGATCGCTCAAACCGCTGACGCCCTCTGGATTCACTACAGCTCCGGATCAGGGCGCTCCAAGCTCACGCCCGCCCTCCTGGACCGGCTGGTAGGATCGGCCGTCACCACGCGTAATTGGCGCACTGCCCAGAAGCTCGCGGAGTTGGCTGGAGCGGCCGGGGGCTTCGGCTAGCCCATCCGGTAGCGGGCGAGAACCTCCTCGTCGAGGGTGATGCCGAGGCCGGGCTCCTGGGGCACCATCACATAGCCGTCGACCACGGGCAGCCGCTCGCGCGTGAGGGTCTGGCGGAGGGGGCCCTGCTCTACGCAGTACTCCAGGAGCGAGCTGTTGGGCAGGGCGGCGAGGAAGTGGAGCGAGGCCGCGATGCTGACGCCGGTCTTGTAGGAGTGGTTGACGCAGAGCCGGTGACGCCCCGCGGCGAGACGGCCGATCTGAATGGCCTGGCTCGGCCCGCCGACCCGGGCCACGTCGGGCTGGACGACGGCGAGCCCGGCGTCGAGGAGGGCCTGGAAGCCCTGGAGCGTCGTCTCCTGCTCGCCCGCGGCGATACGGATCGGCGAGTTGGCGGCGAGCTTCGCGTAGCCCTCGATATTGTCTGGGTGCAGCGGCTCTTCGAGCCAGAAGGGGTTGTACTCGGCGAACTGGCCGGCGCGCTTGATCGCCGTGACGGTGTCGTAGCAGATCCCGGCGTCGATCATCAGGTCGACCTCGTCGCCGAGGCCCTTGCGGGCCATGCGCACCTGGGCGAGGTCCATCGCCTCGCTCGTGCCCATCGGCCCCCAGCCGAACTTGGCGGCGGTGTAGCCCTGCTGGGCGAGGCTGCGGGCCAGGTCGTAGGTGGCCTCGGGCGTCTCCTGGAAGAGGATCGAGGCGTAGGCGCGCAGCTTGTCGCGAAAGCCGCCGCCGAGCAGCCGGTAGACGGGCTGGCCCATGGCCTTGCCGGCGATATCCCAGAGCGCCATATCGATGCCGCTGATCGCCTGCTGGGCCGCCCCGCCGCGCCCGAAGAAGATCGAGCCCTGGTACATGCGGTCCCAGAGCCGGGCGATGTCGAGGGGGTCCTCGCCGATCACGCAAAGCTTCAGGCCGCGGGCGATCCCGTGGGATAGGGGCGCCTCGATGATCGCCTTGGCGACCATCGGCGACGAGTCGACCTCGCCGATGCCGACGATGCCCTCATCGGTGTGAACGCGCACGATGAGCGTGTCCTGGGTCCCGTCGCAGCGCTCATCGACGGTGGGGAGCTGCAGCCAGATCGCCTCGACATCGGTGATTTTCATTGGGGCTCCTCAATCCAGGCTAAAGGGGCGCACCAGGGTGGCGACATTGTCGCCCTGCCTGGTCAGCGGGAAGGCGCGCCGGCTCATCAGCATGCCGCTGGTGCGGGCGAGCACGGGCACGGGCGCGGCGAAGGGTTGCTCGAGCGAGTAGATCTGGCCCACGGGCTGGCCGGCCTCGAACCAGGCGCCCATCTCGGCGAATGGCTCGAAGATCCCGCTCACCGGGGCCATAATATAGTCGTCGTGCTGGTCGGCCGCTACCACCTGGGCGGGGGTGGCCGGGGCGTCGGGGGCGCGGTCGACGAGGATGCCCACGTGGCGCAGCACGTTCCAGACACCGCCCTCGGTGATGGCGAGGATATCGGCGCCGAACTGGCTCGCGCTGCCCATCTCGGTGCCAAGGGTCACCTTGCCGAGCTGCTCGGCCAGGCCCGGCAGCAGCCCGACCCCGCCGACGTCGCGGTAGATGAAGACGTACGGGGCGCCCCAGGCCATGCCGGCGGCGATCATCTTGCGCATCTGCTCGTCGTCGGGGACGCGGTGCATGTTGACGGAGGGCAGGAAGTGGGCCGAGCGCCCGCCCGAGTGGATATCGACGACGACCTCGGCCATGGGGAAGAGCACGCTGCTGACGTAGTGGGCGATCATGCCGGTGATCGTATCGTCGGGGCGGCCGGGGAAGGCCCGGTTCATGTTCCGCCCATCGAGGGGCGAGAGCCGGGTGCCGGCCTCCACGGCGGGCCGGTTGAGCATCGGCATGATGATCACGCGGCCGCGCAGTTGGGCCGGGTCGAGGGCGGCGACCAGCCTCAGCAGCGCCACCGGGCCCTCGTACTCGTCGCCGTGGTTGCCGCCGAAGAGCAGCGCGGTGGGGCCGGGGCCGCCATTGACGACCGCGATCGGGACGAACTCGCTGCGCCAGCCGGAGCTATTGACGGATTGGGGGACGGCGAGGGCGCCGAGCTGCTTACCGGGCCGCTCGTAGTCCACGTCCGCCACGATAGCGCTTTGCGCCAGTTTGGCTAGCGACTCGCTCATAAGGCCTCCATGGCGCGGGCCGCGGCCTCGATCGTCTGCTCCAGGCAGCCCGGGGCAAAGGGCGACTGCTGCTCCTGGTAGAGCCCGCTGCCGTAGCGGTCGCGCGGGGGCAGGTAGCCGACGGTGCCGTTGGTGCAGCCGAGGACGAGCACGGGGTTGTGGGGGAAGCGTGCCCGTAGCTCGGTCTGCATCTGCGAGTAGGTCTCGTTGGGGCAGGCCACCACCAGGGCGTCGCCGAGGCGCCAGACCCAGAGCGCCATGGGGTAGACCGGGTCGTCGCCGAGGGCGGCCTGGATGAAGGTCCGGCGCATCGCCTTCTCGGCCTCTGCGCCCGGGTCGCCGCCGTCGGCGCCTGGGGGGTCGACGGCGGTGAGGACGGCTTTGCGCTGCAGCGGCACGTGGGTCAGAGCGGCCTCCAGGCGGGCGCAGCGAGCCTGAGAGGCGGGATCGATGGGGCGGTACTCCCAGGTGGCGAGGTTGGCGCCCGAGGCGACGACGCCGGTGTAGACGAGCCGGGCGGCCGGCGGCGGCAGCGCCTCGATCGCCGCGGCCGAGGCATAGCCGAGCTGGCGCCCGTTGCGGTCGGCCACGGCCGGGTCGCCGACAAAGCCCTCGCGGGGGCCGAGCTCGCCGGCGGCGCCGTAGAGGAAGAGGCAGGGCGCGCCGAAGGCTCCCGCCAGCACCTCGCGGGTGGCGCCGATATAGTCGGGCGAGAGCAGACGGTTCTTCCAGGCCAGGGTCGTGGGGTGGCAGGCATAGTTGACCATGGTGGCCAGGGTCGTGCCGTCGTCGGCGGTGATGCGGGCGACCAGGACGGTGTCGTCGGCGGGGCCGGCCGGGTTGTAGCCGCAGACGTAGCGGCCGAGGTCGGCGGCCCAGTAGTCGCGGTTGGCGGCCAGGGCGCAGCGCCCGTAGCCGTAGGTGATCCAGGCCGGGACGGCGCGCTCGCGGGCCTCGTTGATCGCCCCGGCGACCTCGGCGACAATGCGCTCGAGGTAGGGGGCGACCAGTTCGCCGCCGGGCTTGTCCTTGAGCTGGGTGTTCACATTGGCGCCGCCGTGGGTGTGGGACATGTTGATCAGCAGGGTCGACTCGGCGAGGCCTGTGGCCTCCAGGATGGCGCCCCTGATCCGGCGCTCGTCGGGGCGGTAGGGGAACCAGCCGATGTCGAGGGCGACAATCACCAGCTCGGGGCCGTCGCCGGCGATTGGGCGCAGGGCGGCCGCGGTGGCGGTGAGCGGGCGGTGCACGCCCTCGGCGACGTCGTGGCGGGCGGCGCCCCAGGAGCGGGCGTAGATGCCGACGGGCGGGGTTACGTCGCGGACGGCGACGCCGACGGCGCAGCGGGTGAAGCCGTGGATCTGGTGCAGGTTCAACGGTGAGCCCTCCCTCATAAGATCGATCGCGGCGCGGCGCGGCGGCGCCCGGCCGGCGAGGGGCGCCGGGCGGGGCGGAATCCGGGCCTCACCCGTCAGGACGGCGGCAAGGGGCTGCTGGGCGGCGTGGCGTGGTGGTCGATGCGCGGGTCACCCGCGTAGGCCTGGAACTGGGTCACCCAGTCGAGCAGGTGGCCTACGGCCTCGTCGAGGATGCGGCCGCCCTTCTCGGCGGTGGCCAGGGTCGGCTGGCCGACGACGCCGCTGGGCGTGTAGCTGCTGGTCCACTCCACAAGCCGGACAGGGCCGCCCCCGAAGGCGTCGAACCAGCGGAAGCCGGTGGCGCCGGCCTGGTTGTGGAAGGTGATACAGTCCACGGCCTTGTCCATCTGGACCTTCTCGGGGCAGAGGTGCAGGTAGAGCGAGGTCTCGATCTCGCAGGCGTGGGCGGCGCCGCCGGGGAAGACCGACTCGCGCACCGACGGCAGGAAGGCCGGGTCGACGCGGAGCATGTTCCACCACATAAACGAGGCGACCAGGGCGTCGGTCTCGAGCACGGCGCGGCGGCCGACGAACTCCAGCAGGTGCTCGTTCGAGCCGTGGCCGTCGACGATCACGATCCGCTTAAAGCCGTGGTAGGCGAAGCTCTTGACCACGTCGAGGCAGAACTCGACGAAGTGGTCGTAGGCGACATGGATGGTGCCCGGGAAGTCCATCGCGTGGATGTTGAAGCCGTATGGGATGGTCGGCGCGACCAGGATCTTGTCGGGCTGGCGGCGGCCGGCCTCCAGGCAGACGCTGCTGGCGAGCAGGTTGTCGACGTCGAGGGGGAGGTGATGGCCGTGCTGCTCGGTGGAGCCGATGGGCAGCAGGATGACCTTCCCCATGGCCACCGCCTCGTTCACCTCAGGCCAGGTGAGGTCGGCGTAGAGATATTTGTCCGCGGCGGGCATCCGTCCTCCTATGGTGTAGCGACGGGGTGCGGGGCAGCCCCCGGCGGCGGCTCAGGGCGCGACCAGGGCGGTGCGCTGCTTGTTCAGGTCGTTCAGGCGCCGGCGCAAAAAGTCGATCGACTGCTGGTCGATCGTGAAGACGACGGTGACGATCGGCTGGGCGATGTCGAGGGTGCTCAGGCGCTCAAGGCAGGAGCGTGTGACGACGATCGCGTCGGCGTGTACGGCTGCGTGGCGGAGCTGGGCCTCGTCGTCGATCAGGGCGGGCAGGATCGCGGTTCCGGGGTTGTAGGTCGAGATAATGTGCGACAGGCTCTCGATCGTGCTCGGCGTGTCGCAGATCAGGCCGAAGGTGGCGACGTGGAGCCGCGCCAGCTCGAGCAGGGCGTCGTGGGTCGGCAAGACATGGACCCCGATCACCTGGCCGCGGGCGTCTGCCGGGGTGGCCTGGCGCAACTGCCCGAGGTGCTGGAAGGTGGTGACCAGCAGGTCGTAGCGCTTGACCAGGGCGCCGGCGCTGCGCAGTGCCTCGTCGAGCAGGGCCAGCTCCATGGGGTAGCCGGTGATCGTGCTCAGCTCGGCGCCCAGGGCCTCCAGGTCTTGGCGGTTGCACTCGACGAACAGGACCCGCGGCACCTCGGGGCCGTAGATCCGCTCGACCGCGTCGCTCATCACGTCGAACAACTGGGGGCGGTCGACGCCGAGCTGCCTGGCCTCCTGGACGAGCTGCTCGACGCGCTGCTGCCAGGTGCCCTCGGCCTCCGGCCCTTGGCGCACAAAGGCGCCCCGCCCGCGAGACATATCGATCAGGCCGCGGCGCTCGAGGGCCTGATAGGCCCGCGAGGCCGTGTTCTTATTCACACCGTAGCGTTGGGCTACCTCGCGCACCGTCGGGAGGCGTGCGCCCTCTTCGTATACGCCCGCGCGGATCTGCTCCTCGACCAGGCGCTCGAGATCGTGCGCCCGGAGATCGCGCTGCTCATGCTCTGGCGTCAGGCCGTGATCGCTCATGCCGATCGCCCCGTGCGTCTGTGCCGGCCGGGAAGGTGGCGGATTGGGACAATATTCAGACAAACCGCAGACTGATGCCGCTCACTATAGCAGAACTGGACGGCGATGTCAACGGATTGTTCAGACAATCTATTGACAAGGGGCATCTCTTTTGCTACTATTGCTCTCATTACTCCCAACTGTCTGCAAATTGTCCCGCAACGCTGCGACCATGAGCGTAGGCCGACCGTTATTGGTCAGGACGAGCACTTCCTAACCTGGCCAGGGAGTCTTCGCCGTCGGCGGTCACTGTCTCCTTTCGAGCGCGCTGGGTGCCTCAGATTCCACACTGTTGGAAGGAGTTGAGCCCATGGATGAGAAGAAGCCTGTGATCCCCCCGTTCACCGCCCGCCGGGCGACCCGCCGCGACTTCTTGCGGCTGTCGGCGGTCAGCGGAGGCCTGCTCGTATTGCAGGCCTGCGGGGGCGCCCCACCCGCCGCCGGGCCCACGGCGGCCCCCGCGGCCCCGACGGAGGCTCCCGCCGCGGCCGGGCCCACAGCGGCCCCCGCCGCGCCCACAGTCGCGCCGACGGCAGCCCCTACAGCCGCGCCTGCCGCGACCCTGCTCACCTGGGCCATGAGCGGCGACCCGGTCTCGGTCGAGCCGTTTGGCATCAACACCACCGGCCAGTTCAACTACGAGGCCCGCGAGCTGGTCTACGACTCGCTGCTCTACTGGGACAAGGACCTCAAGGTCCAGCCCGGCCTGGCCGAGTCGTACGAGACTCCCGACGACACAACCTACGTCTTTAAGCTGCGGCCCGGGGTGAAGTTCCACAACGGCGCCGAGCTGACGGCCGAGGACGTGAAGTTCTCGCTCGATACGATCATGACCCCGCCGGCCGACGGCAAGAACCCCGGCGCCGGCTTCTTCGCCAACTTCGCGTCGGTTGACGTGATCGACCCGCTGACGGTGCAGATCAAGACCTCGAAGGTCGACCCGACCATCCCCGGCCTCTTCGCCTGGTCGCGCTACACCTCGATCTTCCCCAAGGACCTGCTGACCGCGGTCAACCCGGCGGTCGAGGCTGTGGGCACGGGCCCCTTCCGTCTGGTCAGCTACACCCCCAACTCCGAGGTGGTCTACGAGCGCTACGCCGAGCACTGGAATGCCGGCCAGCCCAAGGTCGACCAGTTCATCTACCGGGTCATCCCCGAGGAGGACGCCCGCATCGCGGCGCTGCGCTCGGGCGACATCGACGGCGCCGACATCACGCCCCTGGGCGCGCGGCGCCTCGAGGGCGAGCCGGATATCACCGTCACCAAAGGCCTCTTCTCGCAGCCCAAGGTGATCCAGTTCACGCTGAAGGGCGGCAAGCCCTGGGACACCAAAGAGGTCCGCCAGGCCATCAGCCTGGTGATCGACCGCCAGGAGCTGATCGACAAGGTGATGGAGGGCGAGGCGGTGCTGACCGGCCCGGTCGTCCCGGGCTACGGCAACTTCCCGCTGCCCGACAGCGAGCTGCAGGAGCTCTACACGACCAATGTGGAGCAGGCCAAGGAGCTGATGGCGGCGGCCGGCTTCGCCGACGGCTTCCAGATCACCGCGCTGACCTTCCCGGGCTACGCGAACGATAACGCGGTCGTGGTGCAGGAGCAGCTCAAGCAGCTGAACATCGACATGCAGATCGAGCAGATCGAGTTCGGCACCTTCGCCCAGCGCGTCACCAACGGCGAGTACGAGTGCGTCTTCACCGCCCGCGGCATGCGCGCCGACGTGAGCGGCTACCTGAACGACTTCCGCCGCCTGGGCATCGCCGAGACGAACTGGTTCCCCGAGTGGCGCAACGAGGAGCTGGAGGCCACCTACGATGAGGCGATGGCGACCCTGGACCAGGCCAAGCGCGTCGAGCTGATGCAGAAGGTGCAGCGGATCGTGCTCGACGAGTCGCCGCACATCTTCCTCTACCAGGACTACCGCTTCTCGGCGGTGCGCAACCGGGTGCAGGGCTACTACGTCGCCTTCACCACCTTCCGCCCGTCGCTCCGCGAGTCCTCGGTGACGGCGTAGGGGCGGCGGTCCGACGCGGCGAGTGGGCGGCGGGGCGAGGCGCGAGCCTGACCCTGCCGCCCCCTCGCTCTGTCTAGCGGCCGAGACCGCCGTGATCTGGGCAGCCAATGAGTAGATATCTCCTAAAGCGCCTGGCGCTGATGATCCCCACCCTGATCGGGACGTCGCTGATCGTCTTCGTGCTGCTGCGCCTGCTGCCCGGCGATATCGTCGACATCCTCTTCGGGGGTGACCCCCAGGTCAGCCAGCAGACGATCGACCAGATCCGCGAGAGCATGGGCCTGAACAAGCCGCTGATCGTGCAGTACGCCGAGTGGGTCGGCGGGCTTCTGCAAGGCAATGCTGGCGTCTCGATGCGCTCGGGCATCCCGGTGAGCGAGACGATCGTGCGCAGCATGCCGGTGACCATGCAGCTGGCGGTGATGGCGATGTTCTTCGCGGCCCTGCTCGCCATCCCGATGGGCGTGCTCTCGGCGGTGCGGCGCAACGGCGTGAGCGACCTGCTCGCGCGCGTGGTCGGGCTGATCGGGCTCTCGTTCCCGGCCTTCTGGCTGGCCACCATGTTTCTGCTGATCAGCTCGACGGTGTTCCGCTGGGTGCCGCCGCTGAAGTGGGTCGCCCCGTGGGAGGATCTCGGGCGCAACCTGCAGATCATGATCGTGCCGTCGCTGCTGCTGGCGCTCCAGCCGATGGCGGTGATCATGCGCATGACGCGGGCCTCGATGCTTGAGGTGCTGCGCCAGGACTACATCCGCACCGCCTACGCCAAGGGTCTGCGCGACCGCGCGGTGCTGGCGCGCCACGCGCTGCAGAACGCCTTCATCCCCGTGCTGACGGTGATGGGCGTGCAGTTCGGGGCCCTGATGGGCGGGTCGGTGATCATCGAGCAGATCTTCGCGCTGCCCGGGGTCGCCTTCTTCCTGCTCAGTGGCATCTACAACCGCGACTACCCGGTGGTGCAGAGCACGGTGTTGTTCCTCTCGCTGCTCTTTATTCTGGTCAACCTGGTCGTGGACCTGCTCTACGGCTACGTGGACCCGCGCATACGCTATGGTTAGTCCATCGGCTGCCTCCGAGGCCGCTGCCCCCAATCTTGCGCGCCCGCGCCGGCGCAGCTCCGCCTTTCTGCGCTCGATGCGACGCAACCCGCTCGGCATCGCCGGCATGGTCATCATCGCTCTGGTGGCCCTGGTGGCTCTGCTCGCCCCCGTGCTTAGCCCCTTCGGGCCAACCGATCAGGTGGCCTCCCGGCTTCTGGAGCCCAGCCCCGAGCACATCCTCGGCACCGACGAGTTCGGCCGCGACATCCTGTCGCGCGTGATCTACGGCTCGCGCATCTCGCTCTACGTCGGCTTCGTCTCGGTGAGCCTCGCCTTGATCGCCGGGGGCACCCTCGGCCTGGTCGCCGGCTACTTCGGCGGGCGCGCCGACACCCTGCTGATGCGGCTGGTGGACGTGCTGTTCGCCATCCCCAGCCTGGTGCTGGCGATCGTGATCGCCGGCCTGCTCGGGCCTAGCCTCACCAATGCCATGATTGCGATCGGGATCGTCTACGCGCCGATCTATGCGCGGCTGGTGCGCGGCGAGGTGCTCTCGGTGCGCAACCATCTCTACATCGAGTCGGCGCGGGCCACCGGCGTCGGGCACCTCGGCATGATCGCGCGCCACATCCTGCCCAACATCACCGCCCCGCTGATCATCCAGACCACCCTGATGCTCTCGACGGCCATTCTCGCCGAGGCGGCCCTCAGCTTCCTCGGCCTCGGTACGCAGCCGCCCGAGCCGTCGTGGGGCACCATGCTCGGCAGCGGGCGCCGCTACATGGAGCTTACGCCCTGGGTGGCGATCGCCCCAGGCATCGCGATCGTGATCACGGTCCTCGGCTTCAACCTGCTCGGCGACGGTCTGCGCGACGCCCTCGATCCGCGGCTGAGGGGGAGCGAGTAGCGTCGGTGCGGCCTCGCCGTGAGCCATCGAGGATACCTGTATGCTGCCTGTGCAGACCATCCACTACCACGAGGCGATCGACTTCGACCGGCCTGGCAAGAGCCTCTACGAGCTGGCCTTCCACTACGACGGCGAGTGGGGCAACGCCATGGTGCCCCTGGCGGTGATCAACGGCCAGGCTGGCCCCGGCCCCTGCGTGGCGGCGTTCGGCGGCACCCACGGCGACGAGTACGAGGGTCAGGTGGCCGTCTGGCGCCTGATGCACGAGCTCGATCCGGCCGAGATCCGCGGCCGGGTGCTCCTCATGCCGCGCCTGAATACGCCCGCCTGTATCGCCGGCACGCGCACCTCGCCCAAGGACGGCGCCAACATGAACCGCGCCTTCCCCGGGAACCCCCGTGGGAGCCTCACCGCCCGGATTGCCCACTTCGTGACCACGGCGGTGCTCTCGCGCGCCGACGTGGTGCTGGACATCCACGCGGCGGGGCGCAGCGGCGGGCAGTTCGCCCTCTGCGCGTCGTTCCACGAGGTCTCGGACCCGGCCCAGCGCGCCGAGATGATCAAGGTCGCCGCGCTCTTCGACACGCCGTTTGTGCTGATCTACTCCAGCGAGATGGCCTCGGGCCTCCTCACCGACCAGGCCGAGTCGATGGGCAAGGTGACGATCGGCGGCGAGTTCGGGCACTCAGGCGGTGTGCTGCGGCAGGGGGTCGCCCACGCCTACCACGGCATCAAGAATGTGCTGCGCCACTACGGCATGCTCCCCGGCGCGATCGAGCCGGTGGACCCCGCCCGCGGCCACCCGCCCCGCCTGGTGGCGGCGACCAGGCTCGAGGATTATGTGCCCGCCCCGCTGTCCGGCCATTTTGAGCCGGCGTACGATGTGGGCGCGGCCGTGCGTGCGGGCGACGTAGTCGGCCGGCTCTACAACTTCGAGCGCGTGGGCGAGCCTCCGCTAGAGCTGCGCGCGCCGCGCGATGGCTACATCCTCCTGCAGGCCTTTGCCGCGCCGACGGAGCGGGGTGCGACGATGCTGGTGATCGCCGGCGCTGTAGAGTAGGTTCGCCTACAGCCCCGCCGACTTCCGCGCCGCCGTCGCGCTGCTGGCCGAGCGCGCCGTGGGGCTCGATCCCTGGGTTGTCGAGGCCGAGGTGCCGCTGGTGCCGTAGGGCTGGGCGCGAGACAATCCGCCGAGTGAGGAGCACTGAGATGATCGTCGATGTCCACACCCACACGCCCGCCTATCGGGATGCGGTGCCCGAGGAGAAGCTGGTGTTCAACAGCGTGTGGCGGCCCGACCGGGCGGTGAAGGCCACCACCTGCTGGGCCGACTACCTGGAGGCGATGGGGCCCGCCGATAAGTCGATCGTCTTCGGGATCGCCTGGCACCCCGGCGGCTCGCACTACGACGGGATCGCCGAGTCCGGCGCCGACTGGTACGCGGGCAACCTCAACGATGCGGCGGCCACCTTCGTGCGGGCCCACCCCGACCGGCTGATCGGCTTTATGGCTCTGCACCCGCACGACCGCGACTGCCTGGACGAGCTGGAGCGCTGCCGGAGCGAACTAGGGATGCGCGGGATCAAGCTGGGCGCGAATTATCAGAACTTCGATCCTCTCGAGGCCAGGGCCCTGGCGATCTACGAACGGGCCCAGCGCTACGGCCTGCCGATCATGTTTCACCAGGGCACCTCGCCGGTGCGCGAGGCGCCGATCAAGCTCTCGCACCCGCTGCTCATGGACGAGATCGCCATCCGCTACCCCGACCTCAAGATCATTATGGCCCACGTCGGGCACCCCTGGCAGGTGGACACCTGCGTGGTGATCCGCAAGCATCCGAACGTCTACGCCGACATCTCGGCCAACTTCTACCGGCCGTTCTCCTTCTGGGAGCAGATGGTCAAGGCGATGGAGTGGAAAGTCCTCGACAAACTGCTCTTCGGCACCGACTTCCCGGTCACGACGGTTGAGGAGACGATCGCGAAGCTGCGGGGCGTCAACGACATCGTCGAGGGCACCCGTCTGCCGCGCGTGCCCGAGGAGGCGATCGAGGCGATCATCCACCGCGACTCGCTCGCGCTGCTGGGCCTGGACTAGCCATGGGCCTTGACGCGCTCGATACCCCGCTCGCCGTGGCCGACCTCGACCACCTGGAGGCAGATATCGCTCGGCTCCAGACCTGCCTGAGCCGCCACGGGATCGCCAACTGGCCCCATAGCAAGACCCACAAGCGCCCCGCGTTTGCGCAATTGCGGCCAACGGCTGAGCGTGGGATCATTGGAGGGCGCCGATGAGGTTGCGCAGCGCAGAGTGGTTCGAAGGGCGGGACGAGATCGGTCCCCAGAGCCGGGCCGTGCTCCGCTCGCTGGGCTGGTCGGAGGAGTTCTTCCGCGGCAAGCCGGTGATCGGGATCGCGAGCTCCTGGAGCGAGCTGAACAACTGTAGCCTGAATCTTCCGGCCCTCGCCGCCGCCGCCAAACGCGGTGTGATCGCGGCGGGCGGCATCCCGCTGGAGTTCAACACCATCGCCCTCGGCGAAGAGCTGATGAAGCCCAGCGCGATGCTCTACCGCAACCTCATGGCGATGGAGATCGAGGAGACCTTGCGCAGCTACCCCCTCGACGGGGTGGTGCTGCTGGGCAACTGCGACAAGACCATCCCCGCCCAGCTGATGGCGGTCGCCAGCGCCAACCTGCCGGCGATCACGGTCTGCGCCGGCCCGAAGGCTGCCGGCCAGTGGCGTGGGCAGCCCGTGGGCTCGGGCACGGCCCTCTGGAAGTACCTGGACGAGTACCGGGCGGGGCGCCTCAGCGAGGAGGACTGGCGCGGCCTTGAGGCCTGCTACTCGTGCAGCGTAGGCACCTGCAACACCGTCGGCACCGCCTCGACGATGGCCCTGATCGCCGAGGCCCTGGGCATGATGCTCCCCGGCACCGCCACGCTCGACGCCAACGACACGCGCCGCCTCGCCGCGGCCGAGCGCAGTGGCGCCCGCGCGGTGGAGTTGGTGCGCGCCGATCTGCGCCCCCGGCAGATCATGACCCGCCCTGCCTTCGAGAACGCGCTGCGGGCCTACATCGCCGTGGGCGGCTCGACCAACGCGGTGATCCATCTGCTGGCGATCGCGGGGCGGCTGCGCGTGCCCCTGAGCCTTGAGGACTTCGACGCCGTCGCCGCCGTGACCCCGGTGCTGCTCGACGTGCAGCCGGCGGGGCGTGGCCTGATGGCCGACTTCGACGCCGCCGGCGGCCTGCCGGCCCTGCTCGGCCACCTGCGCGACAGCTTGCACCTGGACGCGCTGACCGTGACTGGCCGCACCCTGGGCGAGGAGCTGCCGCGCGGCCGCGCGCCCGGCGGCTCCGTGGTTCGCTCCGTCGATGCCCCGATCCTGCCCGCGGGCGGGCTGGCGGTGCTGCGCGGGAACCTCGCGCCGCGCGGCGCGATCATCCGCGCCGTCACGGCGTCGCCGCGCCTGCTCCAGCACCGCGGGCCGGCCCTGGTCTTCGACAGCTACCAGGAGCTGCTGGAGCGTATCGACGCGCCCGACCTGCCGGTGACGGCGGACAGCGTGCTGGTGCTGCGCAATGCCGGCGCGGTGGGGGTGCCGGGCCTGCCCGAGTGGGGCTCGATCCCGGTGCCGCGCAAGCTGCTGATGGAGGGCGTGACCGACGTGGTGCGGGTGAGCGACTCGCGCATGAGCGGCACCAGCGCGGGCACGATCGTGCTGCACGCGGCGCCCGAGGCGGCCGTCGGTGGGCCTCTGGCCCTGGTGCGCGACGGCGACCTGATCGAGCTGGACGTCCCGGGGCGCTCGCTGCGGCTGCTGGTGGACGAGGCCGAGCTGGGACGGCGGCGCGAGGCCTGGCGCCCGCCCGCGCGCAGGCATACCCGCGGCTACCCGCGGCTCTACGTCGAGCACGTGCTGCAGCCCGACGAGGGCTGCGACTTCGACTTCCTGCGCCCCCAGAGCGACGAGGACATGGAGTTCCTGGCGCCTGTGGTGGGCCGCTCGTAGGGGCCCTGGGAGGGCTCGGACCCTCCCAGGGTGGCCGAGGCGCCGCTACGCTACATCCCGGCGGGCATGCCCTTGAGCACCTGGCGCGCGACCTCGAGGGTGCGGTCGATGTCGGCCTGGGTGTGGGCGGCGCTGACGTGGTTGCGCTTCATGGCGGTGGGGATCATAAAGATCCCGTGCTCGCACATCGTTTTGCGGAACCAGACGTCGCGGGCGTTGTTGTTGCGGAACAGGTCGGTGTAGGTCTCGATCGGCCCGGGCTCCATGAAGTAGGGCACAAAGACCGAGCCGAAGAGGGCCACATGCATCGGGATGCCCAGCTCCTCGGCGATCTGGGTCAGGCCGACGCTGGCGACCCGGGCGAGCGTGAAGCAGTGCTCGTGGACCGCGCCACTCTCTAGCTCGCCGATGGTGGCGAGGGCGGCCGAGACGCCGACGGCGTGGCCGTTGTAGGTGCCGGCGAAGAGCACCCCGCCGCCAGGCCCGAAGCGGTCCATCAGCTCGGCGCGGCCGGCGAGGGCGGCGATCGGGTAGCCGTTGGCCATGGCCTTGGCGAAGGTGGCGAGGTCGGGCGTGACGCCGACGAGCGACTGGTAGCCGCCGAGGGCGTGGCGGAAGCCGGTGATCACTTCGTCGAAGATCAGCACCACGCCGAGCCGCCGGGTGAGGTCGCGGAGGGAGCGGAGGAACTCGGGGCGCGGCATGACGCAGCCGATGTTATGGGGGATAACCTCGACGATGACGGCGGCGATCTCGTCGGCGCTATTCTGGAGCGCCTCGGAGGCGGCCTCGATGTCGTTGAAGGGCAGGATCAGCGTCTTGGCGACTACGTCGGGGTCCATGCCCTGAGAGAGCAGATCGTACTGGCCAATCTTCTCGGGCGGGCTGATCACATTCATCAGCACGGCATCGTGCCAGCCGTGGTAGGTGCCCTGGAACTTGATCAGCTTGCTGCGCCCGGTGACGGCGCGGGCGAGGCGGATGGCGGCGTAGGTGGCCTCGGAGCCGGAGTTGGTGAGCAGGGTGCGCTCGGCGCAGGGGATGTGGCGATTGAGCAGCTCGGCCAGCTCGACCTCGATATCGGTGACGCCCGTGCCGATAATATCGAGGCGGCCCATAGCCTCGGCGACGGCGGCATTTACGCGGGGGTGGTTGTGGCCGAGGATGAGCGGGCCGAAGGCGGCGTGGTAGTCGAGGTACTGCTTGCCGTCGGCGTCGGTGAGGTAGGCGCCCTCGGCGCGCACGAAAGCCATGGGCCAGGGGAGGGCGCGGTTGCCGGAGTTCACCCCGCCGGGGATTACGCGCCGGGCCCGCTCGACCAACTCTGCGTTACTGACCGTCGTCGTCATGCCACGCTCCTTCTACGCTATTGTATCGCTCTCGTCAGCGCTATCATTCGCGAGGGCCGCGAAGCGCTCGCGGGTGGACTGGGCGTGGTAGGTGGCGAGCCGCGCGGCCGCATCGGGGTCGCGCTCGCTGATGGCCCTGTAGATCGCCCGGTGCTCGCGGTTCGAAGCGCGCATCATCTCGGCGTCTACGGCCTTGCCGTAGCTCATCAGGAACAGGTCGACCCGCTCCTCGTTGCGCTCGACGAGCTGGGCCAGGGTGGGGTTGCCGGCGGCCAGGCCGACCCCGGCGTGGAACACCCGCCCGGAGCGCAGGAAGCCGGCCACGTCGAGCTGCTCGACGCAGGCCTCGCCGTCGCTGATGGCGGCGTCGAGGGCGGCCTGCTGCTCAGGGGTGGCATAGAAGGCGGCCCGCCGGGCGAGGAAGGGCTCTACCGCCTCGTTGGCGGTGAACAGTTCGACTACCTGCTCGCGGCTGAGTCTGCATACGAAAAGCCCGCGCCGGTAGATCGGGGCGATCAGGCCCTCGTGCTCAAGGATTGCCAGGGCCTCGCGCACGGGCGTGCGGCTGATCTTGAGCATGGCCGCGAGGCGCTCTTCGACCAGGGGCTGGCCCGGCTCGAGCTGTCCGGCGAGGATGGCCTGCTTGATCGCCTGGTAGGCGGCTTCGCGGAAGGTTGGTGTGCGTTCGAAGGCATGCGTGTCGATAGGGGAGAGCATCGGCTGGGGTTCCAGGGGCTGGCTGCGCCGGCATGGCCGCGCGCCGCGGCGTGTGTCTGCATACAATAATAGCCCCTTTTCACGCAGCGTCAAGGCCTGAAGGCCCTCGCCACGCTTGTAGATGATCGGCTTATTGTCCCGGTTTTGTCCCATCGGAGAGAGTTAAACAGTACCTATTGACATTCTCTTAACCACGTCGTATAGTGCGGACTATCCTGTATGGTCGTATACGATCCTCTGCCCCCAGGGGCTCAGCGGCGCCGCCTCGGCCAGGCGGCCAGCGAGCCACACCCTTGCGTGGCCGGCACACCGCCGCGCCCCGCCCTACCAGATGCACCATGAAGGAGGTCCCCGTGGCGCAGCGTCCCCAATCCCGCCGCAACCTGCTCCTCCTCTCGGCCCTGCTCGCCGCCCTATCCATGCTGATCGCCGCCTGCGGAGGCGCCGCAACGCCCGCACCCCAGGTCGCCGAGCAGCCCACAGCGGCCCCGGCGGCCCCGGCCCCTACCGTCGCCCCGCCGCCCACGACCGTGCCCGCCACCGCCGTGCCCGCCGCCCCCGAGGCCACCGTCAAGAATCGCCTGGTCTTCGCGGGCAATCAGGAGCCGGCCAGCGTCGACGTCGTCACCATGCCGGGCAACGTCAACGAGCGCCAGGTGACGGCCCAGATCTTCGAGACCCTGGTCTACATCGACCAGAGCCAGACGGTCTATCCCGGGCTGGCCACCACCTGGGAGCGCTCCGAAGACGCGACGGAGTGGACCTTTACGCTGGCCGAGGGCGTCAAGTGGCACGACGGCCGGGCCTTCAGCGCCCAGGATGTGGTGGACTACTTCGAGTATGTGCGTGACGCCGAGACGGTGGGCACCGGCCCCGGCCAGATCAAGCAGGTGATCGGCACGGCCGAGGCCGTGGACGCCTCGACCGTGAAGCTGACCCTGACCGCCGCGCGCCCCGACTTCCTGACCGAGCTGGCCGACCCGGGACTGGCGATCGGCAATATCGCCAACCTGAAGGCTCAGGGCGAAGATGCCGGCTTCAACCCGGTGGGCACCGGCCCCTTCAAGTTCAAAGAGTGGGTCCGCGGCAGCGAGATCAGCCTCGAGCGCAACCCCGACTGGACCTGGGGCTCGCCCATGTTCAACCTCGAGGGCCCCTCGCTGATCGAGGAGCTGGTCTTCCGCTTCATCCCCGAGGCTCAGACGCGCATGGCCACCCTTGAGGCCGGCGAGGTGGACTTCGTCGATCTGCTGCCGTTCCAGGATGTGGCCCGCGTCCGCGAGGACACCCGCTTCGCGGTGACCGGCTTCCTGCTGCCGGGCATGCCGCAGATGAACTACATGAACACCGAGCTCGCCCCCACGAACGACATTAACGTGCGCAAGGCGATCATCTACGCCACCGACAAGCAGGGCATCATCGAGAGTGTCTACTTCAACATGGTCGAGCCGGCCTACGGCCCGATCTCGCGGGCCTTCCCCGAGTACGACCCGGCCCTGGAGCAGATGTATGGCTACGACCCCGAGAAGGCGATGCAACTGCTCGAAGAGGCCGGCTGGACAATGGGCTCGGACGGGGTGCGCACCAAGGACGGCCAGCGCCTGGAGGTGACGATCGTCGAGAACAAGAGCTGGAACGACTGGGTCTACGTGCTCCAGGCCAACCTCCAGGCGGTCGGCTTCGACGCCCAGGTGCTCACCACCCAGGGCCCCTCCAACACCGAGGCGATCGTCAGCGGCGAGTACCAGGTGCCGGCCATGGGCGACGTCTTCGCGGCCGCCAGCCAGATGACCCGCGACTGGCACTCCGAGGGCTTCGGCACCTTCCCCTCCGGCCACTTCCTGCGCGGCGAGCAGGGCGCCGAGCTCGACGCGATGCTCAAGGCCGCCGAGACCGAGCTCGACCCGGACAAGCGCAAACAGATGTACAGCGACATCCAGATGTTCATCATGGATAATGCGCTGATGGTGCCGATCTTCGAGCTCTACTTCTACGCGGCCCACTCCAGCGGCCTCAAGAACTTCGTCGTCGACGGCACCGGCTTCTACAAGTACTTCGCGTCGGCCTACTTCGAGTAGACAGCCGGGGTGGCGGCGCCCGCGGCCGCCACCCCGCCCCACCCTATGAGCATCTATCTGCTGCGGCGCCTCGCTCTCACCATCCCGATCATCCTCGGGATTGTGATCGTCACCTTCTTCCTGGTGCAGCTCATCCCCGGCGACGCCGTGTCCGCCATGCAGGGCCAGGTTAAGATGAGCGCGCAGCAGATGGAGCAGATGCGCGAGGCCCTCGGCCTGAACGACCCGCTCCATGAGCAGCTTGGCCGTTACCTCGCGCGGCTGGCCCAGGGCGACCTCGGGCGCTCGCTCTTTGGGGCCCAGCCCGTGGCCCTGCTGATCGCCGCCAATATCGGCGCGACCATCCAGCTCACGATTGCGGCCATGCTGGTGGCGATCGCGATCGGCACGCCCCTCGGCGTCCTGGCGGCCGTCAGGCAGGGCAGTGTCTGGGACGTGACGGCCACGGTGGTGGCCATGCTGGGGGTCTCTATCCCCGCTTTCTGGCTGGGCCTGATGATGATCCAGCTCTTCGCCGTGACGCTCGGCTGGCTGCCGATCACCGGCGATCGTGGGCTGCGCGGCCTGATCATGCCGGCGGTGGCCCTCGGCGTGGCCGAGGCCGCGATCATCACCCGCCTGACCCGCTCGACCCTGGTGGAGGTGCTGGCGATGGACTACGTACGCACGGCCCGGGCCAAGGGCCTCGGCGAGCGAATCGTGGTCTGGCAGCACGCCCTGCGCAACGCGCTGCTGCCGCTGCTGACGATGATCGGCATGCAGTTCGGCACGCTCTTCGGCGGCGCCGTGATCATCGAGAGCGTCTTCTCGCGGCAGGGCCTCGGCGCCCTCGCCACCCAGGCCGTGATCAACCGCGACTTCCCGGTGGTCCAGGGTTGCGTGATGGTGGCCGCCGTGCTCTATGTGCTGGTGAACCTGGTGGTGGACGTGCTGTACGCCGTGGTCGACCCCCGCATCCGCTATGGCTAGGGCTGCCCGATGACGAAGGCCGTACCACAATCGCTGGCCTTGCCCCAGACCCGCGCGCCGCGCGGCCGGCTGGGCGGGCTGTTCCGCGCTCTGCGCCGCCACCCCTCGCTGCTGGCCGGCACGCTGCTCCTGGCCATGATCGTCTTCACCGCACTCTTCCCGCAGCTCTTCACCGACTTCAACCCGGTGCTGATGAACATCCGCGAGCGCATGCAGCCGCCCAGCCTGCTGCACCCCTTCGGGACTGACCAGTACGGGCGCGATATCCTGGCCCGCGTGCTCTACGGCGGCCGCTACTCGCTGATCATGGGCACCCTGCCGATCCTGATCGCCTCCGGCGCGGGGATCGTGCTCGGGCTGCTGGCCGGCTACTACGGCGGCTGGGCCGACGCCGTGATTATGCGCGTGATGGACGTCTGGGTCGCCTTTCCAACCATCCTCCTGGCCCTCGCCATCGTCACGGTCCTCGGGCCGGGGCTGGTGAATATCATGGTCGCGATCGGGATCGCCTGGGTGCCCTACTACACCCGCATGGTGCGCGGGGTGGTGCTGGGGATGCGCGAGCAGCTGTTCGTGGATGCCGCGCGGGTGGTGGGCATCAGCGACGCGCGCATCCTGGCGCAGCATATCCTCCCCAACACCCTGGCCCCGCTGATCGTGATGTCGTCGATGGGCGTCGCGGGGGCTATCCTCACCGGCGCGTCCCTGAGCTTCATCGGCCTCGGGCCCCAGGCGCCCACGCCCGAGTGGGGCGTGATCCTCGCGGACGGGCGCCAGTTCATCCGCCAGGCCTGGTGGATCGGTTTCTTCCCCGGGGTCGCGATCGCGCTCACCGTGCTCGGCGCCAACCTGCTCGGCGACGGCCTGCGCGATTGGCTCGACCCCCGGATGAAGCTCTAGCCCCGTGCCGCCAGCAACAGCGAGAAGGCTATGCAGATCGCCCGCGTCTCTACCCTGGTCGTCAACGCCAGGATGCGCAACTGGATCTTCGTGAAGGTCGAGACGGACCAGCCGGGGCTGTACGGCTGGGGCGAGGCCACCCTGGAGTGGAAGACGAAGGGCGTCGTCGGCGCCGTCGAGGACGTGAGCCGGCTGCTCGTCGGCGAGGACCCGCGCCGGATCGAGCATCTCTACCAGCTGATGTACCGCCAGTACTTCTGGAAGGTGGGCATCGAGGGCATGACCGCGATCAGCGGGATCGAGCAGGCCCTCTGGGACATCAAGGGCAAGTGGCTCGGCGTGCCCGTCTACGAGCTGCTCGGCGGGCGCGTGCGCGACCGTGTGCGCGTCTACGACCACCTCGGCGGCGGCGAGATGGAGAGCATGTACGAGAGCACCGACCCGGCCCAGTTCGCCGAGCGGGCGCTCAAGGTGCAGGCGGCCGGCTACACCGCGATGAAGTTCATGGCCGTGCCGCGCACCGAGCCGATCGAGGGCCCGCGCCCGGTGCGTCACGCCGAGCGCCTGGTACGCGCTGTGCGCGAGGCCGTCGGCGACGAGATGGACCTGATGGTCGATCTGCATGCGCGCTGCGCTTCGCCCGCGATGGCGCTGCAGTACTGCCGCGCCCTGGAGCCTTACGGGCTCTTCTTCTTCGAGGAGCCCTGCCCGACAGAGGACCTGGAGGCGACGGCCCAGGTGACGCGGGCTGCCGGCATCCCGATCGCCACCGGCGAACGGCTGGTCGGCCGCCACCAGTTCCGCGAGATCTTGGAGCGCCGGGCCTGCCACATCATCCAGCCCGACCTGTCGCACTGCGGCGGGCTCTGGGAGGCGCGTAAGATCGCCGCCGCCGCCGAGGCCTGCTCGATCGCGGTCGCACCCCACAACCCCAACGGCCCGATCGCCACCGCCGCCGCCGTGCACTTCGCCCTCGCCACGCCCAACTGGGTGATCCAAGAGGCGATCAGCAGCGACGTCCCCTGGCGCCACGAGGTGGTCGAGACGGTGCACCGCGTCGCCGCCGGCTACTACGGCGTGCCCACAGCGCCCGGCCTGGGCATCGAGGTGAACGAGCGGGCCGCCGCCCGCCACCCCTGGCAGCCCGAGCTGGTGCAGCGCTACTTTCACCCCGACGGCGCCGTGGCCGACTGGTAAAGGAGCAACCGCCAATGTACGATCTCTACGCAGACTACCGGCTCCTGGGCGCCTTCGACGTCGCCCAGACCGCGCGCCTGGTGGCGCGCTACCACTATATTGAGGCCCAGCTCATGCGCGTGGCGGCCGGCAAGCTGGCCGAGCTGCCCGAGTGGGAGCTGAAGTGCCTCGCCGGGCGCCACCTCTGGCAAGACTCGCTGCACGCCGACGCCTGGCTCGCCCGCCTGATCGACCTGCGCTGGCCCCGCCGCGCGCCGCTCAGCCCCGGCGAACCCACCCGCCGCCTGATGGCCCTGCTCGACGACGCGCCCTCGGGCGCCGCCTTCCTCGCCGCCGTCTACCGTCAGGTCAAGCCGCGCCTGATCGCCGCCTACGCCGCCCACCGCGCCGTCTGCGCCCCCCTGGCAGACGAGCCGACCTGGGAGCTGCTGGGCCGCACCATCGCCGACGAGGAGCAGCAGGTGCGCCAGGGCCTCGCCCTGCTCGAGTCGCTTCCCGCCGCCGAGCGCGCCGCCGCCCGCGCCTACGAGGCCCTCGTCGCCGATGCCTGCGAGGCCGCCGGCAGCCTGGCCGACCCGACCACCGCCGCGGAGCGTGAGGCGGGCGGCTCGTTCGAGGGCCAGGCCGTGCGCCCCGCCCCGGCCACCGCCGCCCGCGACGCCCGCTTCCGCTTCGGCGAGCGCGCCGCGGACCGCCCGCCCGCCGACGACCGCGAGCTGGCCATGGTCATGGCCCACCGCGACGCGGATAACGAGATGCACGCCGCCGAGCTGCTCGGCCGCAGCCTCTACGAGCACCCCGAGCTGCCCTGGGAGTACCACGTCGATATGGCCCGGCAGCTCTGGGACGAGGTGCGCCACGCCGTGCTCTACCAGCGCTACCTGGAGCAGCTCGGCGGCAAGCTGGGCGACTTCCCCGTCATCCCCGGCAACTACGCCTACCGCATCGCGCTCGACTTCCCCCACCGGCTCTACGATCTGCACCTGCGCGGCGAGAAGCTCGGCATGCCCGACCTGATCCGCTACCGCGAGGAGGCCCGCGCCCGCGGCGACGCCCACTACGCTTTGCTCAACGACTTCGTCCACGCCGACGAGGTGCCTCACGTCAAGAACGGCCGCTGGCTGCACTGGCTGCTCCAGGACGACGAGGAGGCCTTCCGCCGCGTCGAGCGCGAGACGATGCAGATCCGCGCCGCCTACGAGCGCGCCCATGCCGATGACCCGATCGTCACCGCCTACACCGGGCTGGTGCCATCCCTGCTGGACGACGCGGGCTAGGCGGCGGGCCGCCGCTCCGCCACCCCAACCCTGAGGAGGAACCTCCATGACCCGCCAGCTGCTCGCGGGCGTCGCCCGTGCCGACATCACCCCGCCCCTCGGGATCGCCCACGCCGGCTGGGGCGCCCAGACCCACCAGCGCGCCGCGGGGGTCGACCTGCCGCTCTGGGCCACGGCGCTCGCCCTCTCTGACGGCCACGAGACCCTGGTGATCGTCGATATCGACCTGGTCTATCTGTGGGACACCGAGGCGCCCGGCGTGATGCGCGCGGTCGAGCGCGCCACCGGCCTGCCCGCCTCGAACATTCGCCTGGCCTACACCCACACCCACTCGGGGCCGATCAACGGCGCCACCTGGAGCACCTGGGTCAAGGAGGGCGCCGAGATGGTGCCGGCCTACGACGCGATCCTGGAGCAGCAGATCGCGGGTGTGGCGCGCCAGGCCCTGGCGCAGCTGCGGCCCGCCCGGGTCGCCGCCGGCTCCGGCGAGGCCCGCATCAACGTCAACCGGCGCTTCCGCCGGCCCGAGGACGGGGCGGTGATCTGCGGGCGCAACTGGGACGGCCCTGTGGACCCGCAGGTGCAGGTGGTGCGCATCGACGGCGCCGATGGCGCGCCTCTCGCCGCCGTCGTCAACTACGCCTGCCACCCGATCACCGTCGGCCCCGACTGCGACCTGATCACACCCGACTACCCCGGGGTGCTGAAGCGCGTGGTCGAGCAGGCCACCGGCGCGACCTGTCTCTTCCTCCAGGGCGCCACCGGCGACCTCGGCCCCATCCAGGGCTGCGCCCGCGGCGGGCTCGCCGAGTACCGCCGCCTCGGCAGCATCCTCGGCCACGAGGCCAGCCGCGTCTGGTGGCAGCTGGAGCCGCGGCGACGCCGCGAGCGCTACGCCGGCACGGTGGAGTCCGGCTCGCCCCTGGCGCTCTACGAGGACGACGCCCTGCCCGACCTCGACGCGACGCTGCGCGTGGGGACCCGCGACATCCGCCTCCCCCTGAAGCCGTTCGCCCCATCGGCGGAGCTGGCCGCCGCCACGGCGACCCACGTCGAGCGTCTCGACCGGCTGCGGGCCGAGGGCGGCGACCTGGAGGCGATCCGCGCCGAGACGATGCTCGCCAAGCGCGCCGCCATGCGCGCCGACCTCGCCCGCCGCAACGAGGGCAACACTCACCGCACCGTCACCCTGCAGACCTTCACGATCGGCGACCAGATCGCGCTGCCGGTCGTGCCCGGCGAGCCGTTCTGCCAGATCGGCCTGCAGGTCAAGGCCGGCTCGCCGTTCCCTCACACGCTCTTCGCGGGGTACGCCAACATCGGCTGGGCCTACATCCCCACCGCCGACGCCTACCCGCTCGGGGGCTACGAGGTGGAGATCACCCCGTTTGCGCCGGAGGCCGCCGCCATGGTCGTCGAGGAGAGCGTGGCGCTCTTGCGCGACCTGGCGCCGGGCCAGGGCTGATGGCGGCGCGAGCGATCTTGCCGGGCGTGCTGGAGATCGAGGCCGCCTCCGGCGACAACCGGCTGGCGCTCTACCTGCTCCACGGCGAGTCGCAAGACGGGGCGCAGCCTTTGCGCACGCTGCTGGTGGATAGCGGGCTGCGCGACGCGCCCGAGGCGGCGATCTTCCCCGCGCTCGCCGCCGCGGGGCTGCCGCCCGCGATCGACATGCTGCTCGTCTCTCACGCCGACGCCGACCACCACGGCGGCAATGCCGGGGTCCTCGCCCGCTCGCCGTCTACGCTGATCATGTGCCACCGCCTGGACCGCCCGCGCGTCATCTCGCGGGAGCGCCACCTGCGCGAGCGCTACACCGACGCCGTCGCCGCCGACGATACGCCCTTCGCGCCCGAGCTGCTGGCCTGGCTCGACGCGAACATCGGCCCTGATGCGCCGGTGCACCTGGCCCTGGCCGGCGGCGAGGAGCTCTGGCTCGGCCCCGGGCGCAGCTGGCAGGTGCTTCACGCGCCCGGCCATACCGACGGGCACCTCGCCCTCTGGAACGAGCGCGAGCGGGCTCTGATCGTCCAGGACGCCGCCCTCGGCCGGGGCGTCCCCGACGCGACGGGCCGGGTGGTCAGCCCGCCGCCCTACTTCGCCGTCGAGCCCTACCTGGCGACCCTTGGCCGCCTGCGGGCCCTCGGCGCGGAACTGCTGCTCACGGCCCACTTCCCGCATGTGGAGGGCGCGGCGGCGGTCGAGCGCTTCTTCGCGGAGGGCGAGCAGTTTGTGGGCGAGCTCGACGCGCTCACCCTGGAGCTTGTGCGCGCGTCCGGGGGCGCCGTGAGCCTGGCCGAGGTCTGCGCCGCGGTGGACCGGCGGCTCGGCCCGTTCCCGGTCGCGCTCCAGTGGATCCCCCCGGTGCGCGCCCACCTCGAGCGGCACGCCGCTCTGGGCCGGCTGCGCGAGCTGCGCGGCGACGGGCCGCGGAGATGGGCCGTGTAGGGGCGCCCGGCGCCCAGAGGGAGCAAGACCGATGCGACTGAGCGGCAAGGTCGCCCTGATCACGGGCGGCGCCACAGGGATCGGGGCCGCCTGCGCCCGGCGCTTCGCCGCCGAGGGCGCACGGGTGGCGATCGCCGACATCAACCGGGAGGGCGGCCTGCGCACCGCCGAGGCCTGCGGCGGCCACTTCATCGCATGCGACACGGGCAAGGCCGAGCAGTGCCGCGCGGCGGTCGCGGAGACCGTATCGCGCTACGGGCGCCTCGACATCCTCGTCAACTCCGCCGCCCACCTCGGCGGCTACCACGACGCCGCGGCCATGGACGAGGGCGAGTGGCGCGAAGTCATGGCCGTGACCCTCGACGGCGTCTTCTACTGCTCGAAGTATGCGGCCCAGGAGATGCTCAAGACCGGGGGTGGCGCGATCGTCAGCATCGCCTCGGTGGAGGGGGTGCTGGGCGCCGCCGGCCACGCCGCCTACGTGACCGGCAAGAGCGCGATCTTCGGCCTCACCCGCTCGATGGCGATCGACTTCGGCACCCGCGGCATCAGGGTCAACGCCGTGAGCCCCGGGATCATCGATGCCGGCCGCCCCGACATCGAGCGCCTGAAGGCCGACCCCGCCGTGATGCAGTTCTGGCGCGACATGACCGTGCTCGACCGCATGGGCCGCCCCGAGGAGATCGCGGGCGCCGTGCTCTTCCTCGCCTCCGACGACGCCTCCTATGTCACCGGACAGAACCTGTGCGTGGACGGCGGCTGGACGATCGGCCACCCGCCCGTGCGCGTCTACCCGCGGGACGGCGAGCCATGAGCCTGCGCTTCGCCCAGATCACCGACCACCACCTGGCCGCGGGCGACCTGCTCTGGGGCTACTCGACCTGGCACGCCCTGCGCTCGGTGCTGCGCCATATCGCCGATCACGCCGGCCCCCTGGATTTTCTGGTGAGCACGGGCGATCTGACGGAGCACGGCACCGAGGCCGAGTACCGGATCTTCCTCGAACTGGTCGGGGCGGAGCCGGCGGGCGTCTTCCCCGGCCCGCTGAGTGCCCGCGGCCAGGGGCTGCCCGGGGTGCCGCTCTACGCCCTGCCGGGCAACCACGACCCGCGCCCGACCATGCTGGGCAGCCTCTTCCCGGCCAGCGCGCCCGCCGTTAGCGAAGCTGGCGCACAGCCCTTGCGGACCCAGGCCTGGTTCGAGCGCGGCGGGGTGCGCTTCGTCTGTGTGGACTGGGGGCCGGCCAATAAGGCGGAGGCCGCGCCCGACCTGCCCGGCTTCCTCGAGGCGGCCCTCGACGGGACACCCGCCGTGATCCTGATGCACCACCACGTCGCCCCGCTGGGCCACACCCGCCTCGACGCCCTGATCGCCGACGACGTGGCCGCCTTCGCCGAGCGCATCGCCGGGCGCGGCGTGCTCGCCATCCTCTCCGGCCACACCCACGCCACCTTCGAGCGCGAGCTCGCCGGGGTACCGGTCCTCGGCCTGCGCTCGACCTGCTTCCAGTTCGCGCCGGTCGAGGGCCCGCTGCTGCGCTGTCTGCAGCCGCCCCACTACCGGATCGTCACCATCGAGGGCGGCGCCCTGCGCTCAGAGATCGTCGAAGTGCCGCTATAGCGACCGCCCGCGGAGGGCACCCATGACCTGGCCCGCCTACACCCACGAGCGCAACTACGGCTGCCGGGCCACCGAGTAC
This sequence comes from uncultured Oscillochloris sp., assembly GCA_964555675.1. GTDB lineage: Bacteria > Chloroflexota > Chloroflexia > Chloroflexales > Chloroflexaceae > CAIWXH01. The sequence goes on from CAZKTU010000028.1 coordinate 27,733, forward strand.
CTCTACCGCGGCCTGCGCACGGTGACCCTCGAGAATGAGCTGATCCGGGTCACGGTGCTCGCCGACAAGGGCAGCGACATTATTGAGTTCCTGCACAAGCCGAGCGACACCGACTTCATGTGGCGCTCGCCCCTCGGCGTGCGCAACCCGGCCACCTTCGTGCCCACGGCCCCGCGCCCCGAGGGCGCCTTCCTCGACTACTACCCGGGCGGCTGGCAGGAGTGCTTGCCCACCGGCGGGAACGCCGCCAGCTATGCCGGGACGAGCTTCGGCCCCCATGGCGAGCTCTGCCTCATCCCCTGGGAGTACGCCCTGGTCGAAGATGACCCCGCGCGCATCACCCTGCGGCTGCGGGTGCGCGCCTACCGCACGCCGATCTTTGTCGAGAAGTGGCTGACCCTCACCGGCGGCCGGCCCGTGCTCCAGATCCGCGAGCGCCTGGTGAACGAGGGCCGCGAGCCGCTCGATCTGATGTGGGGCCACCACCCGGCCTTCGGGCCGCCCTTCCTCGACGAGAGCTGCGTCGTCGACCTGCCGGGCGCCCGCGTGCGCGCCACCGACGTTCTGCCCACCCACCGCTACCGGCCGGGCGAGGGCTACAGCTGGCCCCATGTCCCCGGCCGCGACGGCGCCGCGATCGACATCAGCCGCATCCCGTCGCCCCAGGAGCGCACCCACGACACGCTCTTCCTCACCGACCTCGAGGCGGGCTGGTACGCCGTCACCAATACGCGGCGCGCGGTTGGCTTCGGCATGGCCTGGCCCGTGGAGCTGTTCGGCGCGCTCTGGTTCTGGCAGGTCTACGGCGGGGCGTTCGGCTCGCCCTGGTACGGGCGGACTTACAACATCGCCCTCGAGCCGTGGACGACGCCGCACACGACGATCGAGGAGGCGATCGCCCAGGGCAGCAACCGGCGCCTCGCCCCGGGCGAGGCCCTGGAGGCCGAGCTCTGCGCCGTGGCCTACGCGGGCCTGCGCGGCGTCGCGGCGATCTCACCCGCCGGCGATGTGACCGGCGCTGAGTAGCTGGAGGAGGCAAGCATGCTGGTCGGGTATGTCAGCGACGAGCGCTACGTGGCGCTCTGCGACGTGGCGGTGGAGTTCGAGCGCGATGGGCGCAGCGTCGCCGTCGTGCGCTCGACCCCGCGCGGCGGGATCTACGCGGAGCTGGAGCCGGGCCTCTATCGCGTCACGCTGGTGAAGCCGGGCTACGGCGGGAAGGTGGTCGACCTGGAGCTCGGGGCGGGCGAGCCGCACCAGCTGCGCCTGCTCTCGGACCGGCTGCTCGGCTACATGTGGCCGCGCTGGGTGCGCTCGGGCGAGCGCTCGGAGTTCCGGGTCCACTCGGTGGCGCCCTACCGCCTGAGCCTCTGGCGCTACGGGCAGGAGCAGGAGTTCGTGCGCCTGCTGGGCTGGTTCGACGAGCACGGCCCGGGCGCCACCACCCAGGTGACACCGGACGGCGACTACACGCAGGTCGGGGCCCAGTGGAACCGGCGCGGCTACAGCAGCAGCCCCCACCACACGCAGTTCGCCGAGGGCCCCACGCGCTCGGGGCTCTACTACCTGCACGCCGAGAACGAGCGCGGCGAGTTCTTCTCGTTCCCCTGGGTGGTCGCCCCGGCGGCGCCCACCGCCCCCGTGGCCGTGCTCGCCTCGACCAACAACTGGAACGCCTACAACAACTTCGGCGGCCGCAGCAACTATATCAACGCGGCGGGCCTGCCGCCCGCGCCCGTCGTCAACGCGCGGCTTGAGATGCCGCGCTACACCGACGGGGCCTTCAGCGAGTGGGGCGCGGCCCTCGACGACGCCTTCCCGCCGCTCTCGTTCGAGCGCCCCGAGCCCGGCAACTTCGTCCCCGCCGGCGCGCGACCCAGCGACCCGATCGCCGGGCGGCTCGCCAGCAGCCTCGCCCCGGCCGAGTGGCGCCTCCTCGCCTGGCTCGAGCGCGAGGGCCACCGCTACGACTACTACGCCGAGGCCCAACTCCACGACGGCACCCTCGACCTTGAGGCCTACCGCGTGCTGATTATCTCGGTGCACCCCGAGTATTGGACGCGGCCCATGTTCGAGCGCGTGCGCGATTGGGCCGACCGCGGCGGGCGGCTGATGTACCTCGGCGGCAACGGGATCAACTGCGAGGTCGAGCTGCCCACGCCCGACACCATGCGCTGCAAAACCCACCTGCGCGCCGAGGGCGGCAGCCTGGGCATGCGCGACCCCGCCGACCCCTCGCGCTTCTACGAGAGCCGCTTCCACCGTACCGTGGCGCCCGAGGCCGGCCTGCTCGGCGTGGTCACCACCGAGACCGGGATCATGACGGGGGCGCCCTACCGCGCCCTGCGCGCCGACCACTGGGCCTTCGCGGGCACCGGGCTGCAGGACGGTGCGATCTTCGGCGAGGCGAGCCTCCACGAGCGCTGCAGCGGCGGCGCCTCCGGCCACGAGACCGACAAGCTCAGCGAGCACGCCCCGCCGGGCGCCCTGGTGCTCGCCAAGGGCCTCAACCCCGACGATGGCGGCGCCGAGATCGTCTACCACGAGCGGCCCGGCGGCGGCGCGGTCTTCTCGGTCGGCTCGATCACCTACGTCTCGTCGCTGCTGGTCGACGCCGCAATCTCCCGCATCACCCTGAACGTGCTCAACCGCTTTCTGGAGTCGTGAGGCGCTATGGAACTGCCCCTCCTGCTGAGCGAGATCACCCGCGCTGAGGCTCGCGAGCTGGCGGCCCGCGCCCTGGTGGTGCTGCCCACCGGCGCCACCGAGCAGCACGGTCCCCACCTCCCCGTCGGCACCGACAGCATGGCTGTGGAGGCGGTGGCCCGCGGCGCCGCAGCGCTGGTGCGGCCCGGCGTCCCCGCGCTGGTGGCCCCGACTCTGGCCTTCGGCTCGTCGCCGCACCACCTGCCGTTCGGCGGCACCATGTCGGTCTCCACAGAGACCTACTACCGGCTGATCTGCGACCTGCTCGAGTCGCTCGCCGAGGGTGGCTTCCGGCGCATCTTCATCGTCAACGGCCACGGGGGCAACAGCGAGCTGGTGCAGCTTGCGGCCCGCGATGTGGCCCTGCGCCGCGATCTGGCCGTCGGGGCGGGGAGCTACTGGACGATCGCCTGGGCTCAGCTGACGGCCGCGGGCGCCGGCAAGGTCGGGCACCTTCCCGGGCACGCCGGCGCCTTCGAGACCTCGCTGGTCGCGGCGCTGCGCCCCGAGCTGGTGCGTGAGCCGCGGCCGGAGCGTGAGCTCGACCCGCGCACCAGCCCGCCGATGCCGGCCGACCCCTACCGCGCAGAGTTCCACGGCTTCTGGCAGAGCATCGACGGCTACTCCGACAGCCCGGCCCGGGGCAGCCGCGACGATGGGGGCCGCTTCCTTGCGGCCGCGGTCGAGGGCGTGGCCGAGGCCCTCAGGTCGTTCTACGCCCGCGCCGCCGCGGCCCAAGGCGAGGAGAGAGCATGAAGATCACCCGTGTCGAGACGATCCCGGTGCAGGTCCCGATCAACCAGGAGCGGGCGGTGCGCGGCGGGCGCGGCGTCCACACCGTCTCGCCCTTCCTGCTGGTGCGGCTCCACACGAATGAGGGCCTCGTCGGTCTTGGCGAGGTCTCGTGCACGCCGATCTGGAGCGGCGAGGATCAGGTGACGGCGGCCCACTGTATCGCGGCCTACCTGGCGCCGCTGCTGGTGGGGGCCGACCCGACCGAGGTGGAGCGGCTGAGCGCCGGCATGAATCGTGTTCTGGCGGGCAATGTCTTCACCAAGGCCGGGGTGGAGATGGCGCTCTGGGATCTGGTGGGCAAGGCGGCGGGGCTGCCGCTCTACCGCATCCTCGGCGGGGCCGTGCGCGACTTTGTGCCGACCAAGTTCTCGGTGTCGGGGCAGGAGCCGGCCAGGGCCGCCGCGATCGCCGCGTGGGCCGTGGAGCAGGGCTTCCGCACGATGAAGGTGAAAGTCGGGATCGAGCCGGAGCAGGATGTGGCCCGGGTGCGGGCGGTGCGCGAGGCGATCGGGCCGGATGTGCGCCTCGGGGTCGACGCCAACGGCGGCTGGGCGCCGCGGGTGGCCGTGCAGACCATCCGCCGGCTCTGCGAGTTCGGCATCTATTTTGCTGAGCAGCCCGTCGCCCCGCTCGACGTGACCTGGATGGCCGACGTGCGCCGGCAGGTGCCGGTGCCGGTGATGGCCGACGAGAGCCTCTATACGCTCCAGGACGCGATGGCCCTGGCCCGCGCGGGCGCCGCCGACGTGCTCTCGATCTATGTGGGCAAGGGTGGGGGGATCGGGGCGGGGCGCAAGGTGGCGGCCCTGGCCGAGGCGGCGGGCCTGACCTGCACCGTGGGCAGCAACCTGGAGCTCGGCGTGGCGAGCGCCGCGATGATCCACCTCGCGATGGCCTCCCCCGGGATCGGGGCTGAGGAGTTCCCCTGCGATATCCTCGGGCCGTTCTTCTACGAGGGCGATGTGCTGGCCGAGCCCCTGCCGATCACCGCGGGCTCCGCCCGGCCCCTGGAGCGCCCCGGCCTGGGCGTCGAGCTGGACGAGGCCCTGGTGGCGCGTTATCGCGTCGGCTAGAGCCCCATGGCGAGTTCGTGGCGCGTGAGCGTGACCGCAAACCCCGCGCCGAGCAGCGGCGGGAGCAGCGGGCTCTCCTCCGGCTCGTTGATGCACAGAGCCTGGTAGCGCGACTGGAGCGCGGCGATGATCAGGTGCGCCGCGCCATCGTCCCGGGCCGCCAAGTCGAGGATCTGCGTGGCCCCGCCCGCCGCCGGCGCGACCAGGGCCGTGGCGGCCGGCCCGTCCGGCCCGGGGATCTGCCACCCATCCAGGCCCTCCAGGCCGCGCAGGGTCGGCAGATCGCGCTGCCAGAACGGCGTCGCCCGCGGCAGCGCCGCGAACTGATCGAGCAGCGCCCCGGGCTCCGCCGCCGCCGTGGCCCCCGCGCTGCCGTGGCCCGACGCTCCTGGCGCGCCCTGCCACTCCAGCCAGAGCAGGCTGCGCGTGATCCGCATCCCCGCCCGCAGATAGGTGCGGATGGCGCCGGCGTTCTCGGTCAGCACCATCAGGCTGATGCTGCGCCCGCCGGCCGCCCGCGCCAGCCGCAGATGCTCGGCCAGCAGCAGGTGCGCGAGGCCGCGCCCGCGGTGGGGCGCGGTGATCCCGAAGCCGCCGCAGTTGGTCTCGGCGCCGCGCACGCCCAGCAGCGCCACCCCCACCGGCTCGGCGCCCAGGCAGATCAGCGGCGAGCGCCCCAGGTCGATCTGCTCCGACCTGATGCGCCGGCCCAGGGCGGCCGGCTCGACCATGACCGGGTAGGTGTACCCGGCGAAGCAGCGCGTGTACAGGTCGGCCAGCGCCCCGAGGCTCAGCTCGGCGGCGGCGCGGAAGCGGATCGGCTCGCTCACCGGCCGCCCCACAGCTCGCGCAGCAGGCGCAACCAGTTGCCGTGCATGATCGCCGCCACGTCGGCGGGGGCGTAGCCGCGGGCGGCGAGCAGCTCGGCGATCCGCTGGAGGTCGGCGATGGTGTCGAGGTCGCCGGGGGACTGTTCGCGCCCGAAGCCGCCGTCGAGGTCGCTGCCGATGGCGGCGTGGCGGCTGCTGCCCGTGAGCTGGCAGACATAGTCGATCTGGTCGACCACATCGCCCAGGGTGACGGGCGGGTTGCGCGGGTCGAGGCGCTCGCCGATCAGCCAGCCGGGCTTCAGCATCCAGGTGTCCAGGGCGGCGCCGATCACCCCGCCGCGCTCGGCGAGGGCGCGGATCTGCTCGTCGGCGAGCTGGCGCTGGTTCGGCACCAGGGCGCGGCTGTTGTGGTGGCTCGCCAGCACCGGCCCGTCGTAGCGCTCCAGGGTCTCCCAGAACGCGGCGTCGGAGCAGTGAGTGAGGTCGAGCCCGATGCCCAGGCGCCGCAGCTCGGGCAGCAGCGCGCGCCCGAGATCCGTCAGGCCGCCCTCGTCGCCGGTGCCGCCGGCGTAGCGGCAGGGTCCGTAGTGGGCCAGGCCGAGCAGGCGCAGCCCGGCGGCGTGCCACTCGCCGAGGCGGTCGGGGGCCAGGATCGGGTCCGCGCCCTCCATGCTGATCACCATGCCGAGCGGGGGCGGCTCGCCCACGGGCTCCTGCTCCCAGGCCTGCCAGCGCGCGACGTGGGCGTCGAGGGCCGGCGCGTCGGCGATCACCAGGGCGTGGCCCTCCTGCTCCAGGGCGCGGTAGTACGCCAGGTGGCCCATCGCGGCCGCGTGAGCCTGGGCCGGGCTGGGGTAGTCGATGTGGGGCACGGCCCGCCCGGTGGAGCGCGCGAGCAGGGTGGCGAAGCAGAGGGCCACCTGGCCGCGGCGCAGCTCGGGCAGGGCCACCGTGCCGAGGCCGCGCCCCTTGCCCGCCGTGCCGGCCTCCAGGGCGCGGATCGTGAGGGCGGAGCGGGTCAGGTCGCGCCCCCACTCAACGGCGTTCCAGGCCAGGTCGAGGTGCCCGTCGACGATCAGCATGAGTGCCTCACAGCGAGTCCTGCAGCATGGCGGCGGCCTCGTCGCCGCCGGTGTGGCGGCGCAGGGCCTCGGGGTCGAGCGTGATGCCCAGGCCGGGCGTGGCCGGGATGGCGAGCATCCCGTCGGCGTCGAGCGACCAGCCGCCCGCCCGTAGGTCGTCGACGTACGGCGAGCCGCCGATATACTCTACATAATCGGTGTCGGCGAAGGCCGAGGCGAGCTGCAGGTCGGCGGCGAGGCCGACGGCGGTGTTCCAGCCGTGGGGGATGAAGCGCGCCCCGTGCTCCTCGGCCATATAGGCGATGCGCCGCTCCTCGCTGATGCCGCCCACCTTGGTGACGTCGGGCTGCACGATGTCGAAGGCGCCGGCCCGCAGCCAGGGCAGGAAGGCCTGGCGGCGGGTCAGGACCTCGCCGCCCGCGATCGGCAGGGGCGCCGCGCGCCGCAGCAGCACATACTCATCGAGGGCGTCGGGGTGGAGCGGCTCCTCGAACCACGCGACGTCGTAGGTCGCGAGCATCTCGGCGGCCCGCAGCGCCCACTTGTAGCGGTTGCCCCAGCCGGCGTCGCTGCCGCCGGCGTCCACCATCAGCGTACAGTCGTCGCCCACCGCGTCGCGGGCGGCGCGGACGATCGCCTCGTCGAGGGCGTTGCTCACGCGGCCGAACGGTCCCCAGCCCATCTTGAAGGCGCGGAAGCCGCGCGCTTTCAGGCCCAGCAGCTCCTCGGCCAGCTCAGACGGCTCGCGCATCAGCACCGAGGCGTAGGGCTTGACGCGCTCGCGGTAACGCCCCCCCAGCAGCCTGCCCACCGGCTGGCCCGTCGCCTTGCCCAGGATGTCCCAGAGCGCGATGTCGATCCCGCTGATGGCGTGGGTGAGCGTTCCGCCGCGCCCCTGCCAGAAGGTGTTCTGGTGCAGCTTCTCGCTGACTCGTTCCGGCTCCAGGGCGCTCTCGCCGCGGTAGAGGGGCTCGAGGACACGCAGGGCGGCGTGCACAAGGTGGTCGCTCGTGAAGACGCTGCCGACGCCGGCGAGGCCGGTGTCGGTGCGGACGATCACCAGCGTGTGGACGCAGTCGTCGGGGCGCAGCTCATTGCTCCAGCCGCCCTCGGGGGTTGCGCCGCGTAGCCCGAAGGCGCGGATCTCCTGGATCTTCACATTGGCTCCTTGGCTCACTGGCGGCTGAACAACCTGGCTCGCGGCGCGAACGTCACCTCTTCGTCCAGCGGGAAGATCGGCCGGGCGCAGTGGGTGTGGCCCAGGCTGCGCAGGTTGGCGCTGGTGGCGCCCGGCGCGTCGACGTTGATCAGCTGCGCGGCCCAGTCGGCGTAGAAGCGCGGTTGGCAGTGGGGCGACTTGACCACCACCGCGTCGAACTGGGCCGGGTCCTGGCCGTGGGCCAGGAATAACGAGCGGTCGTACAGGCTCACCGGCCGGCTGGTGATCACCAGGGTCACGGCGCCCGCCTCGACCACCGCCGTAGGCCCGCCGTGCCAGGTGCCGCCGTCGGACTCGTTGCGGAAGCTGCCGTCGGAGAGCAGCCGCACCCGCCCGCGGATCGGCAGCGGCTTGTGGCGCGGGTCGATCCCCCCGCCGACTGGCAGTTCGAGCTCACTGCCCACGCCTGCCTCCATCGCCGCGCTCACCGCCAGGGCGTCCACCAGCGGCGCCAGCACGCGCCCCGGGTAGCCCGCGTCGCGCAGGGCGCGCAGGATCGCGTTGCTGTCGCCGGGCGCGCCAGAGCTGGTGGCATCGGCGGCGTCGACCAGCACCACCGTGCCGCCGCGCACCTCGCAGGCGGCACGCGCGGCCTCGTCGAGCGGCACGAGGGGCTGCTGAAGCTGCTCGCGCACGGCCCAGAAGTCGGCGGCGATCGCCAGGGCCTCGCGCTCGGCGCGCTCGGCGTCGCCGTCGGTCACGACGATCACATTGGAGCAGAGCTCCGGCACGTCGGTGAAGGGGTTGCCGATAAACATGCCCGCCGAGAGCCCGCCGGGGCTGGCCTCGAGCGCCTGGGCTGCGCGGATCATGCGCCCGAACAGGCCGCTCTCGGTGATCAGCTCGTTCCCCCGCACCAGGGCGGGGATCGGCACCCGCGCCGTGACGGGCCTGGCCCCGGCGAGGATGCGCAGCAGGAGCCTTGCAGCGCGCTCGCCGGTCTGGAAGAAGTCTACGTGGGGGTAGGTGTGGTAGATGCTGATCGCGTCGCAGTGGCCCAAAATGCGGTCGGTGATGATGCCGTGGAGATCGAAGGAGGCCACGAGCGGCACGTGCTCGCCGAGGATGCGCCGCGTCTCCTGGAGCAGGTAGCCCTCGGGGTCCGGCTCGTCGGCGGCGGCCATGGCGCCGTGCAGCGAGAAGTAGACGGCGTCGACCGCGCCAGCCGCCCGCACGGCGGCCAGGAACTCCCCGGCGATGCGCTGGAAGTCGGCGCTGCGCAGGGTCCCGCCGGAGGTGATCGCCTGGGCGCCGTAGCCTGGGATGAGCTCCAGGCCGCCGTGCTGCCCGAAGACGCTCAGGGCGCCGGCCACCTCGCTTTGTACGCCCCGGTGGCGCGCGAAGAGGGCCTCGCCGAAGCTGACGACAAAATCCTCGTAGCCGCTCGGCGCGGGGTTGAACGAGGAGATCTCCTGCTTGCACTCGCACACGAGGATCCGTTTCACGGCGACCTCCACGCTAATCGAATAGCGACGCTCCCTGTTGGGCCGGCTCTCAGCGTTCCCCTACTGCCCCTCGGCGCCCGCGCCGAGCAGCTTGTCCACCAGAATGTGCGGCTCGAGCACGGCCAGGGTGTGCTCGATGTCGCCGGTGCGCATCGCGGCGAGGAGCTCGCGGTGCTCGTCGGCGATCTCGGCCAGCGAGGCGTGGCGCGGCCCGCTGCGGTAGAAAAAGGCCCGCACGCGCGGCGAGATCGCGCGCCAGATCTGCAGGCAGTGGGGCTGCTCGGAGCGACGCAGCACGAGGTCGTGGAACTGCACGTCGGCCTCGACGATCGGCTCCAGGTCGCCCGCCGCGGCGGCCGTGTCCATCGCAGCCACAAGCCCCTCCAGCTCGGCGAAATCGTCGGGCGTAAGGCGCGGCAGGGCGTGGCGGAACGCGAAGCGCTCCAGAGTGAGCCGGATCGGGAGCAGCACCTCGCGGACCTCCTCCAGCGAGACGCCGATCACCTCGGTGGCCCTGTAGGGGAACGAGACCACCAGGCCCTCCTGCTCTAGCTGGCGCAGGGCCTCGCGCACCGGCCCGCGGCTCACCCCGAGCTGCTGGCAGAGCTCCTCCTCGACCAGCCGGTCGCCGGGGCGGAAGCGCCCGCCGATGATCGCGTCGCGCAGGGTCGCCAGGACACGCTGGCGCAGCGATGTGGGCCCGAGCTGGGGGAGCGGCTGTGCGTTCGTCATAGTTCCGCCTACGGTAGCATAGCCCCCGCGGCTTTGTCAATTGACGATTGTAGATTGTTGACAATCGCTGGGCGCTTCCCTATACTGGGCTCTATCCCAGAGCCACAGGACACCGCCGCGCGTGCCCGCGCGATCAACGGCGTCGAGACCGCCCGCCTGCGAGGAGGCCCCTGATGCGCTCACAGCCCGCCCACGACGTACGCTTCCTCTACGATCTCCGGGCGCCCATGCGCGACGGCGTCAGGCTCTCCACCGACGTCTACCTGCCTACCGGCGGCGGGCGCTTCCCGGCGATCCTGCTGCGCACGCCGTACGAGAGCACGCGCGACCAGCACGTCGATTGGGCGATCTGGTGGGCGCGGCGCGGGTACGCCGCCGTGGTGCAGGACTGCCGCGGCAAGTTCGAGTCGGAGGGCGTCTTCTACGCCTACAGCGACGACGGGCCCGACGGCGCCGACACCCTGCGCTGGCTGGTCGCGCAGCCCTGGTGCGACGGCAAGATCGGCATGAGCGGGCGCTCTTACGGCGGGATTGTGCAGTGGCAGGCGGCGGCCCAGGGCGACGTGCCCCTCACCGCCATGGCCCCCCAGGTGATCATGGGTGACTACTTCGGGGAGTACCACCGCATTGGCGGCGCGGTGCAGTGGGCCCTGACGGCCCTGGCCGCGGTGACCTTCGCCTCGGCGGTGGCCCTCACCCAGCGGGGCTGCGCCCAGATCTTCGGCAACCAGCGCTTCTACCGCCATCTCCCCCTGATCACCGCCGACGAGGCCCTGATCGGCCGGCCCATCCCCTACTTCCGCGACTGGCTCCAGCACAGCCTCTACGACGACTACTGGGCCGCCCTCGATACCCACCGCGCCATCGCCAACATCGGCGTGCCCGTCTGCCAGCAGGGCGCCTGGTACGACCCCTACACCGAGGCGATGTTCCGCCTCTTCAACGGCGTCCGCGAGGGCGGCGCCACCGAGCTCGCCCGCGCCTCCCAGAAGATCTATATTGTGCCCTGGACCCACCACGCCCCCGAGGGCTCGCGCCTCGGCGATCTCGATTTCGGCCCCTCGGCCTACGTGGACCTGAACCAGGAGGACCTGCGCTGGTTCGACCACTGGCTCAAGGGCCTCGACACGGGCCTGATGGACGAGCCGCCGATCAAGATCTTCGTGATGGGCGCTAACGAGTGGCGCCACGAGCACGAGTGGCCCCTCGCTCGCACGGCCTTCACGCCCTACTACCTCCACAGCGGCGGCCGCGCCAATACGCTCTATGGCGACGGCGCCCTCAGCCCCGAGCCCCCCGGCGCCGAGCCCGCCGACCGCTTCAGCTACGACCCGGCCGACCCCGTGCCGACCCTCGGCGGCAACCACTCGCTCTGGACCCTGATCAAGTTCGCCGCCGAGCCCGTCTACCCCGGCCCGATCGACCAGCGCCCGCTCGAGCGCCGCGACGACGTGCTCTGCTACACCTCGGCGCCCCTGGAGCAGGACCTGGAGGTGACCGGGCCGGTCGAGTTGATCCTGTACGCCGCCACCTCGGCCCGCGACACCGACTTCACCGCCAAGCTGGTGGATGTCCACCCCAACGGCTACGCCATCCATATCGCCGAGGGCATCATCAGGGCGCGCCACCGCTCCGGCCTGGGCCGCGTCGACTTCGCGGAGCCCGGCGAGGTCGCCCGCTACCGGGTCGCGCTGGCCTCCACCAGCAACCTGTTCCGCCGCGGCCACCGTATCCGGCTGGAGGTCTCATCCTCCAACTTCCCCCGCTTCGACCGTAACCTGAACACCGGCGAGGATATCGCGACCGGCACGCGCATGGAGGTGGCCCGTCAGACGGTGCTCCACTCCACCGAGTACCCGTCGCACCTGATCCTGCCGCTGATCCCGGCGTGAGGCCATGATGAGCAACCGCCGGCGGCCGGCATGGCCCACGTGCTGGTGAACGACATCGTGACGATGCGCGACGGCGCGCTGACCGGCGCCCGCGCGGGCCGGGTGCTGCGCCGCCAGGAGGAGGTCTCAGGATGAGCGCAGAGCAGGAGTTCGGCATCGTCGTCGCCCGCGACCTGATGGTGCCCATGCGCGACGGCACACGGCTCGCGACCGATATCTATCGACTCACGCCGCACTCTACCGGCCGCCGCACCTGGCCGCGATCTGGCCCGACGTAGCGCCTACCAACAGCTATGCCCACCAGGTGCGCTGGGGCGGCGCGGCGCGCCCAGGACTCAGCTCGCCGCTTGCTTGACGAGCGCGGCGATCCGCTCCTCCTCGGCGGCGGTCAGCTCCTTCAGCGCGAAGGCGGTCGGCCACATCACACCGTCGTCCAGGTTGGCCGAATCGTTGAAGCCGAGGGTCGCGTACCGCGCGCCGAACTTATGGGCGCTCTGGAAGAAGCAGACCACCTTGCCGTCTCGGGCATAGGCCGGCATCCCGTACCAGGTTTTGGGCCAGAGCTCCGGGGCGTTGGCGCTGACGAGCGCGTGGATCCGCGTGGCCAGAGAGCGGTCCGGCTCGGGCATCTCGGCAATTGCCGCGAGGAGGGTGCTTTCCCCCTCGGCCCGGTTCTTGGTCACGCGCGCCTCCGCCTTCAGCTCTTTGGCGCGCTCCTTCATCGCGGCCTGCTCCTCGTCCGTGAAGTTCTTGGCGCTCTTCTTTGCAGACTGGCTCATCGATATCTCCTTAGTTCGGACTGGTGCACAGACAGCCGAGCTGGTTGGCCATAGAGGGCCAGTGAGGGCGACGCCCCCCCAAACCCCGCCCCGCAAGCCCTAGTGGGCAGGTTGGAATTGCATTAGTACCCCTGAGGCATCGGCTCGCCGGTCTCCAACAGCGTCTTCAGGTTGCTGAGAATCCACGTCCAGCCGCCGCTCTGCAGGCCCTGGTAGGTGGCCGTTTCGCCCTGGAACTCCTCGTGGACCACGGTGAGCTTTGTCACGCCGCCCGGCATCGCTTCCAGCTCCCACGTCACCCTGGTGGGCGCGTCTTCGTTCATCGGCGGCCACAGGGAGTGGTAGCTGTGCACCAGTCGGTTCGGCGGCTCGGCGGCGATCACCTCGCCCTCCACAATCGGCGCGCCGTCCGCCATGTGGTAGGTGAAGGGCGAGCCGACCGAAAGGTCGGTCTTGAGCGTGCTGCCATAGTAGTAGCGCGCGGTGAACTCGGGCGTCGTGATCGCCTCCCACACACGCTCCTGGGGCGCCTTGATGATGATCTGATGCACGAGTCTTGGCCTTGTTTCCATCGCCATACCGGGTGCTCCTTCAAGGGCGGCTTTGAGGTCGGCCAGGGCACTGGCCCCCACAGCCGCGTATTTGGTGATCCAGCGCTCTGAGATGAGCTGAATGGGAACCGAGTTCAGGTAGTGCAGCTTCTCGCGGCCAACTTTGCGCGTGGTGATCAGCCCGGCTTCCTCAAGCAGGCGTAGGTGCTTCATCACCCCGAAGCGCGTCATCGGCAACTGCGCCTCTAGCGCGGTGAGGGTGCGACCGTCACGCTCGAAGAGGAGGTCGAGCAATCGCCGGCGGTTCGGGTCGGCGAGGGCGCGAAAGACCGCTTCTTCATCCATATGGAGATTATATGTGACCAAATGGTCACGTGTCAAGGGCGAATCGGCGGCCTCCGCCCGCTCGTGCTTCACGCTTTCCAGCTCGCAGGGCATACGGCCTACCAGGTAACGACCGTCGAGTGCCCCGTCCTTGCGCATGCTATACTGGTGCTTCCCCAGGTGCGATCAGCGTGCTTGTTCGTGGAGCGTATGATGGGCGACCTGAGCGCCTATCTCCTTCAGGATGGTTGCCGTGCCCTGCCGGATGGGCAAGGGCGCCCCGACCGAGACGCTGGGGCGGCCAGGTTCGCCACTGACCGGAGAAGTGTGTGTCACTTGCAACCATTCTCGAACAGTTGATGCAGCGCTCCAGGCATCGTTACACCCCGGGGCTTCTTAGCCGTCTCTCAGGCGTCCCAAAGACCACCATCGTGAACTGGACCACCGGGCGGGTCAGCCGCCCGCGGCACTGGCGCGATCTGGCTGCCGTCGCCGAGGCTCTGCAGCTCAGCGAGAGCGAGCTTGATCGGCTGCTGGCCGCGGCCGGCTATCCGCCTGTGGCGACGCTCCTGGCCCTGGCCAGCGACCCTGTCGAGCAGCAGCTCCTTCGCTTCTGGCGCCACGAGCCGTCGGCAAAAGGCCCGGCCCTTGTGGCCGTCAGCGAGCCGCCCCCCGTCCAGAGCGCCCGGCGGCCGGCCCTCGAGAGCCGCCCCGCCCACAACCTGCCTGCCGCCCTGACCTCCTTTGTGGGCCGCGAGGCCGAGCGCGCCTACATCCGCTCGCTCCTGGCGCAGCCCGACTGCCGTCTGCTGACCCTGTCCGGCCCCGGCGGCATCGGCAAGACCCGCCTCGCCAGCGAGATTGCCCGGGGGTTCCTGGGCCCCGCCACGCCTTACCCTGACGGCATCTACCTCGTCTCGCTCGCCTCGCTCCGCCTGAGCGAGCACAAACTGTCCGACAGCAGCCCCCTGGCCGGCGCAATCGCCGCGTCGATCGGGCTGCCGCTCTCTGGCGCGACGCCGCCCGCTGAGCAGCTGCTGCAGGCCCTCCAGAATAAGGCCATGTTGCTGGTGATCGACAACTTCGAGCACCTGCTGCCCATGGCCGGGCTGCTCAGCGACATGCTTGCGTATGCCCCCGGGATCAAGCTCGTCGTCACGTCGCGCGAGATCCTCAAGCTGTATGGCGAGTGGATCTACGAGCTGGAGGGGCTCGCAACCCCGCCGGGAGAAGCGCCCCTCGCCACGGGCTACGCGAGTGTTGAGCTCTTCGCGCAGCGGGCGCGGCAGCGCGATCAGGGCTTTGACCTGGCGGACGCGCTTCCGCATGTGGCCCATATCTGCCGTGTCCTGGCCGGAAACCCCCTCAGTATCGAGCTGGCGGCCGCGTGGGTGCGCCTGCTGGGCTGCAAGCGGCTCGCCCGAGAGATCGATACGAGTCTGGACATTCTGACCACGCAGAGCCCCAATGTGCCGGAGCGCCACCGCAGCCTGCGCGCGACCTTCGAGCATTCGTGGCGACTCCTCGACCCGCTCGAGCGGGCGAGCTTCGCCCGGCTGACCGTCTTCAGCGGCGGCTTCACTGCTGCCGCCGCTCTGGCCGTCGCCTCGGTGCCCCTGACCATGCTCGAGCGTCTCTCAGATGTCTCGCTCATCCAGCGCGGCGGCGCAGACCGCTTCATGCTTCACGAGCTGCTCAGGCAGTTTGGCGCCGAGCATCTGCCGGAAGGAGATGTGATCGGCGCGCGGCATATGCGCTATTTCGCCGATCTGGCCGAGCAGCATGAGCCGGCCCTCAGCCTCGGCGAGCCGGAGGCCGGAGCTATCGTCGAGGCCGATCTCGGGAACTTGCGGGCGGCCTGGCGCATGGCAGTGGCCCTGCCTGACGCCGCGGCCATCGGCCAGCTGCTCGACGCCCTCGCCACCCTCGACGAGCTGCGGGGGCGCCTGCTCGAAGGGCGTGACGGTCTCGAGCTGGCCCTTCGGGCTCTGCTGCACGAGCCGTCACTGGACGAGCTGCTGCTCGGTCGGATCGAGCTGCGCCTGGCCCGCCTGTGCGAGCAGCTCGCCCAGTATGAGACGGCCCAGGCCTATGCGACAGCGAGCATTGCGCGCTTCGAACGGGTGGGCGCCGCCGACCGTGCGGCGATGGCCGGCGTGACTCTCGGCTCGATCCTGCACGCGATCGGCGACAACCGCGGGGCGGTGCGCCTGCTTGAGCAGAGCCTCCAGGTGTTCCGCGCCCTCGGCCATCGGCGCGGCCAGGAAGAGGCGCTGTACGCCCTGTGCTTCCCGTATGATTGGCTTGAGGACGGGCAGGTCGACGTGCTGGAACTAGCCGAGGAGAGCATGGCTCTGGCCCAGCAGCTCGGCGACCTGCGCGGGCTGGCCCGCTGTCGCTACTTTCTCGGCAACGCCTGCATTGGGGCGGGCGAGTATCAGCGCGCGCTGGAGCACTACGCCGAGAGCCAGGAGCTGAGCCAGATGATCGGCGATACGGTGGGGGTCGCGAACTGCCTGAAGAATCGGGGCATGGCCGCCCAGACCCTTGGGCAGTTTGATGCCGCCGAGGAATCGATGCAGGCCGCGATGGCGATCTTCGCGCGGATCGGCGACCAGCGCGGCCTGGCCAACAGCCTCTATAACCTGGGGACGGTCGCCGAGGATCGCGGCCGGCACCGCGAGGCGCAGGACTATCTTCAGCGCAGCCTCGGCCTGTACCGCCGGCTGGGGCGGGCTGTGGCCGAGGCCGTTGTGCTGGGGGCCCTGAGCCGGGTCGTACTTGCCCTCGGCGACGAGCGCCAGGCCATGGCCCAGGTACGGCAGGCCCTGACCATTACCCTGGAGGCTCGGTCCGACAAGGCGCTGGTGAGTGCCTTTCCGGCTCTGGCCATGCTCCTGCTGCGCAAGGGGGAGGTGTCGCTCGCGGTCACAACGCTGGCCCATACGGCGCAGAACCCCACAGCCGAAGCTCGCCTCTGGGCATGGGCCCGCGCCGAGTTAGAGCAGGCGGCTGAGCAGTTGCCGCCCGCGACCTTTGCCGCCTGTGTCGAGCAGGGTCAGGCGCGCAGCGCCGCCCAGGTCGCCGCAGCGGGCCTCGCGGCGCTGCCGGCGTAAGTATGCTCTGGGCCGGCTCGGCCTCAGGCTCGCCAGGGTACATCAGCTCAGCGCCGCTCGTGTGGCTCCTCGCCACCAGCCGTGAGGCGTTGCGGGTGGCGGCGAAGTGGCTCTCCATGTCACACCGACCTTTCCGACCATGCCTGCCCTCCGAGCGGTGCCCTGGCGAGCTGGGGATTATGGCCCGTTGTAGTGGGCGCGGAATCTGGCCCGA
>CAZKTU010000029.1:0-19246 GCA_964555675.1 uncultured Oscillochloris sp.
TGACGCGCGCCACCTCCTCAGGATGCGGTGGGCCTTCGCTATCTCGCGAAATGCGAGGGTGGGCTGACTTTCGACGGAGATACCGGCGCGATCAATCTGGGGAGCGCTCATAGAGGGACCTTGGCGCCCTCCAGCCGCACCCGCAGAGTCTTGATTTCATAGGGGCGGATCGTACAGCGGACGGTGCAGCCCTGGCACTCTGCCTGGCCGTGGACGCGCTCCAGCAGGTCGGTCTCCTCGGCGCTATGCACGGGCCGGTCAAAGGTGAGTGTGACAGGGCCGCGCCGGTTGTGGGCCTCGTACAGGCGCACGATCAGCCCGTCGCCGTCGTCCGCCGCCTTGACCGTCTCGGCCACGACGTGGTCGGCCGACACGGTGAGGAATGACCGCGCCGCGCCCGTATCGCCCGCCGTGGCCGCCCCCCCCGGCGGGAGGTAGGCGACGAGCGGCGCGTTCAGCTCGTAGGCCCGCCGCACCACCTGAGCCTCGCGCCAGTCGCCGGCGTGGGGGTAAAGGCTGTAGGTGAAGCGGTGTCGCCCGCGGTCGGCATCAGGGTCGGGGAAGATCGCGCTCTTGAGCAGCGAGATGCCGATGGTGCCGTCGAGAAAACTATGCCCGTACAGCCCGTCGTTGAGCAGGGCCACCCCGTAGCCGTCCTCGCTCAGGTCGACCCAGCGGTGGGCGCAGACCTCGAAACGGGCCCGGTCCCAGCTGGTGTTGCGGTGGGTGGGTCGCTCGATCGCCCCGAACTGAATCTCGCATGTGGCCCGGTTCACGTTAAGATTGAGCGGAAATAGGGCCCGCAGCAGCATCTGGCGCTCCTGCCAGTCCACCTCGGTGGTGATGTCGATACGGCGGCTGGCGCGCCACAGACAGATGCGCTGGGTCAGCTCGCTCCGGCCAAAACGCCGCCTGAGGCTGATGACCGCCCTGAGCGGCCCCGTCTCCGCCACCTCCCAGTCGAGCACCTCGCGGACGGGGTAGGGCTTCTGCCCATAGAACGGGTCAATATCCCAGGCGTCCCACTCGAGCGGGCGGTCCTCGTAGAGCACGAGCTGGTTCAGGGTCTGAGCGGGCAGAACCAGCTCGCGCTCGTGACGCCGGTCGTAGAGCGAGCGGATCTCGCCGTGCTCGTCCAGCGCGAGCGCGAGCTCGTCGTTCGCGAGCCGGTCGCGGGCGACGACCAGCGAGCCCTGTACCGGGCGCGCCGTCGGCCGAGCCGGGAGCGTGGTCAGCCCGAAGCTGGGAGCCGTCACGTCGAGCAACAGCTCCGGCTGCCCCGGTCGCTCCGCGATCACCTGGGCGGCGGGATGCTCGGCCCACGCGGCCGCTTCGTCCGGGCTCAGGGGGAGCCGCACGGCCTCGGCGCGCTCCCAGGGCAGACTGTTGACCACCAGGGGGCCGGCGGGCAGCCCGGCGGCCAGGGCTGCGAGGGCGGCCGCCGAGACCTCCTCGCCGATCGCGCGGGCGGCGGTGTAGCCGGCGTGGGCATCGGCGTAGACTGCGGCGATGCTGCTGCCGGGCAGGATGTCGTGGAACTGGTTGAGCAAGATCGCGCGCCAGCCCTCGTCGAGCCGCTCCTGGCGGCTGACCGCCCCGGCCAGCGTCGCCCAGGCGTTGAGCCACTCCGCCTGGCGGTACTGGAGCTCGGCGGCGCGGTTGGCTCGCTTGACCGCCGCCTGGCTGGTGTAGGTGCCGCGATGGTACTCGAAGTAGAGCTCGCCGGCCCAGGTCGGCAGCCGGGGGTCGTCCCAGACCCGCCGGTACAGGTCGGCGAAGAACTGGTCGGCGCGCCCCTGGCGCACCCGCGGCAGGCCGGGCACGTTTCGCAGCACGGCGAGGGTCTCCAGCATCGCCTCGTCGGGGCCGCCGCCGCCGTCGGCATGGCCAAAGAGGGCCAGCAGCTCGTCGGTGAGCCCCTGGTGCCGGTAGTGGCGCCAGACCCCGGCCGCCTCGCCCGCCCCCAGCGGCCCGCCGTACGAGAACCACTGCGGCTCGCTCGGGTGGCGTGTCGGCCCGGCCGAAGTGGTGAGCAGATGAGCCAGTACCTCCGAGCCGTCGATGCCGCGCCAGCGGAAGGTGTCGGCGGGGTAGCGGTTGGTCTGGTTCCAGCTCAGCTTGGTGGTCATGAAGCAGCTGACGCCGCAGCCGCGCAGGATCTGGGGCAGCGCCCCGCTGAAGCCGAACACGTCGGGGAGCCAGACCACGTGGGGCGCCTCCATCGCCGCGCCATAGCGCTCGGGGAACTCCTCGGCGAAGAAGCGACGGCCGTGGGCGAGCTGGCGGATCAGCGCCTCGCCGGAGGGCAGGTTACAGTCGGGCTCGACCCACATCATCCCCACGGGCTCGAAGCGCCCCTCTGCCACGCGGGCCTTGAGCCGGGCATACAGCGCCGGGTCATCTTGCTTGAGATAGGCGTAGACCTGGGGCTGGCTCATGCTGAAGTGGTAGTCGGGGTAGCGCTCCATGAGCTGGAGTGTGCTGGCGACGGTGTGGGCGACCTTCTGGCGCGTGCGCCAGAGGGGCCAGAGCCAGGCGACGTCGAGGTGGCCATGGCCGCTGGCGAGGACCGTCTGGCCAGTGGCCGGCAGCGCGTCGAGGGCGCGCAACTCGGCGTCCAACCCCTCCAGAGCGGCGGCGGCCGAGGCGGCGAGGCGCTCGCTATGCCAGCCCTCGCGCAGGTCGAGGGCCTGGTAGGCGCGGCCGAGGGCGGCGAGCAGCCGGTGGCGGGCGGGCAGCTCGGCGGCGATGGTGCGCGCGGCGTCGAGCAGGGCCTGCATGGTGTGGCCGAGCCGAACGAGCGTCTCGTCGCGCAGCTGCAGCTCCACGCCGCCGAAGGGCCGTGGGAAGGCTACGGCGCAGCGGATGCGCACGTCGCCGCCGCGAGTGTGGGTCTCGGGCGGGAGAGGGGCCGTGCGGTGGCCCCAGTCAAGACCGGCGAAGGCAGCGCCGTCCAGGTAGACGATCGACTCGACCTGGTCGAGCCGGTGACCGACCCAGACCAGGGCGAGGTGAACAGAGCGACCCCGCCATGTGCTCGGCACCTCCAGCCGGAAGCGCAGCCAGTGGGTGCTGCCGCCGGTCGGGGCGATCTCCCAGTCGATCCGGGGCGGCTCCCAGCTCGGGTCGTCGCCGGGCGCGACGCCCCAGCGCTCGCCGGGCGCGATCCGGCGCCAGGCGGGATCGTCGGCCGGCGGCGAGGCGCCCATTGCGGCGACCTCGCGGTCGCCGGGGCCAGGGCAGGTCCAGACCTCGGCGATCGGGGCGCGCTCGCGCACGGCCGCCGCGAGGATCTCAGGGATGCGCCGATCGAGCTGAGCTTCCAGCAGGTCGTTCATGCAATATCCTCGCTCTGATCCCGTCGAATGTGTTCGGGGGCTCTACTCAGCCGGGCGGCCGGTAGCGGATGACGCCGTCGCCCCGGGTGCCAACCCAGAGCTGTCCTGTACGATCCACCGCCAGCGCCAACGGCTCGGCGGCGTTGTAGCCAGAGTTACGCGGCAGGAAGGTGTACAGCTCGTCGCCCTCGAGCCGGGTGAGCGCCCCGCCCACGCTAAGGGACGCCGCGCTGCCGATCCAGAGTGTACCGCTCGGGCCCTCGGCGAGGGCGGTGAGCGTGGTCGAGGGCAGCGACTGGCCGCGCCGCCAGCGCCAAGTTGTCCCGTCCCAGACGCCCAGCCCGTCGCCGAGGGTGGCCGCCCAGATGTGCCCCTGGGCATCGGCCAGCAGGTCGCTCACCCCGGCGGCGCCGAAGCCGTCGGCGCTGCCGAAATGGCGCCAGCGACCCGTGGACAGCTCGAGCCGGCTCACGCCCCCGACCCCGCCGAACCAGACCGCCTCGCCGTCGGCGCGCCGCTCGAGCGCGATGGAGAGCACGAGCTTGCCGCCCACGGGCTCGGTCAGCCGTGTCCAGGCGCCGTCGGCGTCGCGCACCGCCGCGCCGGCCCCGGTGCCCACCCAGAGCCGCCCGGCGGCATCGGCGGCGAGGGCGCGCACCAGGGCCGAGCCGCCAAGCTCGGCGGCGCCATAGCTGACCGGCCCCCCCGGCCCGAGGGCGGAGAGGCCGCCCGCGCCGCCAACCCAGAGCGTCCCCTCGCTGTCCAGGGCCAGGGCCAGGGCGGGGCCGCCGCCGAGGGCCGCGCTCGCGCCGGCGGGCTGCTCCCAGCGCGGCTCCAGACCGTCGGCGGGGGCGGCCCAGATCAGCACGCCCTGCGCGGTCGCCAGGGCTACGCGCCCGTCGGGCAGGGCCAGCACGTCGCTCACCGGGCCGGCGGGCAAGGGGCCAGCGCCGGGCGTCAGGTGTGACCAGCCGATACTCCCGAGGGCCACGCCGGCCAGCCCGTAGACGTAGATCCCCAGGACGAAGGCCGCGGCCAGGGCCAGGGCGGCCCAGGCATAACGCGGGGGGCGCGGCAGCAACTCGCGCGTCCAGCCCCAGTAATCGTCCAGCTCGCGCAGCCGGGCGACCAGGGCCGCCAGGGCGGGCGCGGCCAGAGCGCAGACGGCGGGCACGAGCGGCAGGGCGTACTGGGGCCACTTCGTCGGCCAGAGCAGCAGCACGGCGAGCCCGCAGCCCAGCCAGGTCGGCAGCCAGCGCTCTCCGGGCGCGCGCCAGGCCCCCTGCATGCCGCCGAGGGCCAGCAGGAAGATCAGCCCGTCGAAGCCGAAGTAGAAGAAGACGTCGGGGTGCCAGGCGGCCGCGGCGGAGCTGCCCAGCCAGATCAGGGGCTGGAACCAGGGGTAGCCGGCCGCGGCCACGTCGGCGCCGCGGCTGTAGGCCAGGTGGAAGCCGGCCATCGCCGCGAGCCCGCCCAGAGGGTCGCGCCAGAGCGTGGGCGTGGCGAGCCAGAAGCACGCGGCGGCCAGCAGTGCGTAGCCGGCGAGACCGGCGAGCGCCGCGCGGCGCGGTCTGGCGGCGGGGCCCGCCATGGCGCCTATCAGCAGCGCCACGATCGCGGGGGCCGTCAGGAGCCCGTAAGTCAGCTTGCCGGCCGCCGCGAGCCCGAGGGCCACGGCGGAGACGCAGCAGAGCCGGCGGGACGCGCGCGAGCCCATGGGCGCCGCGGAGGCCGCGCGGGCCGCGCCCACGGCCAAAACCGCGCACAGGAGCGGCACGGCCTCGAGGTAGGCCTGGGCGGTATACTTCACCGCCAGGGTGTGTACCGCGAGCATGGCCGCGGCGAGCGGCCCGAAGAAGAGCCCCATCAGCGCCACTGCCGCCGTGCCCGCCAGGGCCGCGATGGCGCGGCTGGCCAGGCGCACCTCCTCGAGCCCGGCGCCCTCGCCGAGGGTCAGGGCCCCGAGGGCGTAGACCAGCTTGACCAGCGGCGGATGCTCGGGGTTCCCCGCGTCGTCGAGCAGCGCGGCCAGGTCGCCCGCGCGGAGGGCGGCGGCATACTTCAGGGCCGCCGCCCCATAGACCGGCTCGTCGACGTCGACGGGCAGCAGCAGGGCCGCCCAGACCCGCAGCGCGAGCGCCAGGGCCACGACGGCGGCGATCCTGCGGGCTGTGCGCCGGCGCTGCGCGCTGCTGTTCATGCTACGCCTCGTCCTCCAGTAGGTCGTTTGCCGCCGACGGCGCCATGGCTAACCTTCCGCTTCAGCCAATGGCAGGGGTCACAACGCCTGACCCATCAGGCGATCAGCGCGCCGCTGCGGGCGGGCAGCGCGACGACGAGGGTCTCACCGGCCACTCGCACGGGGTGGCCGCCCAGGCGGTCGGCGGCGCCCTCGGGGAGGCCGGCGCGGGGCACGATCAGCTCGGCCGGCTCGTCGCCCAGATTGATCGCCGTGACGAGCGGCGCGGCGCCCTCGCGGAGATAGGCATAGGTGCCTCCGGGCGCGTCCAGGTGCAACACCTGCCGCTTCCCCTCGAGCAGGGCCGGGTAGGCTCGGCGCAGGGCCACCAGGCGTTGAAAGAACGCGCGCAGCTCCACGTCCTGGCTCTCGCCCCACTTCATCGGCTGGCGCGCCTCCTCGAAGACCCCGAAGCTGTTCTCGCCGTGGATGGGCCGCTCCTGGCTCACCCCCGCCTCGGTGCCATAGTACACGATCGGCGGGCCCGAGAGGGTGAAGAGTATCAGCGCGGCCAGCCGCAGGGCCGCGCTGTCGCCGTCGGCCAGAAACAGGAAGCGGTTCAAGTCGTGGTTGTCGAGGAAGGACGGGCGCACGAATGTGGTCGGGAAGTAGTCTTCATGGCCCGCCAGAAAGGCCTCCAGCCTGGCCAGATCCCAGGTGCGGCGCGCAAAGGTCTCGCGCAGGGCCTGGGCGAGGGGGAAATCGAGCACGCCGTCCATGTGCGCGCCGTAAGTGCGCAAAAAGTCGGGTTGCTGGATAATCTCGCCGAAGAGCCAGCAGTCGGGGCGGGCCGCGCGACAGGCGCGCCGGAAGTCGGCCCAGAAGGCGTGGGGCGGGCCGTAGGCATAGTCGAGGCGCAGCCCGTCGGCGCCAAGCCGCAGCCAGTGGGCCGCCGCCTCGAGCATATGGGCCCGCGCGGGCGGGTGGGCCAGGTTGAGCTCGGGCAGGTCGTGGACGCCGAAGTAGCGCTGATAGCCGTCGGGCCATGACTCCCAGGTGTACCAGTCGTGGTACTCGCTCGCCTCGTCGGCGCGGGCGGCCACGAAGGTGGGGTGGCTCGACGACCAGTGGTTGGCCACGAAGTCGAGGATCACGCGCATGCCGCGAGCGTGAGCCGCGGCGAACAGCTCCAGCAGGTCGGCGTTACTGCCCAGGCGCGGCTCGACGGTGTAGAGGTCGCTGGCGTCGTAGCCGTGGTGCGACGGGCTCGCGAAGACGGGCGAGAGCCAGATTGCCGTGAAGCCGAAATCCTGAATATAGTCGAGCTGCTCGATCACGCCGCGGAGCGTGCCGCCGTAGAAGCCGTCGAGGCGCGCCGGGCGCTGCCAGGCCCGCCCCTGGCCGGGGTTGAAGCGGTCCACGAAGATGTGGTACACCACCGCCTCGCGCGCCCAGGCCGGGGCCGGGTCGTCGGCGACCCAGACGGCGAACATGGTCGCCGCGGCTTCGTCGAGGCCGTCGCCGTCGGCATAGGCCCAGCGCCCCGAGCCGGTCAGGCGGGCGGCGAGCCGGTAGCGCAGCATGGTGCCGGCGGGCTGGGCGGGGAGCAGGCCGTGCCAGTCGCGGGCGTAACCCCATGCCAGGGGCTCCCAGGTCACCCTCCCCGGCTCAAGCTCGAGCAGGCCCTCCTCGACCCGCCCGTCGGGCAACTCGGCCTGCCACCAGCAGCGGGCGGCGTCGTATGGCAGGGGGCCGCCGGTGCTCAGCGTGACGGCGATCGGCGCGCCCGGGCGCGGGTCGGCGGGGTCGAGCTGGTGGCGGTGGCGCACTCCGCTGCGGGCGGCGCGCTGGTAGGCGACCCGCTCGGCCTCCTCGATCTGCCCGCCGAACATAATGTCGAGATGCATCGCATTACCCCTTGACGCCGCCCACGGTCAGCCCGCCCTCGATGAAGCGCTGGAGGAACAGGAAGACGAGCATGGTCGGCACAATGATCAGGATGCCGCCGGCGGCGAAGTAGCCCCAGGGCGTGCTCTGGCTGTTGGCCAGGCTGAAGAGACCCGGGACGACGAGCTTCATACTGTCGGGCGCGGGCACGAGCACCGAGGCGAAGACGAAGTCGCCCCAGCCGGCGAGGAAGCCCAGGAGGGCCGTCACGGCGAGCGCCGGGCGCGCCAGCGGCAGCGCGATCAGCAGGAAGGACTGGAGCGGCCCGCAGCCGTCGATCTGGGCCGCCTCCTCCAGGTCCACCGGAATGGTGTCGAAGTACCCCTTCATGTTCCAGGTGCAGAAGACCAGGGCGCCGCTGGTGTAGGCCAGGATCAGCCCCTCGTGGCGACCATAGAGGCCGAGGGCGGTCAGAAGCTGGGCCACGGCCACCAGGGCCAGCACCGCCGGGAAGGTCTGGACGGCCAGCAGCAAGATGAGGATAAAATCGCGGCCGTAGAAGCGGATGCGCGAGAAGGCGTAGGCCGCCGAGGTGGTGATCACCAGCGAGAGCACCGTCGTCAGCCCGGCCACATACAGGCTGTTGCGCAGCCAGAGCAGCAGGGGCTTGTCGAAGATCATGGCCCGGTAGTTCTCGAAGGTCCACTCGCTGGGCAAGAACATGCCGGCCAGGCTGAGGGTGTAGAGCCGGTCGCCGAGACGGCCCGAGGCCAAAATGGCGAACCAGAGCGGGTAGAAGGCGAAGGCGGAGGCCAGGATCAGGATGGCATACTGCAGAATGCGGATGGGGAGGGTCGGCTTGCGTCTCATGCCTCGTACGCTCCCTTCGTGATCTGAGTCAGTCGCAGGCTGTAGAGGGTCAGGCCGAAGAGGAAGATAAAGAGGATGACCGCGAAGGCCGTGGCGAGGCCGTAGTTCTGGCTCTGGAAGATCTGCTTATAGGCGTAGACGATCACGAACTCGGTCGCGCCCGGCTCGCCCACCCGCTCGATCGGCCCGCCCCGCGTGATCGCCCAGACCGTGCCGAACATCTGGAAGGCCGAGATCGAGGTGAGCACCACGGCCGGCAGCACCGCCGGGCGGACGAGGGGCAGGGTGATCTGGATCAGCTGGGTCCACCAGTTCGCGCCGTCAAGGTCGGCGGCCTCGTAGACGTCGCCGGGCACGGCCTGGAGCGCGCCCAGGATGGTGATCATGAAGAAAGGGTACGAGAACCAGGTATCGACGAGCACCACGGCCAGAAAGGCCCAGAAGGGGTCGTTGAGCCAGGCCCGGCCCTCCAGCCCCGCCAGGGCCAGGAGCTGGTTGAGGGTGCCTTGCTCGCGGAAGAAGAACTGCCAGATCAGCGACATCAGGATAGCGAGCGACGAGGCGGCCCATGGCACGAAGAGCACGACCCGGAAGAAGGTGCGGCCGGGCAGGCTCTCGCTGTTGAGGATGAGCGCCAGGGTCAGGCCGAGCACGAAGCTCACCGGGACGCGCAAGACCACAAAGAGCAGGGTCCGCACGACCACCACGATGAAGTCGCCGCCCGCCATCAGGGTGCTGTAGGCCGCGGCGACATTCAGGGCCAGGGCCAGAATCAGGCCCAGGGCGAGAGCGCCCACCCAGAGCCAGTGGCTCGGCACGGGCGGGCTCGTCTGCCGCGCGAAGCGCCGGCTCAGGTAGGCCGCCCCGGCGAGGGGCAGGAAGCAGAGCCCGATCAGCCCGATGGCGCCGAGCACCTGGGGCGTGAACAGGTCGCCGAGCACATCGATGTAGTTCTGGAAGAGGGGATCCTGGAGCGTGTAGGGCTTGCCCAGGCCCTGGGGCGCGGCGTCGCGAAACGACGGCCAGCAGAGTGGGTCGAGCAGCCCGGTGAGCGCGACGCTGCAATCGGGGTTGGGGCGGAACTTGTTGCGATCGGTGAAGGAGATGTAGCTGCTCAGCAGGATCGGGTAGATGCTGAAGAGCAGGATGCCGAGCAGGGTCGGCCCGATGAAGAAGAGCAGCGCCACACCCTTGCGGCGTCCGGTCCATCCGGTCATCTGAACCTCCTACGCTGGAGTCGCTTCGGCAGTGGTGACGCCCCTCGCTCGCCTTGAGCGAGGGGCGCGCCGGCCCTACTTCATCTGGCTGATGGCCTCCTCGATCGCGGCCTGGGCCGCGGCGAGGGCGTCTGCGGGGGCCTGCGAACCGGTCCAGATCGCCACGCTGGCGTCGCCCACGGGCCCCCACTGGGCCGAGGCGTAGGGCGTGTTGGCCATCGGCACGCCGGTATTCAGCGCGGTGCCGAAGCCGGCCAGGGTGGCGAGGGCGGCGACCTCGGGGTCGTTCAGGGCGACTGTGGCGGCCGGGACGGTCTTGTTGGCCAGAGCGAGCCGCTTCTGCACCTCGGGGCTGGTGAAGTACTTCATGATCTCCAGCGCCACCGCCTCGTTGCCGCGGTCGACCGCGTTCTTGGTCAACAGGAGGGTCTTGATGCCCACGAAGGGCTTGCCCATGGGCAGCACGCCGTAGTTCACGCCGTCGGCCTCGATGCCGGCCACGGCCCACGGGCCGGTCCACCACATCGCCGTCTTGCCCTCGGCCAGAGCCGCCTTGCAGATGTCGAAGGTATTCTCGCTGAAGGAGACCTTGGAGAGCGCCGCGAGGTAGTCGCCGCCTTTGGCCATCTCGGGAGTGTTGACGTAGGCCGTGCCCTCGTCGTCGACGAAGGAGGGTACGCCAAAACCGAAGTAGATCGGGGCGACGTGGTAGGCGTCGGCGCTGCCGAAGCCCTGGCTGCAGACGTAGGCCTTGTCGGGGTTGGCCTCGCGGAAGGCGGTCGCTTTGGCCAGCAGGTCGTCGAGATCCTGCGGCAGGTCGGCCTCGTCGACCAGATCCTTGTTATAGATCAGGGCGATGCCCTCCTGGCTCTCCGGGAGACCCCAGATCTTGCCCTGCCAGACCACCCCGTTCACGGCGGCCGGCTCGTAGGTGCTCGTCAGGAAATCCTGGGTGATGCCGTAGTCATCGAGGGCGACGATGTTGCCGACGAGGGCCGACTGGCCGATCTGGTCGTTGGCCCAGCCGATGATGTCGGGGCCTTCGCCGGCGGGGATGGCCACCTGCAGCGCGTTGCCGACGTCGTCGGGCTTAGAGAGGTCGATGGTCACCCCGGGGTTGGCGGCCTCGTACTCCTTGAAGACGGCGGCGATCGCGTCAAGGTAGGCGCCGTCCCACTGATGCCAGATCGTGATCGTGCTCGCCGAGCCTGCGGGGGCCTCGGTGGCGGCGGGGGCGGCAGGAGCCTCGGTGGCGGCGGGGGCGGCAGGGGCCTCAGTGGCGGCGGGGGCGGCCTGCTGGCCGCCGCACGCGGCGAGCAGGAGGGTCATGAGGGAGAGCAGGGCGATCAGGGTCCGCGAGTGCCGGTACCGGTGCATCTGGTTGCTCCTTTGCAGTCTGCTGGGCGGCGTTGGCGCCATGTGGATGGATTGTGGATCTCCGTCGGGCGAGCTGAGGGTTATGCTTCTCCTTTCTATCGGTGACGAGCCTGGTCGTATGGCTCATGGCCGCAGGTCGGCGCGCAAATGGGCGCTGAGCTTGTCGAGCACGCACAACAGGGCAGCCAGTTCATCAGGGCTCAGCCCGCAGCCGCGTTGCTCGCCGGCCTGTTCCAGGGCTTGGCGCGCCAGGGCCGCCCGCTCTCGGCCCTTATCGGTCAGGCCGACGCGCACGGCCCGCCGATCATGCGGGTCGATCGCTCGTCGCACCAGGCCGCTGTGCTGGAGCTTGTCGAGGGTGCGAGTGATCGTGCTGGGGTCGAGCAGCAGCCCTGTTGCGAGCTCAACTTGCCGCAAACTCTCGGCTCGCTCCAGCCGCTCCAGCACGATGTAGCCGAGCGGACTCAGGCCGTATGGCCGCAGCGTCGCCTGATCGCTGAGCTGCAGCAGCATCGCGGTCTCACCGATCCCCGAGTAGAGTTGTCGCATCGACATTCGCCACCTCACGCCGTGGAAGTTGACGATTCATCGGTCGAGCGGGCAGCCGTTTCTCTGTGCGAGAACGTTTACCGTAAGACTTTCTCTAGTGAAACGATTTTCTGATATATAGTTGTATAAGCAACCGTTGTATGTACAACTATATCGTAGGTGTGCGCGGCTGTCAAGAGGGAATCGCGGTCCACCCCAGCCCTTCAGCAACGGGAGGCGCCCATTGCCGCTGGGTATGGTCGACGCGCCTCAGGCGAGCGCCCACTAGGCGCCGAGGTGTGCCTGGAGCTGATGGCGCAGTTTGTCGAGCAGCGCAACGAGCTGCTCGCTTTCGACGGCGCTGAGCCCACTGAGCCGCTCCTCAAGCGAGCGCTCGTAGGCCTCGCGGGCCCGCTCGCGACGAGCCAATCCCTCGGCCGTCAGCACGATCAGCTGTGAGCGCCGGTCGCTTGGATCAGCGACTCTGCTGATCAGGGCCTGCTCCACCAGCCGGTCGAGCAAACGCGACAGGCTACTTTTCTCCAGCAACAGCGGGCCGACCAGCTCGCTCGCCCGCCGGCCATGCTCGAGATCAAGCAGCCCGAGAACCATGTACTGAGTCGGAGTTAGCCCAAAGCTGCTCAGGGCGCGGTTATCACCATCATCGAGCAGCAGATAGGTCATGACAAGGAGGGCGCGAAGCTTCAAGGCCACCATGTGTCACTCTTTGGCAAGATGCCGTCTGCGCCTACAGCGCCAGACCAACAGAGGGGGCTCAGGCAACCTTCTGAGGACCCGCAGATAGAATACAGGGCTTGCGGCTGTTCCAGCCAGAGAACAGGACAACCGAACCGGTGGCGGCGCGGTGGGGCAGCCCGTACTCGACAGCGCTCGCGGGCGACGGCCTACCCGAGGCTGGCCCACGCTCGGCCGGGCTACACAAAATCGCAGAGCGCCTCGATCGCCGCCGCAGAGCCGTCGCGGAGCCAGCCGTCGAGCTGAGCCTGGTCCTTGAGCTGTTGCCCGCGCCCGCGCGGCACGGCGACGAAGCCGCAGCCAAGCTCGGACAGCGCCGTCATATCGCCCCAGAGCTTCTCCCACTGCACCACCGGGAAGACATCCTCCTGGCCGTGGCCCCAGCGCTTCTTGACCTCCTTGAGCGTGATGTAGGTCGGGATGCGTGCGGCCATGGCGCGCACGGCCTGGGTGACCCGCGCGGCATCCTGTAAGTCGTCCCGGCCCAACCCGAAGGCCGCCAGCAGCCTGTCGATATCGACCCAGCTGGTGGCGCTATTGTAGTAGGTGAGCGCGAACTCCGCCTGCTCGCTCGGCATGGCCAGCCCCTCGAGCAAGCGGAGCTGCCCGTCGACCCGCGCGAGACCGCCGCCGCGATCCTCGAGCTGCCGCGCGATCACCTCGAAGGTGAGCGTGTCGCCGCGCGCGATATGCAGCCCGAGGATCGCCGGGTCGACCGTGGCGCCGAGGGTGTCGATATTGTGGACCATCAGGTAGCGCAGCTGCGGACGCTCGGCGAGCAGCTGGGTGAGCACGCCGTTGCGCAGCAGGTTTGGCACCTCGAACCAATGGCCGACAGGGTGGAGACACTGGAAGGGCGTATTATCGGTGTAGTCGCCGCCCTCGCCCGCCGCCTGCGCCCAGCCGATCAGGGCCGCGTGCAGGCTCCGGCGCACCTTCTGGGCCTGCTCGTCGAGCACCTGTTGCGGGGTCTCCTCCCAGGCGAAACGCAGGTCGCGCGCCATGGGCACCATGCGCAGCCCGACGGCGCGCCCCGGCGAGAGCATGAGCGGCCCCTCGTAGCCGTAGGGGCGGCCCTGGGCATCGCGCTCGGCAGCGAGCGCGGCCGCCATCGGGTTATGGGTGAGGTAGCTGGTGGTGAAGAGGTGCGGCAGCCAGGCGCCGTACTCGCGGCTGCTGCGCCGGCTCTTGGCCAGGTGTACCTCCACAAAGGCCCGGTGGCGCCCGGCGAGCCGCGCGAAGGGGTGGAGCGCCTTGACCACGCCTGCGCCCTGGGTCCAGCGGCTACCTGCGCCGCCGGCCAGGCTCACCACTGCCACCCGGCCCTCGGCCAGAGCCTGGGCGCCGAGCTGGCGGTACTCCGCGTCAAGGGTCGCCAGGTCGAGCACATCGCCCGGCTCCACATCGCGGATCTCGGTCGTGCGCGGCAGGCGGTTCTGCAGCAGGCCAATCTGCCCGCTGCGCAGCGCGGCGCGGATCTGCTCGTGCTGGGTGCGGTCGAAGCCATTTTCGGCGAGCAGGGCCTCAAGGCGGCGCTGGTCCCCCTGCAGGCTGCTGGTGCGCGGGAGCAGCCGGTCGAAGAGGGTCTGAACCATGCCCGAGAGCTCGGGGCGCGTCCGACAGGCCGCGGCGAAGCGGTCCAACTCGGCGCGGCGCATCGCCCCGAGCAGGCGCTGATCCTGGCGCAGCAGCGAGGGTACGCAGAGGGCGTAGTAGCCCGCGGGCATGAGCGCGTCGTCGCCGGTCAGCAGCTCGGCCCAGCTGCCGCGCTCGTTGATCACGAAGTCGTAGACCACGGGCTCCATCGCGAAGGGCAGCGCGTGCTCGAGCCGGCCCTTGGCGGCGCTCATGATCTGCTGCAGGCGGGCCTGGGCCTCGGCCCGCCGCTCGGGGGCGAAGATAAAGCCCATGCCGCCGCCGGACATGCCGCCGAGCATCCAGAAGCCCCAGAAGTCTGCGCCGAACTCCTGGCGCACGGCGTCGATCAGGGCCTCGGTATAGCGCGTCGAGGCCCACGGGATGATCGTCTGGAGCGGGCCGAAGAAGTTGTGGGTGGTCAGAGCGCCGAGGCGACGAATATCGCCGGCGCGCAGGGCCGCCAGCACCTCGTCGAGCAGGTCGATCGCCGCCTTGCGCCCGACCCACTCGGCCTCCGAGCGCAGCAGATACTTCTCGGTCACCATCTCGAGGATCGGGCCGACATTCTGGGCCATGCCGCCGTGGACCAGCACCAGGCTCGCCTGCAGGGCGGCGCGGGCGGCGGGCGGGACCTCCTGCTCGGTCAGCATGTGGTGACTCGGGAGCAGCCGGCCGCGGCTCACGCCCCACTCGGGGTCGCCCGGCTGGGCCTCCTCGCCGCGAATCAGCTTCATGCCGGGCCAGACCCCGCCCGAGTCCTGCCAGCCGCCGCCGCTGCCCGCCAGCCACTCGCCGAGGATGGCCCGCGCGGCGACCAGCCTGCGCTCCTGCTCGTCCAGCTGCCCGTCGAGGGCGCGGGCCTGGCTGGTGGCGCGCATACAGACGGCGATCAGCGCGGCGAGCAGGTTGGTCGAGACGGCGAGGCGCGAGCCCTTGGGGATGCCGTGGACGGCGCTCACCAGCTCGATGCCGTGGCCGCGCAGCGTCAGGCGGGCGAGGAGGTCGGCCAGGCTCTGGCCCGAGCCCTCGATCCCGGGCGGCACGATCCCGCTGGCGATCACCGCGGCCTTGAGCAGCCCGAGATGGTCGCGCGCATAGTCAAAGACCTCGGCCAGCTCGCTGATATCGGCGGTGGCGCCGAGGTCGACGCTGGTGAGGCGCAGGACCGGCTCGTCGATCACGCGGAACCAGGCCTCGACGGGCGGGCGAGGGGTCGGGTCGCGGCCGCGCACGCCCAGGTCGATCGAGACATTGAGCACCTGCGCCCCGGCGGGGAAGTCCATGCCCAGGAAGAAGATATCGCTCCAGGCGCTGTGGGTGAGATCCATACGCACCGGGGTCGTCTCGCGGAGCAACGGGAAGGGCGCGCCATCGCCCGGCCCGCCGGCGGCGCGCTCGAGGAGCTCGGGGCGCACGCGCAGCGACTGGTCGGCCGGGTGCCCCACGCGAAACATCCACTGGTTGCCGCGCACCGAGCGCACGCTGCGGCGCACCTGGTCGGCGAGGGTCTGAAAGCCGAGCCGGTGATAAGCCGCGGCCAGCCCGCTGCAGAGGGCCGCGCTCGGCTCGCCGGCCTGGGCGGCGAGGAAGAGCTGGATGGCCTCCTCGAAGCGCCGGTTCAGCAGGTGGGCGTACCCTTCGTAGGGGATGCGCCCCACGGCGCGCACGCCGGGCTTTTCCGGGAGGTGGAAGCGATGGATGGCATACAGAAAGAAGAGGGCCCGCACCCGCTCGTAGAGATTATCGCTTCTGCGGCGCAGCTGCTCGAGCGCGGCGCACTCGGCCAGCAGGGTTTCCAGCGTGGCGTCGCGACAGAAGGCGTCGAGCGAGCGGTCGCGGGTCGCCGAGTCGGTCGCGGTGATAATAGTGGTGAGTATCGACACGTTGCCGCTCTGTTCTGGATGCAGCTTGCTCACTGAGGATTAGACGAGGTTCGTAACCGAGTTACGCTCTTCGCCGCTGCCCCCGACTGGGGGTACGGGGCCTCTGGCCCCGCGACGGGTGGCTGTGGAGGACCTGGCCCTCCGCGCCTCTCGCAGAACGGCCCTTAGCCCTTGCGCTGCAGCAAGAGCTCGAGCAGGGTCGTCTGGACCTCGTCGCGATCGACGCCGCCGAGGGCGAGGGCGAGCTGCGCAGTGAGGATGCCGTACTTGCCGCCGACATCGTAGCGGCTGCCGAGGTTGGCGAGGGCCAGGTGGCGCTCGTGGGCGGAGAACTCGTCCAGCGCGCCCGCGAGGGTCACGCCGCCGCGCTCGCCGGCGTCGCGCAGCCGGCGCCCGAGCAGCTCCATGATGCTCGGCGTGAGCACGTGCATGCCGAAGAAGCACAGATAGTGGCCGGCGCGCAGCCCGGGCACCACCAGCCGCTGCTCGGCCTCGGTGGGGGTTGGCTTCTCGAGGACCGTCTCGACCAGATACAGGTCCTGGCGGCCCGGCAGCGGGCGCCCGCCGACCGCGCCAAAGTAGGGTAGCAGGCTCTCGCGCGAGGGCTGCACGGCCGAGGTGGCGCAGGCCTCGGCCTGGGCCACAGCGACCAACTGCTCGGCGCAGCCGCGGGCGCTGGCGCTGATCCAGAGGTGGTCGCCCACCAGATGCAGAAAGGGCGCGTCGTCGACGAAGGCGCGGGCGCAGTAGAGAGCGTGGCCGTAGCCCAGGGGCTGCTCTTGCGCGACAAAACGCAGCCGGCCCGCGTGCTCGCCCGCGGCGGCCGTGAAGAGCGCGGCATCGCCGGGACAGACGACCACACAGATCTCCTCAACCCCGGCCTGCAGCGCCTCCTCCACCACGATCCGCAGGACCGATTTGGGGGTGCCGTCGCGGTCGATCAGGCGCTGGAGCGGGAGGGTGCGCTGGCCGGGGCTGGCGGCGGTGATGACGGCCTTGCTGACTCGCACGGCGAAACCTTTCCCTCTGGTACGACCTGCTCAGCCAAGTATACCACTGGCACACGAGATGCTTTTGTGCTTCTCAAGCGCGGCGGCAAACGAGCGCGCTCGAACGGCTCAGCCACAGAGAGGAGCAACCCACCGTGTTCGACTACCTGATTGTCGGCGCCGGCTTCGCCGGCAGCGTGCTCGCCGAGCGTCTCGCCGCCGACGCCGGCAAGCGCGTCCTGGTCTGCGATGTCCGCCCCCACATCGGCGGCAACGCCTACGACTGCTACAACGACGACGGCATCCTCATCCACAAGTACGGCCCCCATATTTTCCACACCAACTCGCGCGATGTCTTCGACTACCTCTCGCGCTTCACCGCCTGGCGCCCCTACCAGCACCGCGTCAAGGCCAGCGTCGACGGCATGCTGCTGCCCATGCCGATCAACCTCGACACCGTCAACCAGCTCTTCGGCCTGCGCCTGAGCAGCTTCGAGCTCGAGGCCTTCTTGCAGTCCCTGGCCGAGCCGCGCGAGCAGCTGCGCACCTCCGAGGACGTGGTGGTCAGCAAGGTCGGGCGCGAGCTCTACCAGAAGTTCTTCCAGGGCTACACCCGCAAGCAGTGGGGCCTCGACCCCAGCCAGCTCGACGCCTCGGTGACCGCCCGCGTCGCGACCCGCACCAACCGCGACGACCGCTACTTCACCGACACCTACCAGGCCATGCCGCTGCACGGCTACACGCGCATGTTCGAGCGCATGCTCGCCCACCCTAACATCAAGCTGCTGCTGAACACCGACTATCGCGAGGTGGTCGAGCTGCTGCCCTTCGGCGAGATGATCTACAGCGGGCCGATCGACGCCTTCTTCGACTACCAGTTCGGCAAGCTGCCCTACCGCTCGCTCGAGTTCGTGCACGAGACCCACGACCGGCCGGTCTACCAGGAGGCCGCGGTGGTGAACTACCCCAACGACGAGGCCTACACGCGCATCACCGAGTTCAAGTACCTGACCGGGCAGGAGCACGCCAAGACGAGCATCGTCTACGAGTACCCCCAGGCCGAGGGCGAGCCCTACTACCCGGTGCCGCGGGCCGAGAACGCCGAGCGCTACGCGCAGTATAAGGCCCTGGCCGACATGACCCCGGGGGTGCATTTCGTAGGCCGGCTGGCGAGCTACAGGTACTACAACATGGACCAGGTGGTGGCCCAGGCGCTGAAGACCTACAAGCGCATCCGCGAGCACGAGCAGCAGGTCGAGGAGACGCCGGCCCTGCTGAACGCGGTGGTGGGCGGGCCCGCGACCCTGACCAGCCCCGCCCGGCGCAACGGGGTGCGTCAGTGAGCGCACACCATTCACAGCCCCCCCGCGAAGCCATGACGCTGCTGTACCTGGCCCATCTGGAGTGGGATCACGTCTGGCAGCGCCCGCAGCAGCTGATGACCCGCCTCGCCTCGCGCTACAGCCTCTGGTATGTCGACCCGCCCGAGCTCAGCGGCGGGGCCGCGGTGCCCGAGCTGCGCGAGCTTGGGGTTGACCAGGGCGTCCGCGTAGCGCGGCCGCGCTTTCCGGTGGCGATGCAGGCGAACCCCGCCGCGTACTGGGACGCCTGGCTGCGCCTCTTGCCCGACCTGCTGGCCGAGGCCGGCCCCAACACCGTCCTGTGGGTCTCCTCGCCCCACGCCGATCAGCTGGTCGAGCGCGCGCGGCCAGCGGTCAGGCTGGTCGTGTACGACTGCATGGACGACTTGGCGAGCTTCAAGGATGGCGACCCGAGCATGCGCGAACACGAGGCCAGGCTGCTCGCCCTGAGCGACCTGGTCTTCACCGGGGGCTACTCGATGTATCAGGCGCGCAAGGGGCTGCACCCGAACGTGCACCTGTTCCCCAGCGGCGTAGATGTCGCCCACTACTGGCCGGCGCGCGCGGCGGACGCGGCGCCTGCCGCCCCCGCGGCCCTCGCCGCCATCCCTCGCCCCCGGCTGGGCTACTTCGGCGTGCTCGACGAGCGCATCGACTGGGAGCTTATCGCCGCGGTGGCCGCGCGGCGGCCCGAGTGGCACTGGGCCCTCGTCGGGCCGACGGCCAAGGTCGACCCCGCCGAGCTGCCGCGGGCCCCCAACATCCACTACCTGGGGAAGCAGCCCTACGCCGAGCTGCCCGCCTTGCTCGCCCACTTCGACGTGGCGACCATGCCGTTCGCCCTGAACGAGGCCACACGCTACATCAGCCCGACCAAGACCCTCGAGTACCTCGCCGGGGGCAAGTGGGTGATCAGCAGCTCGGTGCCCGACGTGACCGCCTTCTACCAGGAGATCGTGGCCATCGCCGACGGCGCCGAGGCCTGGGTCACGACCCTCGAGCGCATCCTGCGGGCCGACCCGGCGGCGCTGCGGGCGCGGCTCGCCCTCGCCCAGCCGGCCCTCGAGACCAACACCTGGGACGCGATCGCCGAGCGTATGGCCCACCTGATCGAGACGCAGCTCGCTCGCTGATGATCGCCCACGTCGATTTGGCCAGGGGAGGGCCAGGGCGGGCTTCGCCCTCCCCGAAACCCCGCCCCGCAAGCCCAACGGGGCAGGTTG
>CAZKTU010000029.1:19346-27274 GCA_964555675.1 uncultured Oscillochloris sp.
ACTAGAGAGCGAGGGTTTCTTTGACCCGGCGCAGCATGGCGACGTGCTCGTCGAGCGTGCGCAGGCCCGCGCCCATCGTATTGATGCACAGGTGGGTCGCGCCGAGCTGCCGCCAGCCCTCGACAAAGCCCGCCCACTCGCCCTCGGGCAGCCGGCCCACCGACAGCTGGGGCTCGAGGCCGATCGCCGCGGGGTCGCGGCCCGCCGCGCGGGCGTAGTCGCGCAGGCGCTCGATCTGGGCGCGCATATCGTCTGATGGCGGGCGCCAGGGGAACCAGCCGTCGCCCATGGCGCCAACCCGCCGCAGAGTCGCCTCGCTGTAGCCGCCGATCCAGATCGGGATGGAGGCGCGGGGCGGCAAAGGGTTGATGCCCGCGTTATCGATCGTGTGCCAGCGGCCTCTGAAGGTGATCGCCGTATCTGACCAAAGAGCGCGCAGCAGGGCGATCTGCTCCTCGCTGCGCGCGCCACGGTCGTGGAAATTCTCGTTCAGCCCCTCGTACTCGACCTCGTTCCAGCCGACGCCGACGCCCAGGCGCAGCCGCCCCCCGCTGAGCAGGTCCACCTGGGCGGCCTGCTTCGCCACCAGGGCCGTCTGTCGCTGCGGCAGGATCAGCACGGCCGTCACTAGTTCGACGGTGCTGGTCACGGCCGCGAGGTAGCCGTACAGCACGAACAGCTCGTGGAAGGTGGAGTCGCTGGTGTACGGCCCGCTCCAGTCGGGGCGCGTCGCCACACTCGCGCCGAGCACATGGTCGTAGGCGAGAATATGGGTGTAGCCCATGCCCTCGACCGCCTGGGCATAGTCGCGAATGGCGACGGGGTCGGCCCCGCTCTCGATCTGTGGAAACACCGCTCCTGTCCGCATCTCTATCCCTTCGCCCTGGGCGCGCTCGCGCATCACGGTAGACGACGGCCTTTGCCGCATCGGCCTGGCCTGTGGGGAATCATACCACGCTCTGTAAAAACCTAGGCCATCAGGTGCAGCGACGAGGCTGTGTCCGGCCGGGGTATACTCGAGAGAAGCGACGGGCATCTGCGCCGTCGGGAAGAAGGAGCGCTGACGATGCGATCCCTTAGTGGCCTCTTCGAGAATAATCGGGCCTGGGCCGAGGCGATCTCGACCCAGGACCCCGAGTTCTTCCAGAAGCTCTCGCGGCAACAGGCGCCCAGGTACGTATGGATCGGCTGCTCGGACAGCCGCGTGCCCGCCAACGAGATCGTCGGCATGATGCCCGGCGAGCTCTTCGTTCATCGCAACGTCGCCAACCTCGTCATTCACACCGACCTGAACTGCCTCTCGGTGCTCCAGTATGCGGTCGAGGTGCTGCAGGTCGAGCACGTGATCATCTGCGGGCACTACGGCTGCGGCGGCGTCCGCTCGGCCATGCTCGACAGCCGGCTCGGCCTGATCGACAACTGGCTCCGCCACGTCCAGGACGTGATGAAGAAGCACGCGCAACTGCTCGCGGGCCTCGCCGACGAGCAGCAGCGCCTCGATAAGCTCTGCGAGCTGAATGTCATCGAGCAGGTCCTCAACGTGGCCCAGACCACGGTCATCCAGAGCGCCTGGGAGCGCGGGCAGGAGCTCGAGGTCCACGGCTGGATCTACCGCATCTCCGACGGCCTGCTCCACGACCTCGCGGTGTGGGCCAAGAGCCCCGCGGAGCTCGAGGCCAACTACCGGCGGGCCTGCGCGCGCCCCAGCCTGCTGGGATGAGCCGTCGCCCCGGCTGCTCAACCGGAGACCTGATACCCTGTAGATGGGCCGCTCACGGCCCCGGCTGAGCGCCGCGCTGGACGTTGACGTGGCTCTACTGACGAGCGGACGAGCGCCTGACTATTGACAAGGCGCCGTTCGCGTCATACTATGGGTCACGTCCATCCCTCCTCTGCCATAGCTGATTCCACGCGTGCCGCGCGCAGGCCGGCGTGGCCTTTCGAGGCCCCCTCCGGGGTCAGATCGACTGTTCCGATCGCTTGCCCGTGATGTGTCAGGACGCCTGAGACCTCGCCGGGCGGCGCCAGAGTTGGCGCCTGAAACGATTGGTGAGCAGATGGCGAATGATCGACCGGACCGCCGCAGAGGCCGGCGCGACAGGCCGCCCGAGCCGGGGCCCGAGCCTGTCTCGCGCGCTCCCGACCGCCCCGGCCCCGCCCGCAACGACGAGATTGCCGAGCTGATCGCCGACCTGCGCGCCGCCGCCGAGGGCGCCGAGGCGTCCCGCGAGCGCGACCCCGGCGAGCGCCCCGGCACGCCCGCGCCGCCTCGCCAGGACCCGCGCCCGCCCCTCGATGTCGCCTGCGAGCAGCTGATCGCGGTCGTGCGCAAGCGCTGCCCCGGGCTGATCCCCGCCGCGCCAATCGGCGCCGGGACCACCGTCGAGCCACTACCAATCCTAGCAAAAGAAGCAAGCGCGCTGATCGCCGTAGCGGCCCGCCAGGCCGTGCTCACCGCGGCCGGCGGGCGCGCCCCCGCCGACCCCTCGCAGCTCCCCGCGACGGTGCTCTGGCAGGACGGGCCGGCGGCGCTGCTGGTCGAGGTCGGCGCGATCGCGGTGGAGCTCGGCGAGGGCCTGGTGTCCGTAGCCATCCCCGTACGCTGCGACCAGCTGCCGCGGGGGCGCGAGGTGATCATGGTCGACCTGGTGCTCGGCACGCCGACCCGCCCGACCGGCCTGCTCGCCGCGGCGAGCGAGCCCCGCGGCAGCCGCCTGATCGTCGAGCGCTGGGGCGAAGCCCTGACCGCCCTGGCCTGGCAGGCCCTGCTCGACGCGGCCGGCGGCGTCGCCGGGGCCGCCGGGGTCGACGACGACGGTGCCGTGCTGGTGCCCAGCGCGCTCACGGCCAGCCCCGCCGGCCTCGCCGTCGTCGCCCAGGCCCGCCACACGATCGACCGCGTCCGCCCCGGACGCGTAGTGCTTCCTCCTCGGCAGGGCGGAGCAACCCCATGAGCCTCGATCTCGGCGATCTCGCGGGCCTCGCCACCGCGATCGGCCTGCTCGACGACGACGGCGACCCGGTCGACGCCTGGTTCGCGGACCCCGGCAGCCATCTGTCGCGAATGCTGGCCAACCCCGTGCAGCGGCGAGCCCTCGTCGCTCTGGTCGACGAACTGCTCGGCGGCGCCGATGCCGTCACCGACGCCGCGGGCCTGACCTGGCTGCCCCTGGTCGAGGTGGACGGCGAGCGCTTCCGGCTCTTCGTCACACTGCAAGAGGTGGGCGGCGGGGCCACCGTACACGTCGGCCTCGGCGTGCGGGTCAGGGTCGCCGCAGACGAGGTCGCGGCCGAGGTCGACGCCCACATCCCGCTCTTCGCCGCGGCCGGCAGCGCCCCGGTGAGCGACCCGCTCTTGCTCGGCAAGCCGGGCGCGCCGATCAGCGTCGCCGTGCGCCTGCGCTTGCCGGCCGACACCGCGCCCGGGCGCGTCGGCCTCGCCGGCGCCGAGCTCGCCGCCAGTGTGCCGACCGGCGGGAGCGAAGCGCCGGCGGTGCGCCTCGCCCTCACCGGCCTGCGCATGCCGGGCGCCGCCGCGCCCCGCGACCTGATCGTGGACGCCGCCAATGCCGACGAGCTCGACGACGCCGTGCTCGAGCTGGTCTTCGGCCTGCTCGCCGCCGCCGTCGACGGGCTGCCCGGCGACTCGCCCGTGCGCGGCCTCGCCGCGATCCTCGGCCTCGCCGACGACGATGTGCCCGACTTCCCCGTCGCCGAGCTCGCCGAGCGCGGCCCCCAGGCCCTGGCCGAGTGGCTCGCCGCGGCCCTCTCGGGCCCGGCCCGCGCCGACTGGATGGCCGGCCTGGCTCGGCTCTTCGGCGGGAATGTGGTGGGCGCCGGCGCCACCGAGGCCGTCGAGGTGAGCGTCGGCGGCGCCCCGGTGCGCCTGGAGGTGCTGGTCACGCCGGGGGCCGCCGGGCGGCCCGTGGTGACGCCGCGCCTGTCGGTCGGGGTGACCGGCGGCCCCGGCGCGCGCCTGGCCCTGAGCGCCGACCTCGTCGCCCTGGACCTCGGCAACGGGGCCGCCGTGGCCCTGCCGCGACTCTCGGTGACCGGGCGCATCGACCCGCCCGGCCCGGCGAAGCTGCTGCCCGCGGTGACCGGCCCGTCGGGCCTGCAGGTCGCCGTCGGCGCGCTCGAGGCCGGCTTCGCCCTCGACGCCAACCGCCGCCCCGTGCTCGTCATCACCGCCGAGGACGCCGACGTCGGCGCGACCCACTACGACCGGCTCGACCTTTCGACCCCCGACGCCCTGGCGGCCGTGGCCGGTCAGGCCGTCGCCGACGCGGCCGGCGCGCTGCTTGAGGCCATCGGCCCCGCCGGCGAGGCCGTGGCCATCTTGCTGGGCTTCGCCGATCCGCCCGGCGTGAGCGGGCTGCCGCGCGTCGACCCGGGCGAGTTGCTGCGCAACCCCGTGGCCGCCGTGCGCCGCCGCTGGCGGACCCTGGTGGCCGACCACGCCGCCGAGCTGCCCGCCGTGCTCGCCGCGCTGCGCGACGCCGTCGCCGACCAGCGCGTGCGCAGCCTGGCCATCGCCGGCACGGGCGACCCGGCGAGCCCCTGGCGCATCCCGCTCGCCGCACAGGTCGACCTGCTGCTGAGCGCCGTCGGCCCCGACCTCACCGTGGCCGTCGAGGCGGCCATGGCCACAGAGCTCGGCGCGACCGGGGTCAACCTCGCCCTCGGCCTGCGCGCCGCCGTGGTCGAGCTGAACCTCGACAGCGGCAGCGCCGGCTTCCTCCCCGCGGTCCTGGCCGACCTGCGCGTCAGCGGGGCGGGCGGCGCCACCCTGCGGCTCGGAGCCTCCGAGCTCTCGGCGTCGCTCAGGGCCCTCGGGCTGAGCGTCGAGTGGCGCCCAGACGCGGGGCTGCGGGCCCGGCCCGAGCTCGTCGACGCGCGCCTACACCTGCCCAGCGGCGACGTGCCGCTGCCCGCCCTGAGCTTCGACGGCGCGGGGCGATTGGCCCTCGACGCCGCGGGCTGGCGGGCCCTCGAGCAGCTCGCCGGCGCCCTGGCCCAGGAAGCGGCGCGGCAGAGCGACCGCCCCTGGCTCGCCGACCTGGCGGCCCTGGCCGGCTGGGCCACGACCCTCGGCGCGCCCTCGCTGCTGCCCCGCGTGGGCGGCGCGCGGCTCTCGCTCGCCGAGCTCGCCGCCGACCCCGCCGCGGCCCTCGCGGCGTTCGTCGCCGAGCTCGTGGAGGACGAGGAGGCCCTGCGCGCGGCCCTCACGGCCGCGGCCTCGGCCCTGACCGGCGTGCAGCTGGCGGGGCGCGGCGCAAGCGCGCAGCCCTGGGCCGTGCCCCTCGTGGCGGCCACAGGCCCCCTCGCCGGCCGGGCGGCCGCCGCCCTGCCCGCCCTCACCGTGGCCCTCGGGCGGGCCGGCGCCGCCGCGCCCCTCACCCTGGTGCCGCCGTCGCTGCGCGCCTGGCTCCCCGGCGACGACGGGCTCGAGGTCGACGCCCTGGTCGCCGCCCTCGCCCGCGACGCCGGGCTCGACGATGTCCTGGCCGACATGATCGCCGAGCGTGGCGATCTCTCGCAGGGCCTCGACGACCTGCTGAGCCGCTGGACGGCCACGGACGGGGTGGCGACCCTGCCCGACACAGGGCTGCCCGCCCACGTGACCGGCCACAGGCCTTCCGACCTGACCCACGGCGCCGCCCTCGACGGGCCGCCGATGGCCGAGGTCCTCGCCGCAATCTGGGACGAGCACTTCGGGGGCGTCGCGCCGGCCACCCTGGTCTACGTCGCGGTGGACGGGCCAGGCAGCCACGGCGCGGCCGCCGTGCTGCCCACGGTCGACCCGGCGCGCCGGATCGACCTCACGGCCGCCGATTTGCCGCCCGAGGCCTTCACCCCGCCGGCGGCCCCGGCCGGGGCCGCGCCGTGGGCGATCAGGCTCGGGTCGCGGGCCGCCTCGCGCCTGCCGGCCGGCCACGGGGCGGGGCCCGACCCCGACGGGATCGCCGGCCAGGCCGCGCGACTGCGGCGCGTGCTGACGGCCCTGGCGGGCGCGGGGGGCGACATCGCGGTGGTGGCCCACGGCGGGGCCGGCCACGCCGCGGCGCGCGCCGCCGAGGGGCTCGCGGGGATCCGCGCCCTCGTCACCGTGGGCACACCCTGGTCGCCGGTGGCCGTCGACAGCCTCGACGCCCTGCCGGCGGGCGAGGCCCTGCGCCTGCTCGCCGCGCTGCTGCGGCTGATCGACGGCGCGGCGGCCGACCCGGCCGACCCCGCGGTCGACCCCGACGAGGCCGACGACCCCGACCTCGCCGTCGCCCGCGGCGCGGTGGCGGCGCTGCTCGATCTGGACACCCTGGCCGACCCGCTGGCCGAGCTGCGCCCGCCCGGCGGCCTGGGCGCGGGCCTCACGCTGCCCACCCACGCCGTCGTCGGCTCGCTGGCGCCCCAGACCCTGCGCCGCGGGCTCACCGCGTGCTTCGCGGCGGCCCTGGCCGCCCGGGCCCGCTCGCGCGCCCGCGACGAGCTCGACGAGGCTCTGGCCCCACTGCGGGCCGGGCTGCGCCTCCCGCTCAGCCTGGGCGGCGCGGCGGGCGGCCTCAGGGCGACGATCATGATCGAGCCCGAGCTCGGCGGCCTGTCCCGCGCCGAAGGCGAGGGCGCCCCGGCGCTGCGCGGGCCGAGTCTGCGCGTCAGGCTCGAGCTGGGCGCCGCGAGCGGCTGGCTCGTCGGCGGCCCCGACCCGGGGCGCGCTGGCGGCGCGGCGCGCCTGCTGGCCTGCCGCCGGCTGACGGCCAGCGTCGAGCTGCCCGTCGGCGCCTGGGGCGCGGCCCTGCCCGCGGCGCCGGCCCGCGCCGGCCTGGTGCTGCACGAGGTGCGGGCCTTCGACACGGTGCGCGAGCGCTGGGTGGTCGAGGTCGGGCCCGGCGCCCCCGCCGGCGCGACCCCGCTGCTGCCCGAGGTGCGCGCCGTGCTCGCCGAGATCGCGGCCCGCCTCGGCGTCGCCGCGGCGGCCGACCCCGCGCTCGCCGCGCTACGGGCGGCCCTGGCCGCCCTCGGCCTGCTCGGCCCGGCCGGCGGCGTCGACCCCGTGACCCTCGAGCGGCTGCTGCTCGACCCGGCGGCGACCGTCGCCGCGGCCCGCGCGGACGGCGCCCGGCGCGCCCAGTTCGCGGCCGCCCTGCGGGCGATGGCCGGCGATGCCCGGGCCGCCTCGGTCGCGGGCGACACCGCCCAGCTCCGCTTCGGCGGCGCCGGCGAGCTGCTCGCCACCCTCGACCTGGCGGCCCCGTCCATCAGCGTCAGCGCGAGCGGCGGCGCGGCCCCGCCTTGGGCGCTCGCCGTGACGGCCGCGCCGGCTGGCATCAGCGCGCAGGCCCGCCTCGGACCCGACCTCGCGGGCGGCGCGCCCGGCACGGCCCTCGTAGTCGCCCTGGCGGGGGCCGGGGTCACGGCGAGCCTCGAGCAGCGCCACGCGAGCGGCGCCCGCGAGAGCCTGGCCCTCTGGCCGGCGCCCCAGGCCGACGCGGTGCTCGACGCCCTCAGCGATCTGCTGCCCGGCCTCGCCCTCGGGGCGCTGCTCGACGGGCTGCGGGCCGCCCTGACCTCCCTCGCCCCGGCGCCCGCCGCCGCCCTCGACGCCCTGCTCGACGCGGCCGGCCTGCTCGGCCCGACGCCCGCTGGCGG
The DNA here is from genome assembly GCA_964555675.1 of uncultured Oscillochloris sp. GTDB lineage: Bacteria > Chloroflexota > Chloroflexia > Chloroflexales > Chloroflexaceae > CAIWXH01. The sequence goes on from CAZKTU010000029.1 coordinate 26,994, forward strand.
CTCGCGGCCGCGCCCGCTGCGCGGCCTGGCGCCCTTCGTGAGCGACCCGAGCGGCTGGCTGCAAGCCCAGGCCGGCGGGGTGGCCGGGCGCGTCCCCGCCCTGCTCGACGGGCTGCGCGACCTGCTCGGGGCGGCCGGCGGGCCGGGCGCCCTGACTATCGCGGACGGCGTCGGGGTGCGGGCGGCCCTGCGGGGCAGCCGGCTCGTCGTCGCCCTCGACGTAGACGCGGCGGCCTTCGCCGCGCCGGCGGGCGGGCTCGCCCTCAGCCTCGCCGGCGGCC